>JAFGHU010000217.1 GCA_016929955.1 Bacteroidales bacterium | reverse complement strand
GAATAACAATTTTAGATTTACGATAGTATCCATATAATCTAAAATCAAAAATGGATGTTCCTTGTTCTTAAATCAAAATATTGAAACGTAATACCATTATACCGGACAACAATCTTTTTCTTTCTACAATTTCAAAATTTTTGCTGGACAAAACATTTTTAGCTACATTTACCCTCTAAAGCATTTATAAACACATAACCTTAAACCTAAAAGTATGAAAACAAAATTACTGTTAGCAGGGCTAATTATGGCCTTTATTATTCCCCTATTCGCTCTTGCACAAAACGAAAACCTTAATCTTGAAATGATTTATAAGATTAAGCAAGAAGGAAAAACGCATTCTCAAATTGAAGAATATTCGTTTTGGATGACTGATTTTTTAGGTCCAAGACTTACCGCTTCGCAAGGAAAAATAAGAGCTAGCGATTGGGTGGCCGAAAAATTTAAAACAATGGGATTATCCAATGTCGTTGTTGATTCTGTTCGCCCATTTGAGCGCGGCGGCTGGGACAATATCAAAACCTATGCGGCATTAACAGCACCTTATTACACGAATTTTGCGTCGCTTCCAAAAGCGTGGACAGGAAGTACAAATGGATTAGTTAAAGGCGAAGTGGTTTTGGTTGATATTCAAAGCCCCGATGATTTTAAGAAATTTGCAGGCAAATTAAACGGAAAAATCATTATCCTACCTTCTGCGGCTACTTACGAACCTAGTTTCGAGGCACTTGCCGTAAGATACACCGACGAAAGTCTAAAGGAATTAACTCAGGAAAGTACAGCTACAAGACAACGTCGGAACTTTGATCGTGCTGCTTATTTAAAAAGACGTGAATTGATGCAAAAAACGGCCGATTTTTTCAGAGAGGAAGGCGTTTCTGTTATTTTGAATAATTCAGGAGAATTTAATGTTCCTCGAGCGAACGGAGCAAACTATAAAATAGGAAGCGAATTACCAACTCCTGAATTAAACCTTCCTATCGAAGATCATGGTCGAATTCTTCGCTTATTGGCGCATAACGTGCCAGTTGAAATGGAAATTGATATTCAAAATGAATTTATCCCAAACAATAAAGTCGTAAATGTGATGGGAGAAATTCCGGGAACAGATAAAAAACTAAAAGATCAAATTGTATTAATCGGCGCTCATTTAGATTCTTGGCATGGAGGCACAGGAGCTGCTGATAATGCGTCAGGTGGAATTGTAATGATGGAAGCCCTTCGGATATTAAAAGCCATAGGCGTTCAACCTAAAAGAACCATCCGAATTGCGCTTTGGGGTGGCGAAGAGCAAGGACTTCACGGTTCGAGAGGTTATGTGGAAAAATACTTACGCGATAAAGAAACAAATGAATTAAAACCCGGATTTACTAATTTTGATGTCTATTTTAATATGGATAATGGAACCGGAAAATTCCGTGGCATTCATTTGCAAGGAAATGAAATGATTCGTCCAATTTTTGAACAATGGATGGTTCCGTTTGCCGATATGGGATGCTCGACTATTAACATTGGAAGTACTGGCAGTACTGATCACGTTTCTTTTGATGCATTAGGACTTCCTGCTTTTCAGTTTATTCAAGACCGAATAGAATATGGAAGAGGATATCACACCGTTATGGATACTTACGAACGTTTATTAATGGACGACTTAAAACACAATGCTATTGTGGTTGCAGCTTTTATTTATCAAGCGGCTATGCGCGATGAATTATTGCCAAGAAAACCTTATATAGCTCCTGAAAATTAAAATATACGATCCATAAAAAAGGGATGGCTCATTGTTGAAGCATCCCTTTTTTTATTCATAGAATTAATTTATTCCTTTATTAAAATTGGTTTTCCAAAGCCTAACTTTTCTAAAGCATCCATTTGTGTGGCAGCATCGCCTGCAATTACATAATACATCTTATCCGGATTAATGTATTTTTGTGCAAGTGCTCTATGTTCTTCTAGAGTCATGTTTCGAACCACATTTTCTTCTTGAGCAATATAATCGAAAGGCAAATTATAATCACTAATATCGCCTAGCATACCCAATAAAGCGCGTAGAGTTTCAAATTCGCGGGCATTGGATTTTATTAATGAATTTTTCGTGAATTGAAGATCATCTTCAGAAATCCCATTTCTATAGTCGGTCATAATATTTTTAAAGAGTTCTACCGACTCAAAAGTAGCCGAAGACCGAACGCTTGAAGATGCCATAAATGGACCGGGCAAATTACTACCATAAAAACTGGTTCGTGCTCCATAAGTAAAGCCTTTTTCTTCGCGCAAAACTAAATTAACAAAACCGCTAAAAGAACCTCCTAATTTGTAATTCATCACATAGGCAGGATAATAATCTTCATCTGTTTTACTTAACGAAAGATTTCCAATATCAATGATGGATTGTTTTGCTCCAGGAACATCAATAAAATAAATTGCGGACTTCTCTAGAGGTTTAGGTAACTCATATTCAGGGAAAAAGACACTTTTTGATTCCCATTTGCCAGTCAATCCTGCTAAAGATGCTACAGCCTCTTTTTCTGTAATATCACCGGCCACTAAAAAGCTACTAACCGAAGGAGAGAAATTTGCATTGTAATAGGCTTTTAAATCATCCATCGTTATTTCAGCAACACTTTCAGCAGTCCCCCTTCTATCGGTAGAATAAATATGATTTTCTCCGTAAATCAACTTATTAAATTCAGCCTGAGCTAAACTTCCGGGATTTGCTTTTTGACGCTTTAATGCGTTGATAGTAGCACTTTTTGCAAGTAAAAACTCATCTTCGTCCCAACGAGGTTCTAACAGAATTTCTTCAACCAAAGCTAAAGTGGGTTTAAAATTTCTGGCTAAGGTATTTACTGAAATCGAAATTGAATTGTTATCAGCTCTCATTCGGATTGATGAGCCTAATCGCTCAATAGCCTCTTCCAATTCTTGAGGTGTTTTGTTTTGTGTTCCTTCCATCATCAAAGAAGCTAAAAGATTAGCAACTCCGGGCTTATTCAAATCATCTAAATAATGACCGCCATTTAAAACGAGATTAAATTGAACCAAAGGCAATTCGTTTTGCATAATGCCATATACCTTCATTCCATTTGCCAATTCTTTTTCCCAAACAGTAGGAAGATTCAACATTGGATCAGGCCCATCAACAGGTTGTTTAGAACGATCGAACTTTGTTTTAGTAAGCACAACCTCTTCATCTTCAACATTATCTAAAACAACTTCAGTTGCGTTCAATATATTTTCCTCAACAACGCCTGATTTTACGGATCCTTCAACAATCAAATCCACTTGTCCCTTAGGTACAAAACTGGTGGCTAAGAAGTTTTTTCCTTTGATGTATTTATCGTACACGCGTTGGATATCTTCTTTACTAACCGCTTTCATCTTGGCAATATCTGTTTTATAGAAGGCCGGATCACCAGCGTATTCGTTGTAAGTAGCTAGTTGAAAGGACTTTCCTAAAACACTACTAATACTATTGTAGAAACCAGTCTCCAAACCCGCTTTAATTCTTTCTACATCTTCAGTAGTAAAACCTTCTTTTTCGAATAAATCAAAAGCTTCAAAAACCCCTTTTTCAATATCATCGAGGCTTTTTCCGGAATTTGAGGTGACCACAATATTAAATGCACCTGCAATTTCTTGACTGCCATTGTAGGCATAATAGCTCGAACTCAAATCTTTTTCTTTTTCAAGCACTTTGTAGAGCGGTGCTTTTTTACCCTGACTCAATAATGCGCCCAAATAATCTAATGCATAAGAATCGTCGGTAAATTGCTCAACAGTAGGCCAAATCATACGCAACTGACCGGAGCGAGCAAAATTATCTTCGTGATACACTTTAATAGTTTCAGCAAGTTGAACAGGCTGAGGCTTTAAATCTTCTACTTTATCACCTGCAGGAATTTCACCAAAATATTTCTCTATAAGTGCTTTGGTTTTTTCAACGTCAAAATCGCCTGCAATAACAATAGTAGCATTGTTTGGATTGTAATACATTTTATGAAAGGCTTTAACATCATCAACCGTGGCATTAAATAAATCTTCCATTTCACCTATTACAGTATGATTGTATGGATGCCCTTCGGGATATAAGTTTTTAGCAACTACCCAACCCGTATATCCATAAGGGCGGTTGTCGGATGTTTGGCGCTTTTCGTTTTGAACAACATTTTGTTGATTGGCAAACGCTTTTTTTGTAACGGTATTAATCATATATCCCATACGATCAGATTCCATCCATAACACCATTTCTAAGGCGTTTTTCGGAACCACCTCGTAATAGGTAGTTGCATCGTTTCCAGTTCCGCCATTAAGCGTGCCACCGGCATTTTGAATCAAACTAAAAAACTGATCTTCGCCAACATTTTCCGAACGCTGAAACATCATATGCTCAAACAAATGCGCAAAACCCGTTTTTCCCATTTCTTCGCGATTCGATCCCACATGGTACTGAACGGCAAAAGCAACGATAGGATCAGAACGATCGACATGTAAAATAACATCCAGACCATTTTCTAAAGTGTACTTTTCAAAATCGATATTTAAATCTTCTTTCGGCTGATTACAAGCCGTAAGAAATAAAATCGACAAACTCATTAAAAACAATAATTTCTTCATATGCAATAGTTTATGTTAATAAAAAAAATAGATTCGAATCAGAAATAAGCAATTATGCAAAAATTAGCAGAAGTATAAATTCGAAACAACTCCACTATTATATTTTAGACAAATGCGATGACTTTTGGATCGTCGAAATGATCCACTATTATTTTTTTTACGCGTTCTTGCCACAAGCGTTTAAATTCCAATTTATCATTTTCACTGGCTGCATTACTCATAATTTTTTGCAGCAAAGGCATTTGATTAGCATCGGGAGGAACAACAGGATTGTATACCATATCAACAGATTTTCCGGTATCGAGACGCGTAAAACGCACTATACCTCGTATATCGGCATCAAAATCCAAAAGTGATTTTCGTACAAATTGACCGTTTATTCCTTTAAAACCACTTTCTTTGGTAGCGCCGGTGATTTGGGTAAACACATTGGCAATCACCCCCGTAACACCTTCTGTTATCGATTCTTTTAGCTCCACTTTTATACCTCCACGCAAAGGCAATCCATCCGGATATAGTGCTTCTAAACCTTTGTAAGCGAGCAGATATGCGCCGGCAATAGTCGGACAACTATGTCCTGCTGATTTAACAGCATCGAGGTATGTAAATTCAACAATTCCTTCATCCAAAGCACCTAAAAAATCGGCGAGTGGATCAGCCAGCTTAATGCTGGGAATAGTCTTAAAAAATTCAGGATAATGCATAGTATTCTATTTTTTTTTAATATTCAAAGAAACTAAAAATAGGTTAAATAATTTAGCGATTCCATGAATTAATATTTTAGTAGCTTTGTTTAAAACAAATAACACCAAATCTTATGAAACCCATGCTTAAATCAAATTCCTTTTATCTTGCCCTAATTGCATTAAGTTTTGCATTTACGGCTTGTAACAATTCAAAAAATATGAAAATTTCCGCGCCTGTCGCAAAGATTATTCCTCACGAAATGACCATTCACGGGCATACACGTGTTGATAACTACTATTGGCTCAATCAAAGAGAAGATTCAGCTGTAATTCAGTATCTAACCGATGAAAACGACTATACGAATAGCGTTTTAAAGCATACCGAAAAATTTCAAGAGAAATTATATGAAGAGATGTTGGGACGAATTAAACAAGATGATAATTCCGTGCCTTATTTCAAAAATGAATACTGGTATTATACGCGTTATGAAGAAGGAAAAGAATATCCAATCTATTGTCGCAAATACCAAAGCCTCGAAGCTGATGAACAAATTATGCTCGATGTAAATAAACTTGCCGAAGGATATGCCTACTATGCTGCCACCGGTTTAAGTGTTAGCGACGACAATAAACTGCTCTCTTTTGGCGAAGATACAGTTAGTCGCAGAAAATACAATATCCGCTTTTTAAATTTGGAAAGCGGTGAATTTTTAACTGATGAAATAGGAAATACAACGGGTCGTGCCGTGTGGGCTGCCGATAATAAAACCGTATTTTTCTCAACCAAAGACGAATCTTTGCGCTCGAATAAGATTATCAAATACCGTTTGGGTGATCAAAATAAAACAACGGAAATATTCACAGAAGATGATCCAACTTTTAGCACCTATATTTATAGAACAAAAACCGACAAATACCTGGTTATTGGATCCAGCTCAACCGTTTCTAACGAATACCGCATTTTAGATGCAAACAATCCTGACGGAGAATTCCGTTTGTTTCAAAAACGCGAACGCGATTTGGAATACAGCATCTCCCACTTCCAAAACACTTTTTATGTGCTTACCAACCTCGATGCAAAAAACTTTCGTTTAATGGAAACTCCTGAAAATAAAACAGATAAAAAGTATTGGACTGAAGTTATCCCCCACCGCGATGACGTTATGCTTAATGATATCGAAGTATTTAATAATTATTTAGCTATAGAAGAAAAAGAAAATGGATTAACCAATATCCGTATCATCAACAATAAAACCAAAGAAGAGCATTACCTCGATTTTGGTGAAGAAACCTATACGGCCGGAATTGGTTATAATCCTGATTTTGCCACCAATAATTTGCGCTACAGATACTCTTCACTTACCACACCTTCTTCAACCATCGATTACAATATGGAAACGAGAGAAAAAAACGTAAAAAAACAGGAAGAAGTTTTGGGAGGATTTAAATCGGAAAATTACGAAGCCAAACGATTATGGGCAACAGCTAAAGACGGAACCAAAATTCCTATTTCTATCGTTTATAAAAAAGACATCAACCCCAAAGGGGATAATCCATTATTGATTTATGGTTATGGATCGTATGGTTATTCTATGGAAGATTATTTTAGTTCTACACGATTAACTTTGCTCGATCGTGGATTTATTTATGCCATAGCACATATTCGTGGTGGACAAGAAATGGGTCGCCAGTGGTACGAAGATGGAAAATTGTTCAATAAAATGAATACGTTTACCGATTTTAATGCCTGCTCTGAATATTTAATTGCTGAAAATTATACATCGCCAAAACATCTTTTTGCAATGGGTGGAAGCGCCGGAGGATTATTGATGGGTGCTATTATCAATCTTCAGCCTGAACTTTATAAAGGGGTAATAGCTGCGGTTCCTTTTGTTGACGTGGTAACCACTATGCTCGACGAAAGTATTCCTTTAACAACCGGAGAGTTTGACGAATGGGGAAATCCGAAAAATAAAGATGCTTATGATTATATGCTTAGCTATTCGCCCTACGATCAGGTAGAAGCAAAAGATTATCCCAATCTTTTAGTAACAACCGGACTGCACGATTCGCAAGTTCAGTATTGGGAACCTGCGAAATGGGTAGCCAAATTAAGAGCAATGAAAACAGATGAAAACATCCTGCTTCTTAAAACGAATATGGACTTTGGTCACGGAGGTGCTTCAGGCCGTTTTGAAAGACTGAAAGAAATTGCCTTAGAAGATGCTTTTATTTTCGACTTAATTGGAATAACAAAATAAACGAAGATTTTTTATTCATTTCAAAAGCCTGTTTAATTCAATAAGCAGGCTTTTTTATTTATAAAATAGCGTAAATTTACACTGCATAAAACACTACCCAATTCAAATTAAAAAAAGATAAAATACGCGATTATTTATACGATGGAAAACTACCTAAACGAAACCTATTTTTTTGATTTCAATCATCCCGCAATTCAAGATACAATTCAAGAATTTCAAAATAAAACGCTCACTAAAAAGGAAATAGCCAAAAAGCTCTATTTAAAAATTAGAGATCAGTGGCGTTATAATCCTTACCGTATCAGCTTTCAAAAAGAACATTATAAAGCCAGCTCTATTGCCGGCAAATCAGAAGGGCATTGCATTGATAAATCTATTTTGTTGGTTAGCTGTTTAAGAGCCTTGGGAATCCCGTCGCGACTTCACTTAGCAAAAGTGAAAAATCACATCGGAATAGAACGCTTTATAGAAAAATTCGGCAACGATGAAATTACACCTCATGGCATGGTAGATCTGTATCTAGAGGATAAGTGGTTAAAAGTATCTCCGGCATTTAATGCAGAACTGTGTCAGAAATTAAATGTACAAACCCTTGATTTTGATGGAGAGAACGATTCTTTATTTCAGGAATTTGATAAATCGGGGAATAAATTTATGCTTTATTTAGAAGATTATGGATCATTCGACGATGTGCCATTGGATTTTATTTACGCCAATTTTAAGGAAAATTATCCGCAAATTTTTCAAAACAACGAAAATCAAAATGAAATCAATATTTGATTTAGAAACGAAAATTGAAAATCTTCTAACATCAGTATACTGAAAAGCAAGAGTGATAAATGTTTTTAATAATTATCAATTAATCTTTTCCCGAAGGGATGCCTTTGGCAGTGTCACTTTTCCCCGAAGGGATACCTTTGGCAGAGCTTCTTTGCGCAACTTTTGCCAAAGGCATCCCCTTGGGAGTGTAATAGCTATTTCGCAGAGTAACACTGCCAAAGGCATCCCTATGGAAAAGAAAACACTGAGGCTCACAAAGAAAACTTATAAGTATCTTCAAGTTTTGACACTGAATAGTTACAAAATCTTTATTCAGTGATTCTCAGAAAAAAGGAACAAAAAGCTATTCACCAAACAAACTATCTACAAATTCTTTTCGTCTAAAAATTTGCAAATCAGTCATTTGCTCGCCTAGTCCAATATATTTTACAGGGATTTTAAATTGATCGGAAATACCAATCACAACGCCTCCTTTTGCCGTTCCATCTAATTTGGTAAGCGCCAAAGCATTAACATCTGTAGCGGCAGTAAATTGCTTTGCTTGTTCAATCGCATTTTGTCCGGTAGAAGCATCCAAAACCAAAAGAATTTCGTGAGGAGCATCAGCTACCACTTTTTTCATTACCATTTTAATCTTGGTCAGCTCATTCATCAGGTTCGTTTTGTTATGTAGGCGACCGGCTGTATCGATAATAACCACATCCGCATTTTGCGCTTTGGCCGATTGCAAGGTATCAAAAGCAACGGAAGCAGGATCGGCGCCCATACCCTGACTAACTATGGGCACATCCACGCGTTTAGACCAGATCGTTAATTGATCGACGGCAGCTGCTCTAAACGTATCAGAAGCACCTAAAACAACTAATTTGCCCGCCTGTTTGTATTGATAAGCCAATTTTCCAATGGTAGTTGTTTTACCCACACCATTTACGCCAACCACCAAAATCACATAAGGATCGGCTTGCTTTTCAAAATCGAATCCTTTTAATTTCTTATTTTCAGTTTCTTCGAGTAAAAAAGCAATTTCCTCACGCAGAATCTTGTTTAACTGTGATATTCCCAGGTATTTATCTTGTGCAACGCGCTGTTCAATGCGCTCAATAATTTTTAATGTGGTTGCCACACCCACATCCGAAGTAATCAGAATTTCTTCCAGATTATCCAGTACATCATCGTCAACTTTCGATTTTCCTACAACTGCTTTGGTCAGTTGCGAAAACAGATTTGTTTTGGTTTTTTCCAAACCTTTATCCAAGACTTCTTTTTTTTCTTTCGAAAAGAACGATAAAATACCCATATTTAAACTATTAAAATATAAAAAAGCCCTATCTATTATTCATAGATAAGGCAATTATTTTTCATCTACAGAAAAAACTACTTCTGTGCAGCCAACTTCTTAGCTTCTGCCAAGGGAAGAATCTCTTCCTTAAAAGTATAAGCGCCTGTTTTTTCTGATTTTACTGTACGAATAACTTTCGCCCAATCTTTTCCTGCAGTCTGTAAACTTGCAACTACTTTCTTAGCCATAATTATTTAATTTCTCTGTGAATAGTCATTTTCTTAAGAATAGGATTGTATTTTTTCAACTCCATTCTTTCAGGTGTATTTTTCCTATTTTTGGTGCTAATATAACGAGATGTACCCGGCATACCGCTTTCTTTGTGCTCTGTACACTCCAAAATTATTTGTCCTCTTGCTTCTTTACTTTTCTTAGCCATAACGATTAAATTTTCAGGGCTGCAAAAGTACTTAAGTTTTCCACTTTATCAAACCTTTTGCCCATTTTTTTCTTATTTCTTTTCACATTTTAATGTTAGTAAATCGAGTGGCTTGGCCGAATAATCAATTTAAAAAATACACTCGCCCATTTTATCGCCCTTCAAAGGTTTGAAAAAGTGCAATTTAACCAAATTATACCATTGATTATCAGCTCTCTAAACTTCTTTGAATATAGGTCGAATAATCTTTTAATTTTACTTCATATTCTTCGTCGAATAAATGTGATGAAATAATGAAATCGGCTGTAGATCGATTTGATGCCGTAACTACATTATACAAAACGGTTAAACGAAGCAGCGCTTTTACATCCACATCGTGAGGTTGTGCCGACATAGGATCCCAGAAAAACACCATCACATCAATTTTTCCTTCGGCAATCATTGCACCCAATTGTTGATCACCACCAAGCGGGCCTGATTTCATTTTCTTAACCACTAAGGGATGCCCCAGCGTGTCGCGGTTTAATTCTTCTTCAACCAATTTACCTGTAGTTCCGGTGCACGTAATTAAATGATTACGAAGCTTTTTCCGATTAAAACGAACCCATTCGATTAAATCTTTTTTTCTATTATCGTGAGCAACAAGTGCAATACTTTTTTCTTTCTTCATCTTATTTTAATATTCTTAAATCTAAATCTTGATTTTCCCAATCCAGTTTTATTGTTAATCTTTTGTTTTCTTTATCCCAAATATAATCGCCTGATTTTCTCTTTTTTAATTTGAGTAAATGGCCGTTTAAAATAACTTGTTTTGGTTTTTTTATGCATTGATGAATCACTATTGCCAGCTCACGCTTTTCGCTTTTCCCCTGATATTCTCCGCTATCACTTTCAACAATAAAATGCAGTAATTTTTCGGCATTACTTGCAGCAAATTCGATATATTGGTAGGCTTCATCCTCAATTGCGCTAAACGTTTCGCCATCATCTTCGTACAACGATGCCTTTGATTCGCCGTATTTTTTTGGGTAATAATGAATTTCGAGAGCGCTTGGATAATCGTCGGTACTATAAAAATCAGGAACCATGGGTAATATTGAACCTGCTTTTACAAAAACCGGAAT
>JAFGHU010000216.1 GCA_016929955.1 Bacteroidales bacterium | reverse complement strand
TCGTCCTTTGGTTCTTGTTTTTTTTGGTTTTCGCAAGAAACAAAAATAAGCAATAAAATAGTCGATAGAATCAGTTGTTTTTTCATGGTATAGATTGTTTAAATAATTGAAAGATCTATGAATCAGTTGTTTTTTTTGTTTTTAACGTAGATTAATTTATTTCGACCTGAGGAGCCTTCTCTTTGCTCAATCTCAAATTTCCCTATGGACTTGATTAAAGGCGTTAATTTCGGAAAACCATAGTTTCGTGGATCGAAATTGGGTTGTTTCTTTTGCAATAGACTGCCCACATCGCCTAAAAAAGCCCAACCATCATCATCGGATAAGTCGCTAATGGTAGTAGCAATTAGTTTAATGTCTTTAGTCGTTACTTTATCCACAGAATTTTTAGCATGGTCTTTTTCGTTTTCAGAAACTTGCTCTTTGCTTTGGTCTTTCAGAATTTCGATATAAATGAATTTGTCGCAGGCCACAATAAAAGGATTTGGTGTTTTTTTCTCTCCAATGCCAATGACTTGCATCCCTGCTTCTCTTAGGCGAGTAGCTAATCGTGTAAAATCGCTATCGCTCGACACTAAACAGAAACCATTTACTTTTTCGGAGTAGAGTATATCCATCGCATCAATAATCATTGCCGAATCGGTTGCATTTTTTCCTGTGGTATAGCCATATTGTTGAATCGGTGTAATGGCATTCTCGAGCAGGAGGTTTTTCCATTTCGCTAAAGTAGGTTTGGTCCAGTCGCCATAAATTCTTTTGATCGTAGGATTGCCGTATTTGGCAATTTCTTCCATCATTTCTTTTACGTAGGCTGAAGGTATATTGTCGCCATCGATAAGTACTGCTAATTTTAAATTCATTTTGTGTTTTATTTGATAAAGTTGCTTTATAACAGATTAAAGGTAAGCAAAAAAAATGACAAAGCGCGAGCTATGATCTTTGACAGATGCGTATTTAAAAGCTCAGCGCCAGACCTAGTCCGTTTTCGCTAACGTTAAGTCTGAGCTCCTTTTTGTCCCAGCTGTTGCTCGTATGTAGTCCTTCATTATAGGTATTGACCGCCTTACTCGCTTTTTTACCGGTTTGTTTGTTAATAGGGATAGATACTCCAATGAGGGCCAAGCCAATTCCGGCTACTAAAACATCGGGTTTTCCTCCTGTGATTGCATAACCCGTTTGGTATCCGATCAGGGACCCACCTATAAATCCAATGACCGATGTCAGGTTATTTAGTCTTCGCGCAGAGCGGATTTCTTTATAAGCTTGCTCGTTTATTTTCATCGTTTTAACCAGTTGGCGCATCTTGAGTTTTTGTGGCCCTTGATAAAATTGATAACTACCAAAAGTTTTTTGCATAGTGATGGGCTCGTTTGATGTTTGAGCAAAGGTAGTTGCCAAACTAAAAGTGATAAGTACTACTACTAATAAAATTCGTTTCATTTATGTGTTTTTAAGTTGATTTGTACGGTATTACATAGATTTCACTCAGATTAAAATGAGCGGTTTGGAAAATGCACAGATACTTGGAAAATGCCAGATTGTTAATTGGAAAATTTGTGTTTTTTAAACATTTATACTAAGTCTTTATACGGACTTTGATGGAGTGCTTCGATGGCTTGCTGATAGTCGAGTTTGTTGATTTGAATTTCGATGCGCTCTATTGCATTTAAACCGGTATAAGCATTCATAACAGAGGAAGCCGGATTGTCAGAGACCAATAAAGTATAAATACCGGATTCGTCTAAAAGTCGCTGAATATCTTCTGCTAAAATGCGGTCGTCGATGCTTAAAAGGCGTACGATTTCATTTTTATCCATAGTTTTATTTTTTAAAGTAAAATAGGTGTTTAAAATTACTAAAATTAGACAGTCGCCCTTCAGCGCTCCTACGATTTATTTTGTGGGGCGGAAGAATCAATAATGACTTTTGTGCCAGGATATGACTAACTATTTTTTTGTTCGATTTAATGATGTCCAAAGTTAAGAAATAAAGCGATAGGTTTTTTGGCGAATGCGCTTGCAATCCTCCCAATTTGGGATGTAGATTAAGTTGTAAAAACTGGATATTTTAGGGTATGTGAATCACGCGTCGGGAGACGCGCGATAGCGGGAGACGTGCGATAGCGGGAGGTGCGCTAATTTAGTAGTAAAAAAAAGGTCAGTCAAAATAAATTGACCGACCTTTTAAAATAAGTATTTTGTTTTTTACCAAATGATTGCTCTATCGGCTACAGGTAAAAACATTTTATCGCCTTCTTTCACATCAAATGCATCGTTAAAAGCCTGAATATTTGGAAGTGGTCCGTTTACGCGGAATCTTCCTAAAGAGTGTACATCTTCTTTAGTTAGTCGAAGTGCTTCCGCATCGCGAATATTTTGAGCCCACACATGGGCATAAGCGATAAAGAAGCGTTGTTCAGGTGTAAAGCCATCTATCTTAGGTAATTCTTGGCCTGCTGTGGCTTTTTCAAAAGCAGTAAAAGCAATATTTAAACCGCCTAAATCGGCAATGTTTTCGCCCAAAGATAATTCGCCGTTGGCGTGAACATCATCTAAAACAACAAAACTATTAAACTGATTTACCAGCACTTGTGTACGTTCGTTAAAACGCTCTGTATCTTCTTCGGTCCACCAATTGTTTAGGTTTCCGGTTTTGTCGAATAAGCTTCCTTTATCATCGAATCCGTGTGTCATTTCGTGGCCGATTACTACACCAATAGCACCGTAATTTACAGCATCGTCGCCATCTTTAAAGAAGAAAGGAGGTTGTAAAATACCGGCAGGGAAAACAACTTCGTTTACTGATGGATTGTAATAGGCATTTACCATTTGTGGAGGCATTCCCCATTCTGTTTTATCAACCGGCTTATTGATTTTATTTAAATTGTAATCCGTTTCAAATTTTCCACTACGAAGCACATTCATTACATACGAATCTTTTTCAATTCCTAAGGCTGAATAGTCTCTCCATTTATCAGGATAACCAATTTTAACATTGATAGCTGCCAATTTTTCCAGGGCTTCTTCTTTGGTTGTTTCGCTCATCCAGGTTAGGTCTTCAATGCGTTTTCCCAAAGCAAATCGAAGATTCTCAACAAGTTCAAGCATCCTGTTTTTAGCAGATTCAGGAAAGTATTTTTGAACATAAATTTGTCCGATAGCTTCACTTAAAGCACCATCAACAGTTCCTTGAACGCGTTTCCAACGTGGACGAAGTTGAGGTGTGCCACGCAAAGTTTTTCCGTAAAAATCAAAGTTTTCATTCACGATATTATCGCTCAAATAAGGCGCCGCATCGTGAATTAAATGCCAGCGGAAATAGGTTTTCCAATTAGCAACTGGCACTTCGTTTATCATAGCGCTCATTTCTTTGTAAAAAGAAGGTTGGCCAACGATGATAACACCCGGATCGCCTAAGCCGGCTTCGTCAAAATAGCTTTTCCAGGAGTAGGCAGAGGCCATTTTTTCTAAACCGCTTAAATCGGTTTTATTGTAATAATTGTTTGGATCGCGCATATCTAAACGCGTCATGGAAGCTTTGGCTAAACGTGTTTCCATTTCCATAACGGTTTCGGCATTGGCTTGAGCAACTTGTTCATCATCACCCAAGATCATAAACATATTTTTTACGTGTTGCACATAAGCCGTACGTATTCCTTCCGCTCTTTCTGTTTCATCGGTATAATAATCGCGATCGGGCATTCCCAATCCGCCTTGCCAAAGGTAAGTAACAACCATGTCGCTGTTTTTACTATCGGCCATGCCAAAAAGATTAAAGAGTCCGCCGATACCACTACGATGCAAATAGCTGATATGTGCGTTCAAATCGGCTTTGCTTTGAATGGCTTCGATATTTTTAAATTCAGGATTTAGTGGACTAATTCCATCTTCATTTAATTTAAGACTGTCCATACCTAAAGCATAGAAATCGCCAATTTTTTGGGCTACCGAACCGGCTTCATTTTCTTCTGCTGATAATTCGGCAAAAATCTCTTTGATTTGTTTTTCGTTGCGATCGGCAAGTGCATCGAAGGAACCAAAGCGACTGCGATCTTCCGGTAGTGGATTATTCTTCATCCATCCGCCATTGGCATATTGATAAAAATCTTCTTTAGGACTCACGGTTAGGTCCATATCTTCAACCATTATTGGCTTGTTTTCTTGTTTCATAGGCTCTTTACAACTTTGAAGACTACCAAATACCAAAATGCCGCCCAGAGTAAGCATCGATAAGCTTTTAAATTCTATTTTCATATTTGAATTGTTTTTAGAATCGGATGTTTGAACCGACTTTGATTTTGTTAATTAATGTTTTAATCAGCTCGGATAATTTGGTTGACTGATTTGCTGGCGCAAAATACTAATAATTTGGTCATTGTAGGTAGAATTGTGCGTATTTAATTATACAAAGTCTTTTATATAGAGGTTAAGGTTGAGGTTGAGGTTGAGGCTGAGGTTGAGGGCTCAGGATTAACAACACAAAAGACAACCTATTACAAGCGAGCCAAGGCTAAGAATCCGGCGTGCAAAGCTACTACGATTGAGATATAAATAATCCAGGCGTTTTTCCTGGAGCCGAAAAAGCTAAAGCGAATGGAGCTGGCATGGCAACTGCTTAGGCAATCTCCGCATAGCGTACAATTCCATCCTGCGCTTCCGCTTTTAATATCAATAGGCGTGAGTGCATCGTAGCGACATTCTGTACTGCAAATATTACAAGCCGTGCAGGTATTCTGATCTATTTTTACACGCAATGGATAGAGTTTTCCTAATAAGGTAACTAAACTGCCCACAGGACAATAGGTTGTACAGTGAAACATATATCCCAATCTTCTGGAATAATAAAGCATTAGAAAAACACCAAACAATCCAAAAGCTAAGGCAATTACGAAAGCAGCTGTTATTGGAACATTGAAATAATTCATCAATGCTGCTGCCACAACTACCAAGGCTAGCATGGCGTAGCGCAAAATCAGCGTTTGTTTACGCGTGATCGTTTTTTTTGGTCTTTTTTTGTGTCTTGCCGAAGCATTGTCCCAAGCGCCAATATAACACAGATGCGAACACCAACCCGGTCCAACAATAGCCAAAGTGGATAAGAGGAGCAAGGGCATAAAAAAGCCTTCGCCTCTATATATTGGTGCACCAATAATCAATGCCGGAATGGGTAGATGCAGATTTCCACTCATCAAAAATTTACTGTTAACCGTAAGTCCTAAAATAAACTGTCCGAAGAAAATTATGGAAAAAAAGAGCCAATATTTAACACGAACCTTTCCGATATTACCTGTTTTGGCCATAACCTGTCCGAGCCATACCGCATAAATGGTTAAGAGCGCAATCTCAAGCCACCAGGTGCCCGGAAAGAATCGCTCCGCCAATAACATAGACGGTTTTACAAAAAGATGTACCGGCACTAAGATAAAAGGTGGCAAGAGTAGTGTAATAAAAAAAGCGGTATAATTGAGTTCTTTAAATGGATGCCAAGGTTTTTTTGTAATCAAAGGTTTCATTAATAATCTTATGTTTTTGTATTCTACTATTTTGAATCAGCACAAAAGCGCTTAATCACATTATAAGCATTCGTTATTCCCAGTTCGCCGGCCTTACTTAAATCGGGACAGGCGGAACTATTATCTTGCAATAGCAATAAAGTTAATCCGCGATTATAATAAGCTTCAGCTAAATTGGGTTGCAAAGCAATGGCTTGATTATAATCGGCAATCGCTTTCATATATTCCTGCGTTTTACTGTAAAGATTTGCGCGGTTATAATAAATAAATCCCAATTTTGGATAAATCTGCAAAGCCATATCGTAATATTGAATTGCTTTTTTCAAATCAGGAATGGCAAACTGATCAACCGTTTTCTTAAAATCTTCTATATCCTCTTTGATATAATTTTCATTGGATTTTGCATTTTCATTCATTTTATCCATCGCCATTAAATACGCTACATTGGCTAAATTCAGATAGGCAAATCCAAAAGTTGGATCCAGTTTTATCGCTTCCTGATAAGAGCGTTCGGCACTTGGTAAGTTGCCAATGCGTTCGTTTAAAATGCCAATATACAAGTGATTATAAGGATTTTCAGGATGTTCTTTTAACGTCGTATTCAAACGCTGTAGAATTTCTCTTGCTTTTGTAGGATGCAATTGGTTTACTTCTTTGGTTAGTCCAAAAGCCAGTTTATATTGCGATAAATTAGATTCGTTATATGCGGCTATTTCAGGTACAAAATACTGTTTTCTGCGTTCGTCGATATAATCTTCCTCGTCTTTGGCGAGCATCGAAATATTGAAATTCGATTCCAATTCGATGTAAATGTTTTTATACTGAATATACCCATTATCGGCATTTGCATTATTGAAATCACTTTCGAAGGCAATTAATTTAGTTAGCTGCAAGCTGTCTTTAAAAAGCTCAGGAATGGAATCGCTGCGGTCAAACTTTTCGCGGATCACCTCTGCTTTCAGATAATCGGCATATGCGCCTTTTTTATCATTTATTTTTTCTTTTAACGCCGATCGATTGAGGTAAGCACGAGCAAAATCAGGAAACAATTCTATGGCTTTGTCGTAGTCTTTAATTGCACCGGTATAATCTCCCATCAAGCTTTTTACATTTGCTTTGTTATAATAGCCATAGATATTTGAAGGATTGATGCTGGTTACTTTTTCTAAATCGAGCAAGGCGCCCAAATAATTCTTATCTTCTGTTTTTAAGATGGCGCGATTATAATACGTTAGTGCATTATAGGGGTCCAGCTCCAAAACTTTCGCATAATCGGCGTAGGTTTTTTGCTTTTCGTCGAGATAATAATAAGAGATGGCTCTGAAATAATAGAGTAGCGGATCGGCATCGTCTAATTTCATAGAGAGTTCGAAATCAAAAATAGCTTCATCGTATTTTTTCATCCCAAATTTCAAAATGCCTCGACGCAAGTAAGCTGTTTTATTCAGGTAATTCAGCTTGATGGCTTTGTTTATTTCCTCTAAAGCTTGATCCATCTGCTTTAATTCGTAAAGTGCTAAGCCTCTGTTTAGATAAGCGTTTTCGTTTTTTGGATCTAATAGGATAGCCGTATCGAAATCGGCAACAGCACTCTGAAATAGTTTGAGTTGAAGTTTAGCAACGCCTCGGTTTACATAGGCATCGGGGTTGTTTGGCCCACGATGAATGGCAGCTGCATAATCTTTTAAGGCTTCGTGGAATTTTTTTTGTTGTTGTTTACACAGTCCACGGTAAAGAAAAGAATACGAGAAATAGGCATTGATGGAAATGGATTTGTTCAGATCGGCAATGGCTCCATTATAATCGCCCAATGAATATTTGGCTAAACCACGATAAAAATAAGGTTCAAATTTGTCGGGTTCAGCATTTACGGCAACTGTTAAGTTCTTTATCGATTCCGTATAATTATCGTTAAATAAATCCATTCTGCCCATAGCCAGAAAACGCGCTGTATTTACTTGCGTAAATCCTGTAAAATGAAGCGATATAAGCAAAATTAAAACCAGGCGAATTCTTTTAAGCATAGCTATCCTTTTCAAAATTGCGTCAAAATTAGCCTAATTTTTAGAGTCTGCCCTTTTGTTTTAGAGTTTTTAACGAAAATACTTTGTATTGCCAAATTTGAAATATCTTCGCAGCATTGTTTTATGGAAAAAGGAATTTTTAGAAAGTGTATTGAAATTGATTTTTTTGGTGGATGTTTTTAAGAGTGTGTTATTATTATTCGAGCATAC
>JAFGHU010000215.1 GCA_016929955.1 Bacteroidales bacterium | reverse complement strand
CCGTGCAAATCCAATGGTTAAAGCATTGGGGTTCATATTCTCTACAACCTGAACAATATAAGCCGGATTTTCTTGACGTGCTTTTAACTCTTCGGTGAGTCGTATACGCAAATAAGTAAACAGCTCTTTCTTCTGATTCAAGTGCATTTGCCAAATGCGATCGTTTGGAACAGTATCAATGGCTTTCCAAATTTTTTCATCGCTTTGCTGATGCAGAAAATGTTCGCCAAAAAGTTCGTGGTGGAATTGTTGCCAAACTTTAGAGGCCCAAGTAGAGTAATGGACGCCATTGGTCACATAGCCTATATGCAGTTCGTCGGCATAATAACCTTCGTAAAGCGGTTCAAACATTTCTTGACTAACACGGCCATGAATACGGCTTACACCATTCATTTCTTGCGACATACGTGCTGCCAAAACACTCATTGAGAATTTTTCGTTGGGTTGATTTGGCTGCCATTTTCCCAGATTCATAAACTCATCCCAGGTCAATTGTAAACGATCAGCATAATGAAAAATATATTTACGTAAAATGTTTTCTTCAAAAGCATCATGACCGGCCGGAACTGGAGTATGTGTGGTAAAAAGTGTACTTGCTCTAACAACTTCTTTGGCTTCATTAAAGCTTAAATTGTCGTTTTGAATTAAATTCTTTAATCGCTCTAAAGAATTAAAGGCTGCATGGCCTTCATTAGCATGAAAAATATCCGGTTTCAGACCTAAAGCCTCTATTAATCGAATACCACCAACACCCAATAAAAGTTCTTGTTTCAAGCGATTTTCCCAATCACCTCCATAAAGCTGGTGCGTTACCTTACGATCTTCTTCCGTATTTTCATCAATATCTGTATCAAGCAGATACAAAGGAATTCTACCCACCTGCGCCAACCAAACTTTAGCCTTCATGTTTCTTCCGGGCAATGCGATACTTATTGCTGCCCATTCTCCGTTTGCCAAACGAACAGGTTGTACAGATAATTGAGAGAATTTTTGTGGATTATACACATCAATTTGATCGCCACTTACAGCTAATTGCTGTTTAAAATAGCCAAAGCGATACAACAAACCAATACCTATCATATTGATATTAGAATCTGAGGCTTGTTTTAAATAATCTCCTGCCAAGATTCCCAATCCACCGGAAAATATTTTTAAGCTATCGTCTATACCATATTCCATACTGAAATAAGCGATTTGCTCCTTGGGTTTAAGGTTTGCTTTATTCATATAGGCCTCAAATTTGCTTATCACTTTGTTGTAATCGGCCATAAAATCAGCATCGCCTAAAAGTCGATCGTAGCGTGCTTGCGAAATCTTTTCAAGCATAGCCACGGGGTTTTTCTTTAGTTTAAACCAAAGTTCTCCGCCCATTTTCTCAAACAAATCTTGTGCACAATAATTCCACGACCACCAAAGATTTTTAGCTAAACTTTCCAGTTTTTCTAATTTCTTTGGCAATACCGGACGCACCAAAACTTTTTTCCAATTCGGTTTTTGTGTAACTTTTAAAGCATTTGATTTTATTAGCCTATATTGAGTTTGACTAATTAGTGCGTCGCTACGGTTTTGTGCTTTTTCAAGAGCTAATTCATAGGTTTCTTTGTAAAACTTAATGAAATTTTTCCACTGGGCAGCTTCTGCAATATGTGTTGCATCTTTTTGTGCTTCAAGCACTTGATTCTTATCAGCCAAATAAAAATTATGAATTAAATCTGCGATTCTAGTTATTACTTCGTCTTTATTTGCATCTCCTCTCGGAACAACGTGTACTCCTTTATTTTCTTCAAAAGAAGCTTGCACCCAACGCCCAAATCCAGACAATGAAGTTGTTACTGTAGGAACTCTAAACGCAATGCTTTCCAAAGGCGTATATCCCCAAGGTTCATAGTAGGATGGAAAAACACTTAAATCAAACGCCGATAAAAGATCGTAATAAGAAGTATTGAAAATGCCATCGTGACCATTTAAATATGCAGGAACGCCAATCACTGTAAGTAAATCATTTTCCGAGTTAAACATTTGAAGTTCACCCATTTTGTTACGGATCGGGTCATGGATCTTATCGGTGAGCTGATGTGTAAACCGATTACTCGTAAATTTCAATTCCTCCGATTCTATAGCTTCAGCCAGTTCTAGGTTTGGTCCTTTTATACCACCCGGAATCATTAAAAAAGCTATCACTCTTCTTTTCTCGAGTTTAGATTTTAACTGATTTATAGCTTCCAAAAACACATCGATCCCTTTATTTCTGTATTCGTAACGACCACTAATTGCCACCAATAAGCTATCTTTTTCAAAAGTAATATTGGTCATTCGTGAAGCCACTTTTAGAAGCAAATTGCGATTGATTTCTCTGCTATCATTGGCTGCATTATTTGATGCTGCTTCTAATTTTCCGTCGAAACCATTGGGTGTAACCCTATCCACACTTTTTCCTAAAAAGTGTTTGCACTCCGCATTGGTAACATCACTTACCGTTGTAAACATATCGGCATTGCCGGCAGCCAATTTTTCTAAAGAATGCTTTGCCACTACCGAAAACTCACGAGCAACTAAATCAGCATTATAATTATCGATATGATCGTAAAGCGCTAGTCCATTTCCGGCAATAGAACGACCCAAGACTGTAGCATGGGTAGTAAATACAGTAGCGACGGAAGGATTGTTCATTTTCAAATACAAGACGGCAGAACCGGTCATCCACTCGTGAAAATGAGCGATAATTCCATCTTTAAATACGCCATGGAATTTTTGAAAACTATCAATTACACGTCCTGCCGCATATCCAAATAATGCAGGTTCTATATAATCCCAAGCTCCGGAAATAGAATCCAATTTATAGGTTTCCCACCAGGAGGCAAATATCTTATCTTTCTCACTAAAATAAGGCTTGAAATCGATAAGAATTACAATTGGATTTCCTTTGATATTCCATCGGCCAATTCGAAAATTAATCCCTTCGGAGTGTGCATGGTTTTTCCAATCTACAAATAAAGTATTGTCTTCTGTAAATTCAGGGTTTTTACTTGTTTCCATCCACACATCAGGGCCCATAAAAATATAGTTATCACCATATTGAGGTTGTATAGCAGGTGATTTTGAGGCTAAAACAGTATGAATTCCTCCTATTTTATTGCATACTTCCCATGCCGTTTCAAAAATATATTTTGCTTTCATTAAATTTCAGTTTTATTTGTATACACACAAACTCCCATTTAATAAAATGGGAGTTTTATTTCTTAATAATTAATTCTTTACTTAATTTATACGTGCAATTTTTCGCCGTAACTCTTCCTTGTAATTGTATATATCCAAGGCGGATAATGCATTGGAATTTTCTCGAAAGGTTTGAATTTTTTTCAGATTTTTCTTTCCTACTATTTTCATCATTTTTTCGCGCAGGCGCTGATCACTTTCGAAAAATAAGGTGGCCGATTCCTCAATACTTAAAGTGTTAAGCAGTTGCTTAAGTTTAACATTCGTAAATTTTAAAAGTATGCTAAAAACATCTTCTTGCGAAGTAGTTTTGGGCTGAGAACCATTCGTATTGATGTATTTCCCTTCTCTTTCTATTCGAATATGAAAATCGGCTAGCACATTCATATAATTTATAAATGCCTCATATGGAGATCCGTATGGAGTAAAATATTCATGTACTGCCCCATCAGAAAACCATTTGGTACACATATAATAGAAATGATCGCTGGCTTGCAATTTTAACCAATCTTTTTGCAGACTGGGATCTTGACAGTTGACCATGGCCTCTTCAACGGCATATAATTTTTCAAAGGCTTCATCTTGTATTTCATTACCTAACCATGCAGTAAGGTCTCTTTCTTCGTCGGCCCAACTAATTGGATTAGGAACGTGAATAGCTGCAATGGGTTGATATTCTTTAGTTACTTCAGCAGGAGTTTTAAAACAAAGATTCGGTTTTTTCAATATTTTCTCGGGTAAATTTTTCATAAATTCAAAAATCCCGGTTTGTTCCCATTGATGTTCTCCGAAAGTTTCATAATCCATAAACAAATTAAGCACCTGTTCTTTAGGACTAATATTACTTAACCAATCGGAGAATTTTTCTGTTGTCAGCGGCCATTCATTCCAGTTTTGATTGGAAAACCGAAAGGCTATATCATCACTTAAATTAAAATTGCGCAACAATACTTTTAAACGCGGATTGAGCGCATTTGTATAAACAAAATTAGGGCTTTTCCAACCTAAAACATGCTTAGCACCTTCGGTTAGCATTGTTTTAAATCCCATTTCCGCAACGGTTTCGCCCATTTCGTCAGAATAAATTAATTCCGTATTTCTAAATGTCTGCGGATTAACCCCAAAAAGCTCCTTAATTTTTTCCTGGTGCATTTTAATTTGACGAACAAATTCATTCTTGCTTTTCATACCGGCCAAGGAATGGGCATACGTTTCGGCTAAAAATTCAACATTGCCTGTTTGAGCCAATTGTCTATAACTAGCCAAGACCTGAGGTGTAAATTCTTGAAACTGTTCAAGAGCCAAACCACTTATCGAAAAACTGACTTTAAAGGCTTTGCCGTGTTTTTTTATTAAATCGAGCAAGAGATTATTCATAGGAATGTAGCTTTTTGCCGCTACACGTTCCATAATGGATTTATTTAAATAATCGTCGTAATAATAATGATCATTCCCTAAGTTAAAAAAACGATATTTCTTTAATCGATAAGGTTGATGTACCTGAAAATATAGACAAACTGACTGCATATTTAATTTTTAGCTAATTCTTTATATTTAACAAAACACTTTCGTATTCAGCTTTTACTTGTTTTGCGGCATGTTCCCATTTTAGGTTATCCACTTCTTCAATTCCATTTTTGATTAACATCGTTGATAAGGACTCGTAATGCAATAATCCATAGATGGCGTCGGCCATACCTTCCACATCCCAAAAATCCACTTTTAGTGCATTCGTAAGCACTTCGGCAACACCCGATTGTTTTGAAATGACAACCGGGACATTGGAACGCATAGCTTCTAAAGGAACCAAACCAAAAGGCTCTGAAACGGATGGCATCACAAATACATCAGACAAAAGAAACATTTTATCCACATCAGCTCCTTTTAAAAAACCCGTAAAGTGAAATTTTGTTCCAATCTTTAATTCTGCTACACGTTTAATAAGTGCTTCGAACATATCGCCGTTTCCGGCCATCACAAAGCGGACATGCTCGTCTTTTTCAAGAATCAATTTAGCGGCCTCAACAAAATATTCGGGGCCTTTCTGAAAAGTTAAACGGCCTAAAAAGGTGACTACTTTTTCTTTTACTGCTCTATTGACATTAAGATTTTCTTTATCAACCGGCTCGATCGCATTATGCACCGTTTGAATTTTAGCCTGGTCGATACCATAGTGTTTGATTACAATATCGCGAGTTAAATTACTTACGGTAATCACTTTATCGGCCTCTTTCATCCCTTTTTGCTCAATACCAAAAACTTCAGAATTTATCCGGCCTTCTCCTGCCCTGTCGAATTCAGTAGCATGCATATGCACTACTAGTGGCTTACCTGAAACTTCTTTTGCAGCAAT
>JAFGHU010000214.1 GCA_016929955.1 Bacteroidales bacterium | reverse complement strand
CTCAATTGTATACTGACTTTTGAATTTCCTTTGAAATTGATTGACCAGGAATACCTTTCATACGTAAAACCATTATCTTCAAGCATCTTCACTGTTTTCTCAATTGATGCAGTCGCTACCACCAAATCCACGTCTTGAGTTACCAGCGGCTCCTCAGCCCAGTGATTGACTGCGATACCACCGATAGCGCACCATTGAATATCAGAACTTTCCAGGTATGCTACGATACGCATTACATCGTCTGTCCCACCGCCGGTTTGCCAATCATAAAATTTCTTAGGTGTCATAGGATTATCCTTTTATTGTTTTAAAATTTTCATCATGTTTGCTTTCAGAATATCTTTCGTTTTCGTTGCTTTTTCATTGGCAACATACGACGTGCTGTATTTTTTTGTCAAACTAAGAATTAGATTTCTACCAACGTAAAGGGTTTCTTCCAAAGTGACTGAAGAGATAAGAAGCGCTACAATCACCGAAGTTTCGAGTCACTTTGGAAGAAATCTCGTTGAACAAACAGATGCTCCATTTTTAAAAGAGAGCAATATCATTTAATATATGGGTATTGAATCCGAATGAAGGATTCATCAATCGCCGCGTATGGAAATAAAATACTATCTGAAAACCCCGAAAACCACCAAAAACAGCGGATTTTCGAACACCTCTCTAAGCAGAAATGAGAGAAAACAGCATATCTGACAATACCAAACCGCAAACCTGCAAACTAATACCAGTTCGCAGGTTAGAGGAAATCACCATCAAACGAAGGACGGTCAGCCAGTAAAAGCCGAACTGGCCGAAACCACCATGACAGAACTACGCGGCCACCAGCTTCCACAAGGGAGGAATCTCCGATCGGAGATAGAGCCTGCCTTGATTGCAGTGAGGACACAGCAGCAGCGCTGCGGGCATTTGGGTTAGTCTTCGAGCCAGCCTTGCAATGTTAGCGGTTGTGTTTGCGCTGCAACTGCATTTGTAATTCTTGCCGCTGATTCGCATTCGATTTTGATTTTCATTTGCGCACATTTTCTCGCCTGCACACGATGCGCATAGGCAATTATGCAATCACTTTCGCCTTGCTGTTGTTTCCGTATACTAAAATATTGTAAAGACTCATAAACAGCATTACCCTTAAAGCCACGCCGGCAACTACACCTCTGCCAGCATCAAACATTGGATCATGAGGAAGAAAAAACAAATAAAACGACACACACATAGTTGTTATTAGAATTGTTAAAAAGGACATTTGAAAAACTTTTAAATAAACCTTAGCGATGTTAACTCTTTTTAATACAAAATGGGAGATAGCAAATAACGGCAAGAGTGAACACAATGCGGACCAAATAATGACAAGTAATATTTCTCTTACCATAAAAGATGTTAGCTTAAATTCTAAATACTGCCTAAAACCAATATGGTCGGAAAGTCTAATATCATAAAAAATAAAACCAGAAAGGGCCATCACTAAAAGGTAGCAAATTGTAGTGAACCAAATCTTTCTAAATTCTGAAAAGCGATAAAAAATATTTAGAATAATTAGAGCTAAAACAACCGGGATGTTCGTAACCAACCCCCACATAAGGGCATCCATTAAGTGGGGTTCAGCACTGCTGCCACCGAGACCACGGCGAAATATCATGGTCCAAATTGCACCGCCTAAAACTCCTGCGGCCAATGCAGCAAGAAACCTTATAACAAAACCTGCTTTAATTGGAAAGGCTAACTTTTTCCCTATGACCTTTATGAAGGTTGAGAAAATAACGCTCCAAGAATCGCTGATTTTAACCACAGGATCGACTAATGGTTTTGGCCATGGTTCTTCGCTATTGGCTGTGGCATTTGCGGTTGTAACAATCTTTTTAAAAGTCTCAATTTCCCAATTTTTATCATTGGTATTATAGAAAACGATTCTTATGTGAGCAATGTCAAATGATATATCTTTTGTATTTTGAGCCAGGAGTAATACAGGCTTTCCAATTGCATGAGCAATACCAAGTTCATACATAACATTCGGGTTTTTGTTGGTTAAGTCACAGAGAATCATGTCCGCATTCTTAATGCAGTTTAAAATCTGATCAGTAATAGGCTTGATTTCATTAATCTCAGCTGCATGGTTTACCTTATATCCTGCAGATTCTAATGCTGGTTTATATATTCTATCGTAATATCCGAAAAAATCTTGTTGGAAGGGCATAATAATGAATGCGTTTTTTGGTGCATCATTAACCTTTTTCATATTTCAGTCTTCCTTCCTTGATTCGGACTAACCAACGAAACGCAAAAAATAAATAAAAAGATGCTCTGAAAAAAATTTGGAGCTCAACATCATTTAATATTGGACTTAAGTTTATTAAGTGCAAAATTAGTATTGATTTTCATGCTTTTATATCATTTCTTGTCGCTACGATGGCGGCGATTTAGATTTAGTACGCAAGTTTTGCATTTATTCATATTTGTTTTTCCCGGCGGCCAATAAATCATTCAGCGTAAATATTGACGCTAACGTCCGGCGCACAAGCGAAGTTTTTCAACTATAATATTCTTGCTACCATAACTTTACAAAATTTAGCGTTGCGCCTGTTGTTTGTCTGTTGCTATGTGTATTCTCTTCTTGGCGGGCGATTTCTTATCTTTTTTTTAAAAACTTATTGAAAAATTCTGAAGGTTTTAGAACTTTAATACCATAAAAACCATTGCATTTTAATAGATGTTTATCCCCGCTTACTATTATTTTTGTTTTACT
>JAFGHU010000213.1 GCA_016929955.1 Bacteroidales bacterium | reverse complement strand
TTGTCATCTAAATTTACTTTGGCATCAACAGCTAAAATTTTATTATCCGAGGTTTTTAAAACAGGATTGATTTCAAACATGGTAGAATCTGTGCCCACATAAGCATTGTAAAGCGCAGCTACAAATTTGAGCATGTCTTTAAAAGCATCGCCGCTTAATCCTAAATTGAAAGCTATTTTACGTGCTTGAAAAGCCTGTAATCCAACTTTTGGATCAATTTCTTCTTTGTAAATTAAGTGGGGAGTTTTTTCAGCAACTGTCTCAATATCCATTCCTCCTTCAGTTGAATACATAATGATGTTTTTTCCGGTTGCGCGATTTAATAAAACGCCCATATAATACTCTTCGGTTTCACTTTCTCCAGGATAATACACATCTTGAGCAATTAATACTTTGCTTACAAGTTTTCCTTCAGGACCTGTTTGGTGCGTCACCAACTGCATACCTAATATTTGGTCTGCTAAAGTTTTTACTTCGTCTAAGCTTTTGGCAAGTTTAACTCCGCCGCCTTTTCCACGACCACCGGCATGAATTTGAGCTTTAACAACCCACCATCCGGTACCGGTTTGTTTTTGTAATTCTTTAGCGGCATCAACTGCTTTATCAGGTGTGGCAGCAACAATACCTTCCTGAATTCTAACACCAAAACTTTTTAGGATCTGTTTCCCTTGATATTCGTGAATATTCATTTTTTAGGTTTTTTGATATTTTTATTGTGATTTACACAAAAATTGATTTACAATGTAGCTAGCTATTTAAACTTTACATTTAGAGTCCAAAATTAAAACAAATTATGTGAAAATAAGATGCTTTTTGGTATTTTTACTCTTTTCAAATAAGGACTTCCTTTTGTCGCGCAAAAAGAGCCGGGTAGACTCCTGAATTTAAACGCTATAGTTTATAAAATTGTGATATGCTTAATGCTAGTTTTAGAAAAAAATCTATTTACATATTATTAACAAGTGTATTTGAATTGAAGGGAGCACACTAAAAAAAAATACTTAATTTAGTCGCTATTAATATGAAGCTGTTTTAGCTGTGTTTTAACAGGCTTTTTTAGCTGAATTACAAATTAAACAACAAACCTAAAAACCATTAAAAAAGTTGCTACTCCTTTACCGTAACTGCTTTTATCTTGTGTTTTTTTGATAGTATTAATTAAACTCAAAACAAATGAAAAAAATTGCACTTCTGTTTTTTGCGCTATTAAGTGTTTCCTTATTTGCCCAAAAAGATTGGATTCGATACGCGGCTATTTCGCCCGACGCATCGAAAATTGTATTTGCTTATCAAGGCGATTTATTTTTAGTTTCATCGGCCGGAGGAACTGCTGAGCCACTATTGCTTAGCGAAGCTTATGAATCAAACCCCGTTTGGTCGCACGACGGAACAAAACTGGCTTATACATCCGATTTGTATGGGAATTTTGATATTTTTATTTACGATTTTGCTGATCGTTCGAGTAAGCGTATTACCTATCACAGTGCTAAACAAGTCCCTTGGACTTTTTCGCCCAACGATGAGTACGTGTTGTTTTCGGCCACTTTAGACGATGCTGTAAAAAATGCTCAATTTCCTTATGGATTATTAACAGAGCTTTATAAAGTTCCTGTTGCGGGAGGACGTGTAACGCAATGCCTGACTACTTCGGCCGAAAATGTAGCTGTGAGTAAAGATGGATCAAAATTAATCTATCAGGATGTAAAAGGATACGAAGATCCTTGGCGCAAGCACCATACTTCTTCGGTTACTCGCGATATTTGGGTTTACGATAAAACAACAGGAAAACATACCAAAATAAGTAATTTTGAAGGGGAAGACCGAAACCCTGTTTTTGCTGCTGATGAACAAAAAATGTTTTTCTTATCAGAGCAAGACGGAACTTTTAATGTTTATGAAAAGGCGTTTACCGATAATGCCGATGAAGTACAGTTAACAAAATTTGAACATCATCCCGTACGCTTTTTAAGTGCTGCCAACAACAATACCTTGGCTTTTATTTTTGATGGTGGTTTGTATACCAAACAAGAAGGTCAGAATCCACAGAAGTTGAATTTGATTATCCCTAAATTTAAGGAGCTTGCCAAATCAACTCCAAAATCATTTAGTAGTGAAGCAACCGAAATGAATGTTGCGCCTGATGGCAAAGAAATTGTTTTTGTTGTTCGCGGCGAAGTATTTGTTACTTCAGTAGAATTCGGAACAACCAAACGCATAACCAATACACCTGAGCAGGAGCGAAGCGTGAGTTTTAGTCCTGATGGGAAATCAATTCTATATGCTTCTGAACGTGATGGCAGCTGGAATTTATACGAAACTAGTTTGGTAAATCCTGAAGAAACCGCTTTTGCAACTTCTACAGTTTTAAAAGAAAAACCCATTCTGATAAGTGATAAAAATACATTCCAACCAGAATATTCTCCCGATGGAAAAGAAATTGCCTATCTTGAAGAACGCACAGCGCTTAAAGTAATAAACCTTGCTTCTAAAGAACAACGTTTGGTTTTAGCAGGTACCTACAATTATTCGTATTCTGACGGAGATCAGTGGTATCAGTGGTCGCCCGACGGGAAATATTTTCTGGTGAGCTATTTAGGTGGAAAAAGATGGGTGGATGAAGTTGGCCTCGTAGATGCAAAAGGAGGAAAAGATCCGGTAAATCTTACTTTGAGTGGTTATGCAGATAATAATCCAAAATGGATTATGGGCGGAAATGGAATGTTATGGTTCTCCGATCGCAATGGAATGAGAAGCCATGGGAGTTGGGGCGCAAAAATGGATGCCTATGCTATGTTCTTCAACCAAAAGTTTTATGAGAAATTTACCATGCCGAAGGAAGAATACGAGGCTAAATACAACAAGAAAAAAGAAGAGGATAAAGACAAAGATACTTTAGCTGCATCCAAAAAGAAAAAAGGAAAAAATGAGGATGCCAAAGAAGAGGATGAAAAGGACAAAGCGGTTGTTTTGGATTTAAATAATCTGGAAGATCGCGTGGCTCGACTTACTATTAATTCTTCTGATTTAGGTGATGCTGTGCTTAGCGATGATGGTGAAAACTTATTCTACCTCAGTCGTTTTGAAAAAGGCTACGATTTGTGGTTGCACAAAATGAAAGAAAACGAAACTAAACTTGTTTTGAAATTAAATGGGCGAGGTGGACAACTTAAAATGGATAAAGAGGGTAAAAACTTGTTCTTACTTTCAGGTGGAAGTTTGATAAAACTGGACATTAAAAATGTAGATAAGCCCTCCAGAAAAAATATCGCTTTTAAAGCTGAGATAGATTTAAATCCAGCCGGCGAGCGAGCTTATATTTTCGATCATGCCTGGAAACAAGTAAACGATAAGTTTTATGCTCCTGATTTTAAAGGTGTTGATTGGGAAATGTATAAAGATGCCTATAAAGCTTTCTTGCCAAGTATCAATAATAATTACGATTTTGCTGAGCTTTTAAGCGAAATGCTGGGCGAGTTAAATGGTTCGCATACCGGTGGACGTTATTCCCATCGTGCCGATGGCGATCAAACAGCCAGTTTGGGTGCGTTTTACGATTTATCTTTTAAAGGTAAAGGACTAAAAATTGCCGAAATCATTGAAAAAGGACCGCTCGATAAATCAGATTTTGATCTCAAAGTAGGCGATATTATTGAACAAATAAATGGTGTGGATATTTTTCCTAATGAGAATTATTTTGTTCTATTAAATAATATTGAAGGCAAAAATACGCAGTTACGGATTTATCATCCAAATACCCAAAAAACGTCTACCCTAGTAATGAAACCGATTAGTCAGCGGCAAAAATCAGGCTTGCTCTACGACCGTTGGGTTAAATTTATGCGTGAAGAAACAGATCGTCTTTCCGATGGAAAAATAGGTTATGTGCACGTACAGGGAATGAATGATGCCAGTTTCCGCGTAGCTTATTCTGAGATATTAGGACGCAATGTAGATAAGGAAGCGATTATAGTAGACACACGGTTCAATGGTGGAGGATGGTTGCACGATGATTTGGTGACTTTATTGAGTGGAGTGCGTTATGTGGATTTTGCACCTCGTGGGCATTATGTGGGCTCCGAACCAATGGAAAAATGGTATAGACCTAGTGTTGTTTTGATGGGTGAAGGAAATTATTCTGATGCTCATGCTTTTCCATACGCCTATAAAGCGCTGAAGATCGGAAAATTAGTAGGAATGCCTGTTCCGGGTACAATGACAGCGGTTTGGTGGGAACGCCAAATCGATCCTACACTTGTTT
>JAFGHU010000026.1 GCA_016929955.1 Bacteroidales bacterium | reverse complement strand
TAAAAAATCCATCATTGCTGTTGATGCACGTATTCGGATTGAGAAGAACGCTTAAAGGGTAAATTATTCAGGTTATCCTGCAATCCATCGATCGGAAATTTGAAACCGAATCGGATACTATTCTTCATTTGAATTAATAACCGATAATAAGGTCTGTGCCTTGGCTTCGGTTTCCATCCATTCCTTTTCCAGAATCGAATCCCGCGTTATGCCTCCACCAACGTAAAGAGCATAGCTGCCCGATAGAACCTGCATGCATCGCAAGTTCACAAACAGAGCCATGGAGCTGGCATTCACCGGGCCTAAATATCCGGTATAATAGGCACGCTTGTGTTTTTCGCTTCTCAGAATCATGGCACGCGATTCCTTCACCGGAATTCCGCAAACTGCCGGGGTGGGATGCAATTTCTTTACCATCTCCACAACGTTTATCCGCTCAAAAGCTTGATTTACCATAAAATCGGTCCGTAAGTGCACCACATTTCCGGCTTTAACCGAATAGGTTTCTGAAACACTGACCGATTTGGAAAAACCAGTTAAGATCTTTTTCACATAGTCGCGAACATAAGTTTGTTCTTCAATTTCTTTCTGCTCCCAGAGAATGTCCTCTATCTTCCGGTTTTGCATCAATTGCGTGCCGGCAAGTGCCATGGTTTGAATCGTGCGTTCATCTTGTTTTAATAAAAGTTCGGGAGTGGCACCCATCCATGTTTTTCCGTTTGGAAGATGAATCATATAGCTAAACGCATCGGGATAAGTCTCGGAAAGCCGGGAATACAATTGAAACAAAGACTCTCCGGTTTTGGGTTTGGTGACAATTTTTGATAAGATAACCTTATCCAGTTTCGAAGACTTTAGCGCTTGCATAAAAGCATCAAACGATTTTGCATAATCATTTCTGGATGTTTCTTCCTGATCCATTTCCCAAGCCTCTTCAGCATCGGGAAGTTGCTCTATAAATTCTTCGATGGATTGCAAATTGCTCCCGGTTTCTATCTTATCATCAGCCGATAAAAACCAAATAGGGTGTTCCTGATCTACCAAAAAAGGCGCAAAAACAAAACCCTCTTTCTGTATGGAAACAATCGATTTCAGGTCGGAAAATGATTCCGGCAAATAAGAAACATAGGTTTTGGCTTCTGTCTGTCCTGGCAAAGAAAATCGTGCAAATGCAATTCCTTTATTCAATAGCAATTGGTGAAGGCTATGAAGGTTTCGTTTCATCTATTTAAAAAGAATAAAATTTGTAAGGCGGGCTGTAGAAACCAAATCTCCCGCTTCGTCTTTAATCTGAATATCCCAGATATGGGTATTCTTTCCAACATGGATGGTCCTTGCTTCGCCATAAACCCAGCCATTTCTGACTGCTTTCACATGATTGGCAGTAATTCCGGCTCCACGAACATCCACATTCTTGTCTCCTATGAGTACCGCCGAGCCAATGCTCCCGATGGTTTCTGCCAGAGCCACACTGGCTCCTCCATGTAAAATTCCGTAGGGCTGGCGTGTGCGTTCATCTACCGGCATCTTTGCCTTAATATACCCTGGTTCTACAACCATGTATTCTATTCCAAGCACTTCCATCAGCGTACCCTTGCTGGTTTTATTCATTGCATCGATTGAAATTTCCATTTTTCAGGTTTTTCGGTTTTGGCAAAAATAAGTCTATCCGATGGAATTGCGTTATGATTTCACAGAAAATGTACATTTGCTAAAATTTTCAGATGAGTCCGGAAGAAAAAATAGAACTAAAAACCCTGATCGAAAACAAGGTTGAAAGGTTAAGCCGACAAATTGTCGATTTAAAAGAGCTTACTCAACCCATTGAACCCGATTGTGCCATTGGCAGGGTGAGCCGGATGGATGCCATCAATAACAAAAGCATCAACGAAAGCACTTTGCGCAAAAAAGTAGACCAGCTCAATGGACTGGAATACGCCCTGAGCATATTCGCTCAGGATGATTTTGAGCAATGCAGTGTGTGCGGGGAGGCAATTCCTACCGGTCGTTTATTTATTATGCCCGAAAGCCGCAAATGCGTTCGGTGTGCAAGTCTTAACAATTCATAATGCCGGGCAAATATGTTTGCCCATTTCCCGCTCTTTGCTACCTTTGTAATCGCTAAAAAAACAAATGAAAAAGATCAAGCTTATTTTATTCTTTATTGCGCTGTTTGGAATCTTTTCGGCTTGTATGAAAAACGAGCTTTGCACTCCTGTTCAGGTGGAGCTTAAAGCAGGGATTTATACCTTGCCCGATACAGAAGGAAATATTGAACCCAAACTCACAAAAATGGATCTGGATTCCGTTTATGGCCTTACTATGGAAAGCCAAAACCTGCTTTTCAATGCAAAGCAAATCAACGAAATTAATTTTCCTTTGAATGATGCAAGCAACGAAAGCAGTTTTGTTCTGAAATTTAAAGGGCTAAATGATACTATTCAGGATACCATTCATTTTTTTTATGAAAAAGAAATGCATTTTATTTCGGTGAAATGCGGTGTTTACTATAGCTACCAAATCTCCAGTATTGAGAGTACTCATCATCAATTAAAAAGTATAATCCTAACCAATCCGAAAATAGATGTCGTTTCTGTCGAAAATATTCTTTTGGTTTATTAGCCTTCTTTTACTCATTCCTTTTCAAGGGATAGCACAAGAGCACACCCAGGACAGCCTGCTGTATCTGCGTTCCAGGAAATCGAACGCGCCAATTGCAACAGTGGTATCCAAAAAACAAAAGACTTTCTTTGAACGCGATTTAAAAATCGGTTGGGATGTGAGCAATATCCTTTTGGGTGCCCTAAGCCCCAAACGAAGCGGATTGGATTTCTCGATTGATATGACGCTAAAAGAAAACCTCTACGGAATTATTGAACTGGGGAATAACAACTACGAAGGATACAGCGACATAATGACCTATCTGTCAAAAGGAAATTATTTTAAATTGGGGCTTGATTTTGACATGCGGAAAAACAAAGCAGACAAGAGCCGTGATATATTTTATCTTGGACTCCGATATGCTTTTGCTTCCTTTCAGCAAGAGATGCAAAACTATAGCCTGAGTGCCTCCTACTGGCCCCCTATAACCGACCAAAATGCCGTCTTTCATAATCAGGCTCATTGGGTTGAAGCAATAACCGGGTTTAAAGTCGAAGTTTTTAAAAATATGTATCTGGGACTGGGATTGCGATTTAAGCTGAGACTTCTTCAAACGGGTGACAAAATACTGAACCCCGCTCCTTTTATTCCGGGTTTTGGAAAAACAACGGGAGCACTAGTCGTTGGATTTAACTACAATCTGTATTATAATTTGCCCCTGAATTACAAGAAAAAATCGTCGAATCGTGCAGAATAGAAAAATATACTACCGACTTGTTTTGATACTGACTCTGTTCTTGCCTGTGGTTTTATGGAGCCAGACAGAGGAACAGACAAAAACCAATAAAGATATCCAATCCGATACCCTTATTGAGGCCAAAAAGGGAGTGCAAAAGGAAATCCAAAAGGAAGTCCAAATTGAGGACATTTCGATTGAGCAACCCAAACTATTGGGAATTGGCATTAAATCGGGGGTTACATACAGCTCTTTGTTTGCAAAACTTCCGGCAAAAAATGTGACGGGCTTCTTAGAACCATCCTATGGGTTGATTCTCAGTTATGTTGATCAAAAGATTGTTGGAATTCAAATAGAACTCAATTATGTTACGAAAAGCTGGGAAGAAACTCCTGTAGCAGATACCTCTTTTAATGCGAAACTAACTTATCTTGAAATTCCTTTGCTCACCACCTTACATTTTGGCAATAAATTTAAATTTTTGGTGAATGGCGGACCTTACCTCTCAATCTTATTAAATGAGGAAAGCCGTCATAACATAAACGCAACTTCCCAATATTTACCTTATTACGAAAACAGGACTCCCCGCGGGGGTGATTTTGGATTGATGGGAGGAGCCGGCTTTCGATTGCAAACCAAAGCAGGCTTATTTCAGATCGAAGCCCGCTACTCTTTTGGCTTTCAGAATACCTACGACCCTGTAAAAAGCAAACTTGCTTATTCTAATATGACGACCATGAGTGTTTTTTTAAGCTATCAATTCTTATTTTCTCATGACCGACCTTAATCCTTCCGTCCTCTTATTCGATCTTGATGGAACGCTGACCGATCCACTCGAAGGCATTGTAAATTCAGTACTTTATGCTTTAAAGAAAAAAGGCATCAAGGAGAATCATCCCGAAGAATTACGGGATTTTATCGGGCCTCCCCTGCATCTTTCATTTTTGAACAGATACCATCTAAGTGAGGCTGAAGCCTTTGAAATGGTGCGTATTTATCGCGAATATTATTCCGAAAAAGGCATTTTTGAAAATACAATTTATCCGGGCATTTATGATTTACTGAAGATGCTGAAGCAACAAAAGAAAATCATTTCTCTTGCTACTTCCAAACCAACTTTTTATGCCAGACAAGTTGTTGAGCATTTTAAGATTGCTCCTTTTATTGATTTTATTGCCGGTTCCAACACCGATGGCAGCCGCACCGATAAAACAGAGGTGGTAGCTTATGCTCTGGAGATAAGCGGACAGAAACCCGCCCATGAATACCTGATGATTGG
>JAFGHU010000025.1 GCA_016929955.1 Bacteroidales bacterium | reverse complement strand
GAAACTTTCACAAAATTATTTTAACGCTCTTTACGCTTGTCTTTGCATTAAGCGTTAGTACTGCGTCAGCACAAACTGATGAGCAAGCAACAACTAAATCGAATACCTTTCAACCTTATTTATATGTGAACGGTAATATAGGTATCAATACCCTTCATGGCGATATTGCTGCTAAAAAAGATTTATTTTTAGATCCAAAATTTGGCTTTGGACTTAATGTTGGCTATCAATTCTCGCCAATTTTCGGTACTCGTTTAAATATGACAAGCGCAAAAGCTAAATCTACTTTAGAACATTTATCTTACGATGGTGGATTTACTGACTTTAGCGGTCAACTAACATTAGATTTCACCAACCTTATTAGTAAAGGAAATAACGATAGGTTTAATTTCTATGGGTTTGGAGGTTTAGGCTTTATGATGTACAATGGAAATTCTGTTGTTCCAAAGCCAGGTAATTCATCCACACCAACTGGTGATTATGACGGAACTGCAATGGTATTTCCTGCCGGTGTTGGATTTAAATATGCCATTACCGAAAACCTTGATGTTACCTTGGAAGGAAGTTTACATTATTCCTCTACAGATAATTTAGAAGGTGCTCGTGCTAATGATTGGAATTTGGAAGAATCTTATTATAAGAAAGACGCCATGCGTTATGCTTCTATCGGTCTTACTTATAAATTTGTTGGACCATCGGCCATTGGTTTCCTTGGCGGATCTGGAGCAAGCAAAATGATTCGTAATCACGAAACAGTTTCCTATAAAGTCACTCCTGCTGTTCTGCAAGAAAAAGGAAATAAAGTGCCTTACGAAGTTAGTGTAACATTCCCTGCCAATTATTTCGGACAATTTGCTGCAGTTAAAGTCGCTCCTGTTTTAAGATATGGCGATCAAGAAATGCCCCTTGCTTCTCATGTATTTATTGGCGAAAAAGTTGCTGCCAAAGGAACTAAGGTGCCTTTCCAAACCGGCGGAACATATACTTTTAAAGGCGAATTTGACTTTGTTCCTGAAATGGCAAGCTCAGTTGTTGTTGTTACTCCTGTTATTTTCACACCAAAAGACAATGTTACTGCCGATTTTAAAAACTTAGGCCTTGCTGAAATTAAATTAGCTGATGGTATTATCCATACAGAAGATTTCGCTGGTGGAAACGAAGAAGTATTACTTGCAGATGCAGGCTATAAAGTTGTAAATATTGTTAAGGAATCAGCAAAATTATATTTTCCTAAAAACTTATATTCTTACAACAAGCGTACGGGTTTAAATAATACTCCAGAAGCTGCTGCAGCTCGCGAAGCCGTTAATAATTTCTTAGCTCTTGGTTGGGAAATAAAAGAAATTAATGTCAATGCATACGCTTCTCCTGAAGGTGAAGAAACATTTAACGCAAGACTTTCTGAAAATCGTGCAAAAGTTGGGGATAAATATATCCACACTGAATTGCAAGGTTTAATTAAAGCTAAAGATTCTAAGATCAAAATGAAAGACTGCAGTGGTGTAACCTTTAATGTTACCGGTAACGGTCCTGATTGGGATGGATTTATGGCTGCATTGGAATCTTCAAATATTGCTGCTAAAAGCACGATCTTAAATGTGATTAAGTCTGCTGCTCCTTCTAAAAAAGAAGAAGAAATTAGAAACATGATTTTGATGTATCCAGAATTGGAAAAAGTTCTTTCTCCATTGCGTAGAGCTGAAATCGTTGTTTATTCTTCTGAGCCTAAGCGTTCTGCTGAAGAAATTTCTGCACTTGCAGTTACTAATCCTAATGCCCTAACTATCCAAGAATTATTGTATGCTGCTACTTTAACTAATGATAAAGCTGCTCAAGCGAATATCTATAAAACTGCTGCTACTTTATTCCCAAATAGTTTTGAAGCACAAGCGAATTATGCCTCTTCAGAAATTCATAATGGAAACTTAGGCAATGCATTAACTTTATTGGAAAAAGCAAATACTCTTGCACCTAATAATCCAACTGTATTGAACGATATGGGTGTTATTTATGCAAAACAAGGCGATTGGAATAAAGCAAAACAATACTTCACGAATGCTAAAAACTTAGGTGCAAACGAAAACTATAACTTAGGTGTTGTTGCTATCCAATTTGGAGAATACGACAAAGCACTTGACTTATTTGGCTCAAGAAAATGTGATGTAAACGTTGGTCTTGCTCAATTAATGACAGAAAAATATGAGCCAGCTAAAGCCAATTTAAGTTGTGCCGTTCAAACTTGTAAAACCAATTATTTGTTGGCCGTTGTTGGAGCTAGAACAGGCAATGATGCTGATGTTTTTGCACACTTGAAAAAAGCTTTCGAAATTAATCCTAAATTAAAAGGTGTTGCATTGAATGACAGAGAATTTATCCGTTATTTCGACAATGCAGAATTCCTTTCAATTGTTAAATAAAAGTCTCAATTCTGATAATTTGAAAGCCATTCGTCCTTTGACGAATGGCTTTTTTAATGCCATCTACCGACCCAAGTTCGCAACTTATGAATGGAATTGATTAGGCGTCTTGTGCCGACAAAAGTATACGAGATAGTTTACTTCTCTTTTCGTAGAAGATATTTCGTTTAAATAGCTGTTTTACAAACATATACTATAAAGTTAAAAAGCATGGTTTATTCACTATCAAGGAATAGCAATGCGTTTTTGGGGCGTAGTAATTCACTACTGGCGCGGCCCAAACTAGAAGCGATTACAATAGATAACGAAAAGATTAATCCGTTATCTTGGCATTTAAAATGCTAACGTTAAGCTCAAATCCGATAAGTAAAATAGTAGAATTAAAATAAATCCATAATAAGATCAAAAGCAATGTTCCAATAGAACCATATAAAGCATTATAGGTGGCCAGATTGTTTGCGTAATAGTTGAACCCAATATTCGTAAGCATAATAAAAAACGTAGTCGCGCTAGAACCGGCAGAGAAAAACTTAAATGGACGTTTTTTTGCAGGAGCCCAATAATAAATAATGGATATCCCGAAATAAGTCAATGCAACTAAAACAAACCAACGGAGCGAATCCAGCAAGAAATAAATAAATCGATCTTGTAAAAAGCCCTCGTTTTTAAAGTATTGCAGTAAGGCAGAACCCATTACGATAAAGGTTATGGCAATGACCAGCATAAACGCCAAAACAACGATAAGTACAAAGGCTACCCATCGTTGTGAAAGAATTCCGCGGGTTTCCATAGAATGATAGGAAGCATTAAAAGCCTCAATCATCGAATTAATGCCATTGGTAGAAAAGAACAAAGCCAAAACAAAACCAATAGAAAGCCAACTTCCGTGCGGCCGCATTACAATATCAAGCAGCGTTTCATTCACGCTCGACCAAGCAGTTTCTGGAATAATTTCTTTTAATAAACTTAAAAGCGTTTCCTGAAAATTTTCAATAGGAATAAACGGTATTAAGGTAAATAGAAAAATTAAGGAGGGAAAAATAGCAACAAATAAATTAAAGCTTATCGCAGAAGATCGGGTAGTTATAGCGCCATTGACTATCCCCTTATAAAAAAAAGTAAAAACACGTGACATGGGCATACCGTCAAATCCCGGCAAGGTAACGCTATGAACAAATTTATAGGCTTTATTGTAAAGCTTTTCAATTAGGTCACTTTTAATCATTAAACTGCTTTTAAACTTAAATCCAGGCTTTTAATATGATGTGTTAATGCCCCAACAGATACAAAATCGACCCCAGTTTTGGCATAATTTCTAATTGTTTCAAGTGTAATTCCTCCGGAAGCTTCTGTTTCATATTTTCCTTGAATCATATCCACGGCTTCTTTCATGGCATCTACACTAAAATTATCTAACATAATCCGATGTATACCGCCTTTTGCAAGCACTTGCTTAAGCTCTTTCAGGTTTCTAACCTCAATTTCAATGTTTAAATCCAATTTTTTTTCTTTAAGGTAAGCCTTACAAGCATCAATAGCTTGCGCAATACCGCCGGCAAAATCAACATGATTATCCTTTATCATAATCATATCATATAATCCCATACGATGATTCTCGCCACCACCCAATTTTACAGCCATTTTTTCGAGTTCACGTAGAAGAGGTGTGGTTTTTCGAGTATCTAAGAGTTTTGTTTTCTGATCTTTAATCTGCTCTGCATAAACCGAAGTGATGCTTGCAATTCCGCTCATACGCTGCATAAAATTCAATGCCAACCTTTCGCCGGACAATATAGAAACCGAAGATCCTTCTAATTCAAAAACAATGTCCCCCACTTTTACTTTAGTTCCATCTTCTATAAATTTACTAAACTTTAAGGTGGGATCCACCTCGCTAAAAACAAGTTTTGCAATTTCGACGCCGGCTATTATTCCGTTTTCCTTGACCAATAATTGCGCTTTACCTTTACTGCCGACGGGTATAGTTGATAAGGAAGTATGATCGCCTTCGCGAATATCTTCTTTTAAAGCTTCTTTTATAATTTCTTCAACCTTCATTAGAGTTCTTCTTCTATCTGAAATTGCACAACTTTCGTATTTCCCTGTTTCTCTTTAAAGAGCGCATATACCCGATAAGATCGATTTATTGATACAAAGGTACCAATTGCATAAATAGTTCCGTCGTTAGAAGAACCCTGATGCTTTAGCTGAAAAGACTTTGGTTTTTCACGCTCAAAAAAGCTTTTAAGCACGCCTTTAGCTTGCGTTTTACTGTAAATACCATCTGTATCACCTAATGTTAAATCCACCGAATCCGAAAATAAATTGGATAAAGTAGAATAATCTCCCTTTGCAATTGCTGATTTCATCTGCTTAACCGCATCGTCGAGCGATTGCGCAAATAGAGGCATAAAAAAAATACTCATAAACAAAACTGCTACTATTTTTCTTTTCATCTTTTTTCTTTTTTATTATCAATGCTTTGGCTTAACAAAAACCTGTTTTGTGTGCTAACGCAAAATTACCATTTTTTCAACACAATTTTGCACTGTGCTACACCTTTCCCATCGCTAATCAAATTCATAGTCAATCTTATATAAACTGTTAAAGATTTGTACTTTTGTAAAGAAACAAAAAACGTACCATGGATATCAAATTAATCCTACATGGAAAAACAGACGACAATTATTTGCAGGAGGGCTTGTTAAAATATTACAAACGTTTAAAACGTTATATTTCCTTTTCGGAGCTTATTATACCTGCCCAAAAAAATACGAAAAACCTTAGTTTTGAAGAGGTTAAACAAAAAGAAGGCGATTTATTGCTAGGTAAATTAAAAACATCAGATACTTTGGTTTTGTTAGACGATAAAGGCGAAATGTTTACGTCGCTTGGCTTTTCAGACTTCTTGCAAAAACAAATGACCCTAAGCGTAAAAAATCTGGTTTTTGTTGTTGGCGGTGCTTATGGATTTTCTGACTCTGTTTATCAACGTGCGAATTATAATCTTTCGCTTTCAAAAATGACTTTCTCGCATCAAATGATTCGCTTATTATTTGTTGAACAAGTTTATCGGGCTTTTACCATTTTAAATAACGAACCTTATCATCACGAATAAAAATGGAAAGAAGGCTTTTCAAACGATTTACAAGCGCTTTTTTATCCTTATCTTTGACAACTAAAAATTAATTATGAAGCGCTTTATCAGAACTTTTCTTCTCCTGCTTTATTTTTTATTTTCGCTAACACTAGCTGCTCAGCAAAAATTATCAGGCAATAAATCTGTAGCTTCCAATACAACAGGCACTAACGCTGCTGATCCTGATAATGAAATGGCGGAAGGCGGATACAATCCTATGGATTCCTTGCTAAATGTAGGCAATCCACTCGATGTAAAAACGTATTCTTATTACGCTGATTATATTGGTTTTCAGACTTATACAGTAATCGACACGACGCTACATAATCTTGAATATTATAATCCTACAAAACAAGCTTTGCATTTTTATCAGGATTTAGGCATTACAGGATCGGCAAATACACCTTTGGTCCTTCAATTTAATCCGGATATTTCTTCAAGCCTTGGTTTTCATGCTTTCGACCTGTATTTGCGCGATATATCCGAAGTGGAATTGATCGAAACACCCACACCATTTACACAGCTGTCGTATGTGCAAGGCGCTAAAAAAGAAAATATTTTACGCGTGCAACATGCACAAAGCTTTATAGATAAGCGGGTAAAAGTAGGGATGGATTTTAAGCTCTATAATGCTGAAGGTTATTATTCTAACCAAAAAAAAGACGTTAAAAATTTTAGTATGTATAGCGATTATTCAAGCAAAGACAATCGTTATTCTGTGCGCGGAATCTATTTCCATAATAAACTTGTGCTTCAAGAAAACGGGGGAATTCTTTACGATTCGCTTTATTCGAAAGACCTAGAAACGAATAGACAAATCATAACGGTAAATTTAAATTCTGCCGAAAATTATATTAAATATTCAGGCATCGGAATCAAACAACATTTCTATATTGCCAAAGCAGAGCCCGATTTTTCGGCAATTCCCGATACCAATGTGATTAATTATGATGGCTATAGCGTTTACCATTATAAAAAACCCTATTTCGATCCCATAACTCCACTCGGAAGATTGACGCATACTTTCCTCTATAGCAAAGAAGCCTATGTGTATACGGATAACGACGGCAGCTCAAATTTTTATGCAAGTCTTCCAAATTTCCCTGCCGAAATTACTTCTGTTTTTGATAGCATCAGTCACTGGAAAATTGAAAATACTTTTGAATACAGCAATGCCGATTATAAAGATAAGCTGGAAAAACCTAAATTCTTAAGTTATTCTTTTGGCCTGGGCATTGTTACAAATCGCTATGGACAAGATACCATAGTGCGTACTATTTCGGAGTTAAATCCGCAAGGAAAACTACAGGTTTTCTTAACTAAAAAAATACGGCTTTTTGGATCGGGAATATATTCTTACCGAAGCGATAATTCATCAAGCTATCTGTTTGAAGGACATACCGAAATTGTGGTTAAAAAGAATAGCGTCGATTTATCATTTTCGTCATCCTCAACTCAAGCACCTTGGTTTTATCAACACTTTTACAGTTCATATTTTCAATGGGAAAACAATTTTCAGAATCAAAAACAACAAGAAATAAATTTTCTTTATAAAAGGCCATTGACACAAATCAGCGCAAAATTAGGCCTGATTCACGATTATCTTTATTTTGATAAAACAGCTACTCCACAACAATTTAATGTCCCCATTTCTTTTTATAGTATTTCCGCTTATCAAGGAATAAAAATGGGTCATTTTGGAATTGATCTAAATCTTGTTTATCAAGGCGTTAGCGAATCGGATATCGTTCGTGTTCCAAAATTCTATTCGAATACGAAATTCTTTTTTACGAGCATTTTATTTAGTGGCGCCCTCGATTTAGAACTTGCCGTAAATGTTCGCTATTACAGCAAATATTACGCAAATGCATATATGCCGGCCTTGCGTTCTTTTTATTTACAAGACGAACAGCTTATTGGTGATTATCCGTATGTTGACTTAATTGTTAATGCAAAAATAAAACGCGCTCGCATTTTCTTTAAATACGAGCAATTTAATGCCAGCTATATGCCTCAAAATTACTTTATTGGTCCACATTACCCCAATCCTGACGCCAGTATTTCTTTTGGTGTAATCTGGCAGTTATTTAACTAAGCCAAGATCATTGCTCAAAAAATTAGGGTTAAGAATATTGAAACCACAATCTAATCCTTAAAAAAGAAAAACGTACCATTTTCATCAGAAAAATCAGAAATTTTAGCAAATTGAGGTTTTTTCTGATTTGCATTCACTAAAGTTTCGGTTACTTTCGATACAATGGCTTCCATAGAAATACATTGTTCTGTATTGTAAATAAGCGTATTGGCAAATGTTTCTGTAAAAATCGACTGGTCTGAATCAACTGTTGAACGCTCAGCAAAAAACAGCTGAGCCGATCTGTTTTTCAAGGCGGTATGATCCGTACATTTTTTCATCTCCAAATAAAGATCCATGGGTTGGTGAAAAGTAGGCCCCGAAATGCAGGCATTGGAAACAATTAATGTATGCCTAATTCTGTTGGCATACAATTGCATACTGGTTTTCAGATTATTTGTATTGTAATAGCCAAATTCGTCGCCTAGTTCTGCATTAACAGGAATCCAATAACCTACATCGTTTAAATACAAACCCTGACCAGCATACCACACTACCAATGCATTCACCCTGTTCGAATTAATCAAATCGCGCAATTCAATTGAAAAAAAACGATCCATCTGATCTTTCGTCAGGTTTTGCTTATGAATAATCTTATCTACCTTATAATTCGAAAGTGCCGATTGCATCATACGTATTTCTGCGCTGGCACTATTATCCTTTTCAAAATGCGCATAGTCCGAATTTTCGATAAAAACTATCCAGTTTTCACCAAGAATTGGCTCCTCAGCCGCAGCTTCTTCCACAGTATCCTTTTCCTGCTCAACTGCTTTAGGAACAGGAACAACCACAGGCATTACAATAGGCAGTGCCGCAGATTTTACGACTTGATTCAACCCTAACTTTTTCTTGTTTTTATCCATAGTATCATAAACCAATGGATAGTCTCTCGATAAGCGATTGTTATTGATATCCTTAATTTCTATACTAAGTTTGTTAAGGTTTTTGATGTTTAACTCAGTAGAGAAAACCGGATTTTTATCTTCTTTATCAATGGAGATTTCTGCATTATTGATTGAAAATGAAGCAATTAAACTTTCGTCTTTAATACGTCCTTCAATTTTTATACTGCTCGTATCAGTTGCCGACAAGGCAACTGCTCCATCTACCATTATTGGTGCTGTAAATACAATATCCGGTGTGTTTTTTTCGATCCGCTTTAAGCGTATGGTTTTGCTCTCCTTATTTCCGTATACATCTTCAGCCGTAATAATAAACTCATCAAGATCCGAGATATCCAGTTTGGCTAAATATTCATTACTGATAATGGGAAACCACTTCGAAAGAGCTTCCTCTTTAGTTGGCAATTGCGTTACGCTTCCTCCACCCTCTATGCTCACTTCTTTTATTGGGTTCTCATCACTTATATTAAGCTTAAGCTCAATTTCGTTTTTATTTAAAGGAACGAATAATAGACCATCAGCATACTGATAATCAATAACGCTAATAAACGGATTATTCTTTTCTCTTTTTAAATCTATCAAAGAAGTCTTGGAATCGTTAAGGCTCTGTTTATCAACATCAATCGAGTTCGATAAATTGATGATTTCTGTATAATCCAATATCGCCGCATCTTTTTTAGTTATGGCCTCATAAGCTTTTGCTCTATGGTAGCGCGCATAAATATGCTGTGGATTTTGATTAATGACATAGGAATAATCTGCAATGGCCAACATCGGCTGATTATATTCCATATATAAATCTGCCCGAAAATTTAATAAATCCAGAAAATCGCTATCGTCTTTGCCCTGCGCTATCATGGTGGATAAATCGGCAATGGCCTGAGGATAATTCTGCTTTTTATGAAAAGAATTTACGCGCGCATAAAACGCCTTTTTATTGTAGTTAATAGCGCTTAAGGCCATATTGGCTTCGGCAATTGCATCGTCGTATCGGCCTTGCTCATACAAGGTTTGCGCAAGATACAAACGCGCATTTAAGTGCTCTGGATCTTCTGCCAAAACCGATCGAAAAGCTGATTCTGCCTGTTGAAAATTCTTTAATACAAATTCGATATCGCCTATCATATAATAGGTTTCTTTTAAATCTTTTACTTCGAGCGATAACTTTGCATATTTAAGTGCGCTCTGCCAATCTTGCACCGCATAATACGCACTGATAATTTTATTGTAAATGGCCAGATCTTTTTTCTCCAAATTGAGGTAATGGCTAAATTTTTCGGCGGCAATGGCATACTTTTTTAGTTTAAAATTTAGCTCGCCATTGTTTAACCAGGCGTCCTTATTTTCAATATCTAATTTATTAACCGCATTATAATCTTCTATTGCTTTTTCCAATTGATCTGTTTCCTGATAGGCTAGCGCGCGATTAAAAAAAGCATCTGTAAGGCTTTGATCCAATTGAATAGCTTTAGTAAAACTAGCTATTGACTCAGGATACATCGCTTTCTTAAACTCTTTAACACCATTTCTGTAATGATCTTTGGCACTATCTTGGGCTTGAATACTTGAAACGAAAAAAACAAGGACTAAACTGATGAAAATTGATTTTGATTTCATTGCATTTTGCTTTAGGAGAATAGATTAAGCCAAAGATAATCAATAAATGTTCAAAAATAAAGTCACACAACTAATTTTTATGCGCCGTTAGTTATATTAACATTTCGTTTAGATTTTAGGTGCCATGCTGCAATATTGCCAGTGTTTTTCTCGGGTTTAAGAATGAAGATTAGTCAATACCTGAATCAAAATTGTATGCCCTAATGATGACTTTTTAAAAATATTAGCGCGCATGCATGCGATCTAATTTAGGCTTAGGCCATAAAGTTTAGGCAATATCCGATATAAATGAGGACTGCTATCTAGTGATGATTTTAATCCAGTTAGACCTTCAATCTAGCGAATCCCTTACACTATTCTAATCGCTGGTTTTAAAATACACAATTTGTTTTCAGGCTGAAAGCCTCTGGCCATTTATCCAATGCATTGGCAGAAAGGTTGGAGCCTATATTTGCGCCTTGAGTGAACCCTTAAACCAGTGGGGGATACATATTTTTCAGCCTTGTTCTGAGCTTTTCTTTCCGGATGAAAAATCCATTTTTTAAACCAAGTGGAGTGTATTAACGCTTTTTTCCTTTGGTTTTTGGAAATATCAT
>JAFGHU010000212.1 GCA_016929955.1 Bacteroidales bacterium | reverse complement strand
TTATAAAAACGGGAAATGGCAATATCTATTCAATAGCCTGAATTTCATCTATCTAATAGATATAAATGGAAATAATGTTGGCAATTATCCTATTCAATTAAATGCAGAAGCAAGCAATGGTTTGGTTGTTTTAGATTATGAAAACAATAAAAATTACCGCATAATCGTAGCAGGAAAAAATGGCGAATTGTACAATTACGAGCTCAAGGGTCGCTTATTAAAAGACTGGAAAGCAGAGAATACGCGTAAAGAGATTTGCAAACCGCTTCAGTTTTTAATTACGAACAACAAAGAATACCTCGTGTTTGAAGCCAATAACGGGAATATTATTATGACCGACCGACGCGGAAGAAAAAGGATGGAGATTCGAACTTCATTTGTAAATGCTTTAGGTTCTGATATTTATGTAAACCAAACGAATCGGAACAAGGGCGTACTACTTACAACCGACACGGAAGGCAATTTAACGTATATCCCTGAAACCGGTTCGGTAAATAAAACCTCTTTTGGCAAGATGTCGGAAAATCATTTTTTCATCTACGACGATTTTAACGGAAATAATGAAATGGACTTTATTTATTTAGATGGCAATAAATTACGTGTTTTTGATAAGTTTAAAAATACCTTGCTTTCTTACGATTTTGATAATCCCATCAGCTTAAAGCCTCAGCTTTTTAAGGCCAACAATAAGATTATCATCGGAGTTGTCGATCAAATTGAAAAGCGACTTTATCTTCTCGATAAGAATGGTCTTATTCAAGATGAAAAATTGCAGGGCAATACACCGTTTATTGTTGAAAAACTGAGCAAAAATGCAGCTCCTTCCCTACTTATCGGGTTGGATAACTCGATTTTTAACTATCCTTTGGATTGATTTTTTCTGCTGTAATATTTGCACCAGGCTTTTAAACCACAGACTTCACATTTGGGCGAACGGGCCAAACAAATATAGCGGCCATGTAAAATCAACCAGTGATGGGCAATTGCAATTTTATCCTCCGGAATATAGCGAATTAATTGTTTTTCGGTTTCTAAAGGCGTTTTAGCCGCAAAGGTTAATCCGATGCGTGCTGACACACGAAAAACATGGGTATCAACAGCCATAGCCGGCTTATTAAAAACAACAGAGGCGATTACATTGGCTGTCTTTCTGCCAACACCCGGCATTTTTTGCAATTCAACGATATTGGATGGAACAGTTCCTTTAAAATCTTCGTGCAACATTTTTGCCATCCCAACCAAATGTTTTGCTTTGTTATTTGGATAAGAACAGCTCCGAATAATTGAAAAAACATCCTCTACACTTGCTTTCGCCAAACTAATTTCATCAGGATATTGTGCAAATAATATGGGCGTAATTTGATTGACACGTTTATCTGTACATTGTGCAGATAAGATTACAGCAACAAGCAGTTCGAAAGGATTGCCATAATGAAGTTCTGTTTCAGCGATAGGTCGATTTTCTTCAAACCAACGAATAACGGCATCAAAACGTTCCTTTTTTTTCATCCATTAAAATTAAGAAAGATTGGCAGCTAACAAATCGACAATATGAATGCACTTGATCGGAAGTTTATGTTTTTCGATATACCCATTGATATTCATCAAACAGCTGGAATCGGTCGAAACCAAATACTCTGCGCCTGTAGCCAAGGCCCTTTCTACCTTTTGCTGAGCCATGGCACTCGAAATGCCTTCGAATTTCACGGAAAAAGTACCTCCAAAACCGCAACAACTATCAGGCTCTTCCATTTCGATCAGTTCCAAACCTTTTACCTTGGCCAACAACAAACGAGGTTCGTTTTTAAGTCCATATTCCCTTTTAGATGCACACGATTCGTGGTAAGTCACCTTATAATTAAACTCGGCACCCACATCTGTTTTCTTAAGCACATTGACAATAAAATCAGTGATTTCGTAAATCGATTTTTGCAAATGCTTCGACTCATTATGCAATGCAGAATTATGAAAGAGTTTGGGATACTGCCTTTTAACCATTCCTGTGCAAGAAGCTGAAGGGCTTACCACATAATTTTTTCCCTGAAAATCTTTAATAAACTTTTCGCCTAATTCTTTGGCTTCATCCCAAAAACCACTATTGAACGCCATTTGTCCACAACAAGTTTGATTTGGATTGTAATTTACATCCTGGCCTAATTTTTCCAGAAGTTTAATCATGTTTTTTCCTGTTTCAGGATAAAACTGATCGATAAAACAAGGGATAAAAGCTTCTACGTTCATTTATTTTACACAATTCATGCAAAAATAGCGAAAGGCTTGCAATATCCAACAATTGTGATCTCTAAATATTATTTTTCTGTATATTGCAGAAAAAATCAAAGCCATGAAACAAAATAAAAAAAAGAAATCCGGTTTATTAAAATACTCTTTGTTTTTTATCGCTGCTTTAATCATTCTTTATCTGGCTGGCCCTACTGTTGAAAAACCACATAGCGATGCTTATGTACCCGCAACAGTCCAAACGCTTACGCTTCAGCAACTTGAAAAACAAATTAGCGACACCGAAAGACAAGTAAATTATTTAAAACCTGATAATGAATCCCGCATTCTTTGGGCCAATCCGGATAGCATTTATAAAACGGAATATGTCTTACTTTATTTACACGGGTTTTCGGCCAGTCCTAAAGAAGGCTACCCGATTAATTACGATTTTGGGAAACATTATGGAATGAATACCTATATTCCAAGACTCTATGGCCATGGTTTGGATTCTCCTGATAATCTGGTAGATATGACACCCGATAATTTGATCAATTCGGCCAAAGACGCACTGGAAATTGCTCGCCAATTGGGCGATAAAATAATCATAATGAGTACATCTACGGGTGGAACACTATCCTTGATATTATCGGCAGCTAATCCTGAAATTTTTGCGCAGATACTGTATTCGCCCAATATCGAAATAAAAGACAATAGTTCTAAAATCCTTACTTTTCCCTGGGGTTTGCAATTAGGAAAACTTATAGCCGGTGAATATTTAATTTATGATGATGAACCAGAAGTACAAAAATATTGGCAATCGAAATACCGGATCGAGGGTGTTGTTTATTTGCAAAGTCTTGTGGAAAACACGATGAAAAAAAGTACTTTTGAAAAAATAAATCAACCCCTTTTTTTAGGTTATTATTATAAAAACGACCTGGAAAATGATCCAACAGTTAAAGTCAGCGCTATGCTAAAAATGTTTA
>JAFGHU010000211.1 GCA_016929955.1 Bacteroidales bacterium | reverse complement strand
CGCACCATATTGGAATTGAAACATTTCCACTAAATGGATACAAAACCGGAATCACTACTTTTAATCGCACCATATTGGAATTGAAACCTGTAAGCGTTTTCAATTCATTTTCAGTATCGTAGCTTTTAATCGCACCATATTGGAATTGAAACAAAACCATTCGGCCATTGAGTTTAAACTGGCAATATTCTTTTAATCGCACCATATTGGAATTGAAACTTATATCCTACATCACTCATTATCGTTGCCCAAGGCTTTTAATCGCACCATATTGGAATTGAAACAGAATACCTGTGTTTGATATTGTAATTTCAGAACCCTTTTAATCGCACCATATTGGAATTGAAACTCTTTAAAATGTAATCCAGTTGCCGTTGCGTTTACCCTTTTAATCGCACCATATTGGAATTGAAACTTTTCTCAAAATCTAAAGCTGTTGAGGATCGTATGTCTTTTAATCGCACCATATTGGAATTGAAACGATCGAGTATTACTAACTCTACTATTTCAATGCGATCTTTTAATCGCACCATATTGGAATTGAAACACTCATATTTGTTTTTTTGGCTATATGTGCCTTTAACTTTTAATGGCACCATATTGGAATTGAAACCGCAGCCGAATGGATAGAGAAATACATCACTCACGCCTTTTAATCGCACCATATTGGAATTGAAACTGAGGACCCGATAAACCAGTAGCGCTTGTTGCGCCTTTTTAATCGCACCATATTGGAATTGAAACTCCAGTAAGCTTGCTTGGTATCAAGTACAGAAAATGCTTTTAATCGCACCATATTGGAATTGAAACGAGAATTTGTAGCAAAGTCTTTTGTGGCAACTCAAACTTTTAATCGCACCATATTGGAATTCTAAACATCCACGGCAGCGGATTTCGATTGATTTGTAGGTAAACTACCTTTCAAACCTTTTTAAATACTGCATCTGTTTATTGTCTAGACTTTGTTTGTTCTCAATTGGAATTTTTATGCATTTACTGCCTATAATTCCACCTGCAATCATTCCGGGAATGGCCATAAAGCCACCGAAAGCCACTGCTTTATCAGCAGCGGTAAATCGTATCCAGGTTCCTTCCGGATCGTCGCCGCTTAAAAATCCAATTGCTACCCCTACTCCCATACCACTTATTGCTCCAATTAACAATCCTTTTCCTATACTTCCCTTGTGTCGAAACTTTAGTTGCTTAATAGCCAAAATATCAAGCTCTATTTGCTGATTATCAGTAGTTTTAATTGCTATGCTTTCTGCGTTTAATCGCATTAAATCACCTTTAATTAAGCGATGATTCGTTATAGCAAATACAGAATAATGGGAAGTTTTGGTTTTGGTTTCTTCCGCTTGTCCGTAAACAAAAGAAGCCATTGTTATGAAAAATAACAAAAGAGATAAACCTTTCCACTTGATTGTAATCATCAATCATTCTTTATAGGTAAAACAAATATAATCAATAAACAAAGCATAGTCAAATAGCTATATTTTCTCAGAAATTTTGATTGAAAATAGCACGACTTCTTTACATTTGCAAAAACCAAAATTAACTCAACTATGAAAAACCTTTTATTTGCAATTGCTGTTGTGCTATCTTTCAATCTTACATCGCTGGCACAATCAGAACTTTTAACTACCGCTGAATCATCGAATTATACGCTAACTTCTACCCATCAAGAAGTACTTAATTTTGTGAGTAGCCTCGATAAAGAATCGCCCTATTTACGTATAGAAACCATTGGAAATACCTCGGAAGGAAAACCAATTCCTTTGCTTATTCTTGCAAATCCAATGATCGATTCGCCTGAGCAACTAAAAGAGGATAAGCGTTTAGTCGTTTATTTCCAAGCCAATATCCATTCCGGCGAAGTGGAAGGAAAAGAAGCAACACAAGCACTCGCTCGTGAACTCCTAAAAGATCCTAAAAGTCACATTTTCAAGAATTTGATTGTATTGATCGTTCCCGACTTAAACGCCGATGGTAACGATAAAATGAGCGATCAAAACAGAACCAATCAAAATGGACCAAAAGCTGTTGGAGAAAGACAAAACGGTCAGTTTCTTGATATTAATCGCGATGCAATGAAATTAGAAACTCCTGAAATGCAAGCTGTTGTTAGCAATATTTACAATCGATATGATCCTGCAATTGTAGTTGATATGCATACCACCAATGGCTCCTATCATGTTGAACCCATAACCTTTACCTGGCAAATGAATCCCAACGGCGATAGGAACTTAATCAATTATATGCGCGATAAAATGATGCCCTGGGTATCCGAAACACTCTTGCATAAATACAAGACTTTAAACTGCTATTTTGGGGAGTTTATTGACAGAGGCGACCGCTCAAAAGGCTGGTTTTCTTATGCTTCTGAACCTCGCTATATGACCAATTATGTAGGATTGCGGAATCGACTTTCTATCCTCAACGAAAATTATGTGTATGCGGATTATGAAACACGTGTAAAAAGTAGTTATAAGTTACTTTTAACAATTATGGATTTTGCTATAGCCAATAAAAAGGAAATCAAAAATTTATTGGCCGAAGCCGATAGAAAAAGTCTAATGAAAGGTACAAATCCAGCAAAAGCAGATTCTTTTGCCATTAAGTATGAAGGCCGCCCAACTCCTAATCCGGAAACGATAATGACTTACGAAGTTGAAGTGATAAAAAAAGAAAACATGCGAACACAATACAAAAGAACAGACCGAAGAGCAGATGTAACCGTACCCTATATTGCTGATTATTATGCTACTGAACAAGTAAGCTATCCTTATGCCTATATTATATCGGTTGCGGATCAAAAAGTTCTTGATGCACTTCGCAGGCATGGAATCGAGTTAAAACAATTAAAACAAGATCGAGAATTGGATGTTTCGGAATATAATTTTACCAAAATAAGTCCGACCACTCGATTAAATCAAGGGCATTATTTAAATCAGATTGAGGGAGAATTCTCAAACGCGCATAAAACATTTAAAGCCGGAACGCATTACGTTTTAAGCAGTCAGAAATTAGCCGGTTTAATTGCCTATTTGCTTGAACCAGAAATGGATGACAATTTATTAACCTGGAATTTTTTCGATCGGTATTTGGTTCCTCAATGGGGAAATTATTATTTTCCTTATCCTGTATATCGCGTTGAAAAACCTGTAGATCTTTAAACATAACCAACTTGTCAGGTATAAAAAAACCGATGGAGCAAAAATTCCATCGGTTTTTTTTATCGCCATGCAGACTTAATCTTTACGGTAAACATGCTCCACTCCTGTTATCGTTTTCAATTTTTCGAGCAATAAATCGAGATGCTCCACATTATGAACAAAAACCTTAATTTGTCCAATAAAATTACCACCTTCCGACTTAAAATTAGAGCTCATTATATTTATTCTCAAATCATTAGAGATAACTTGAGTAACTTTGTTTAACAAACCTACTTCATCATTTCCCTGAATAATTACCGTTGTTTTAAAGTTTAATTTATGCTTTTGCGATTTCCATTGTGCCGGAATAATCCGATAATGAAAGCGCTCTTTGAGGTTTGCTGCATTTTTACACGTGTTTCTATGTATCGTAATTCCTTTGGTAACAGTTACAAATCCAAAAATACGATCGCCTGGAATTGGATTACAGCATTTTGCAAATTTATAATTGATATGATCTATCTGATCAACGGTAAGAATATCCTGACTTGATTTGTCAATTTGTTCATCCATTTTATCCTCGGCAAGCACATCATCTTCGGCAAAAAGCAAATCGCTCTTATCTTGGAGGTCTGTTTCGTGCAGCAAAACCTTTTTTAGGTTTAGAGGATCAATTTTTTCGAGCGAAACATTTAAATACAGATCATGAATCTGTTTAAATTTATAATGTTCAACCAATTTATCGATAACCTGCTGATTCAAATCCATTTTCCAGTTTTTGAATCGCCTTTCCACTATTTCTTTACCTCGTTTAATTTCCAATAAGCGCTCTTCGTCGAGTGCTTTTCGAATCTTTACTTTAGTACGATTGGAGACCACAATTTTCAACCAATCGATACTTGGTTTTTGATTTTTGGCTGTGATAATCTGAACCTGATCTCCATTTTTAAGCACATGTTTAATCGGAACAATTTTTCCATTAACCATGGCATTGGCACAATGAGATCCAATATCCGTATGAATATGATAAGCAAAATCCAAAACACTTGCGCCACCGGGCAATTTCTTTAAATCGCCTTGCGGAGTAAAAACAAAAATTTCATTCGAATAGGAATTGTCATTTTTTAAATCAAATACTCCGCTTGTAACACCCTCATTTTGTATTGCTTTACGAATTTGACTCAACCAATGATCGATACCTTCATTGTCCTTTCCGCCTTTGTATTTCCAGTGAGCAGCCATACCGTTTTCTGCCTCGTCGTCCATTCTGCTAGTTCTTATCTGGACTTCCACAAAACGTTTGTCTTGCCCCTGAACAGTTGCATGCAGAGATTCGTAACCCGAACTTTTTGGAACAGTAATCCAATCGCGTAAGCGACTTAAATCGGGCTTATAGATATTTGTAACAACGGAATACGCATGCCAGCAATCTGCTTTTTCCATTTTAATATCGCTCTTTAAAATAATCCGAATAGCCCATAAGTCGAAAACATTTTCAAAGGAAACCCCTTGTTTTTTCATTTTCACATAAATAGAGTTGATCGACTTAACCCTACTTTTAATCTGATAGTCGAGCTTATGATTGTCCAACTCATTTTTAATGGGTTGAACAAAAGCATTAATAATTTCTTTACGTTCTTTTTCGCTTTTAATCAGTTTTTGCTTGATGCTGTAATAATACTCCGGTTCGCGATGTTCAAGCACGATATCTTCCATCTCCGATTTCAATTTATAGAAACCGAGCCGGTGCGAAATGGGAATATAAACCGATTCAACCAAATCCAACAACTGATTTTGTTCGTATACATTCTCTATTTCGTTGATGTGTCTGAGTTGATATACATGTGCTGCCAATTGTATAAGCACTGCACGCATATCATTCGAAACGGATAGCAGCAATTGGCGGTGGTAATCGGGCTGACTTACCGCTTTATCGGTGTTTAAACGCTTTATTTTAGAGCTACCCTCAACAATGCGCCAAATGGGTTCTGAAAAATGTTCGACAATAAATTTTTTTTCCGGCAATTGCTCCAAACCACAAGCAAAAACGGCACTGATTAAACTCGACGAGAAGGTATTAAGCTCATTGGCTAAAATGTCAATAACACCTAAAACATACGCTTTTTTTTTCGCGTCAACCTCCTGCTCTATTGCAAGTAAATCCCACGCCTTTTCAAACAAGCGAGCGTATTCTTCTCCCTGAATTTGCTCTAAATAATTTTTGTATTTTAAGAATTGATTACGCACAATGCTATCCAATATTTCTTAAGATTAGACGACCTTTACTGATTTTATCAACAACACATGAAAGATATTCGGGTTTAAAATCCGGATTTCTTTGCTCTTCGTTTGTTGTGCGAATAGTAGTGATGTTACCTTCAGGATCTTTTACAATTAATACGTGCCGATCTTCATTAAACTTGTCTTTTTCTGTTCCATGTTTGATAAATTTCGCTTTTACGGTCGACCCAAGCGAATAACGAGGATGTTTTGGTTCGAAAAACACCTTGCCCTTACAGTTTACTTTATCAATGCGAATTTCAACTTTCTCGCCCAGTACAAACCCATAATTTTCGTAGGGTTCCTTTTCCATCAGGTGGCGATTTCCGAAGATATCTTCCATAACATAGTATTCTACACCATCAGGCATTACCGTAGTTTTAATCAATAAAAACCAATAATATTGATTAATTTCTAGTTCTCCTTGTTTATTGTTTACGTATTCTGATGCTCCCATAATTTAAAAAAAAGGCTCGATTTAAATCGAGCCACTCTATTTATAGTTTGTTAGCCATAGTAGTCTCGATTTCGTCGATTGTTTTTGGAATTGGTTTTCCCAGCACACGGTGACCATTTTCCGTGACCAAAATATCATCCTCTATCCGGATACCTCCAAAATCTTTATAGGTTTCTAATAAGTCATAATTAATAAATTCGCTATGCTTATTTTCCGATTTCCACTGATCAATTAGCGCAGGAATAAAATAACATCCGGGTTCTACGGTAAGCACTATTCCGGGCTTTAATTCTTTTCCCATTCGTAAATAGGCTGTTCCAAAACTTGTTGCACGTTTCGTATTATCGTCGTATCCCACATAATTTTCGCCAAGGCCTTCCATATCGTGAACATCAAAACCCATTTGATGACCAAGTCCGTGAGGCATAAATAAAGTATGGGCTTCTGCTTCAACGGCTTTAGTAGTATGGCCTTTCATTAAACCTACTTTTTTTAATCCATCAACCAATACACCGGCAGCCAAAAAATGAATATCTCTATATTTTACGCCGGGTTTTATAGCATCTATGGCCTGAAGATTAGCATCCAATACGGCTTGATAAATTCCTTTTTGACGTTCGTTAAATTTACCACCAACAGGAACGGTGCGCGTAATATCACTCGAATAGTGCATAACGGTTTCGGCACCGGCATCGGTAACCATCATCTGACCTTCTTTTAAAACATTTCCATGATCATGATTATGCAATGTTTCACCACGAACACTAAGAATAATCGGGAAAGATACAGGTCCTCCCTGTGCTAAGCTAATGCCCTCAATTGTTCCGGCAATCTCACGCTCCACACGACCCGGATAAGCCATACGCATTGAAGTTGTATGCATATCGTAAGCAATATCTACTGCTTTATCGATTTCTGCAATCTCAAATTCGTCTTTAATCTCACGAAGCGCAACTATGGCTTTAATTAGATCAACAGAAACAAAATTCTTTACTTCATTATGCGAAACTTTCAATAAATCAGCCAATTGAATAATATGCTCTCCGCGATAAGTTGGCTGAATATGAATTTGTCGGCCTTGTTTCTGAGCCTCAGCAATAAAAGTAGCTAAAGCAGCTAAATCGGCTGTATTTTCAACGCCGACCTCCCTGGCTTGATCGGCAATACTTGGCTGAGGACCCATCCATATAATATCCTCAATATCAACGTCATTACCAAATATATAGTCTATATCATTATCGACATCCATTACACCAACAAGGTTGTAAAGGTCGATGCCGAAAAAGTATAAAAAATTACTGTCTTGACGAAAGTGATAAGTATTGGCCGGATAATTATAAGAAGCTTCCTGATTTCCCAGAATCAACAATATACCTGAATCTATTTGGCTTTTTACTTGCTTTCTACGGTTTGTGTACACTTGAGTTTGAAACATAATTAGGTTGTTTTAAATTATGCTTCAAATGTACAAAAAAATTTAGGCTAGCCTTGCTATTTAAGGTTTTTTAAAAGAAGGAAAAGAGGAGTAATTTGAGGGCTATCATTTGATTTCGAGATCATTTTAAATCTCCTATAAATAGTGCGATCGATTTATTTTACAGATTTCAAACCCAGTTCTTTTCCTTTTTCGAGCATAAAAGCAAAAGCATCGTCAAAAGTATTTCCGATTTCGCCATCCAAAATGGCATTTCGAATAGCATCTTTAATAATGCCCACATTACGGCTTGGTTGAATAGCAAAAGTTTCCATAATCAGCTCTCCACTTACAGGTGGTTGCCAATTGCGTATACTGTCTTTTTCTTCTATTTCGATAAGTTTTTGTCTAACAATCTTAAAATTAGCCAAATAACGTTTTACTTTTGCCTCATTTTTAGAAGTAATATCGGCTTCACATAGCGTCATTAAATCTTCAATATCGTCACCGGCATCAAAAAGCAATCGTCGAACGGCACTGTCGCTTACAATTTCTTGCGATAAAACAATGGGACGCAAATGCAAAAGAACCATTTTTTGAACATAACGCATTTTTTCATTCATAGGCAATTTTAAAGCACTGAACAATTTGGGGATCATTTTAGCTCCTTTAAACTCGTGACCATGAAAAGTCCACCCCGGACCATCGACAAATTTCTTTGTTGCCGGTTTAGCAATATCGTGTAATAAGGCCGACCAGCGCAACCATAAATCGTTAGAATGTTTGGCCAGATTATCGAGCACTTCTAAAGTATGATAAAAATTATCTTTGTGCCCTACACCTTTTATGATTTCAACACCTTTTAAATCAAGTAATTGAGGAAATACATGAATAAGTAAACCCGATTTTTCAAGCAAATCGAAACCTATGGAAGGTTTAGGACTCAGAATAATTTTATTCAATTCATCCAGAACCCGCTCTTTGGAAACAATTTTTATACGTTCGGCATTTCGGTGAATGGCCAGAAAAGAATGCTCTTCAATTGTAAAATTCAGCTGCGAAGCAAATCGGATGGCTCGCATCATGCGCAAGGGATCATCAGAATAGGTAATATCAGGATCGAGAGGCGTTTTTATGCATTTCGTTTTTAAATCAGAAACTCCATCGAAAGGATCGATTAATCGGCCAAAATCATCTTTATTTAAGCTAAAAGCCAAAGCATTAATTGTAAAATCACGTCTTTTCTGATCATCTTCAATACTTCCATCTTCTACAATCGGTTTTCGCGAATCCAACCGATAAGACTCTTTTCGGGCGCCTACAAATTCAACATCCCAGTTTTTTTCGCCCCGAAAATGAAACATCGCAGTTCCGAAATTCTTAAAGACCTTGACTTGCAATTGAGGATCGAGTTCTTTGGCCACCAAAGTGGCAACTTCTATTCCGCTGCCTAAAACGACAATATCAATATCAACTGAAGGGCGATTTAAAATACTATCGCGAACATAACCTCCAACCACATAAGCCTCTACTCCTATTTGATCAGCAACTTTTGATATTGTTTTAAATATTTTATGATTGATAGAATCCTTCAATACAAGAAAATTTGTGATTTTAATTATTTGCAAAAATATAAAATATTGGGGCTACTTAGTGTAAATAGCAAGTTTATTGTCCTTTTTTGAAATACAATTTTTTTTCAGCCAAAATCCACTAAAAATGTTAAAATCCTCTTGATAAATATAATTGAAAATGTCGCATTTCTGTTGGTCATGCCATTTATACTAATTACTTTTGAAAGCCTTAAACAAATTAAAAATAGTATGGAAAAAAGAACAATAGTTACTATGCCTGGCGATGGAATCGGACGGGTTGTATTAGATGAAACATTACGCGTTTTAACTGCAGCCGGTTTTGAAGCTGATTATGTTGAAGGTGATATTGGTTGGGAATTCTGGATTAAGGAAGGTAATCCACTTCCACAAAGGACTATTGACCTTATTGCAAAACATAAAATAGCCTTATTTGGTGCCATTACCTCAAAACCAAAAGATGCAGCTTTCGATGAGCTTGCCCCGGAATTGAAAGACAAAAACCTTGTTTATTCCAGCCCAATTGTTGGTTTACGCCAACATTTTAAATTGGATATTTGTCTTCGTCCAACCAAATCGTATTTAGGAAATCCATTGAATTTTATCCGTCGTGATCCTGATGGCGAAATTGAAGAACCTGCCGTTGATGCCGCTATTTTCCGTCAGAATACAGAAGGTTTATATGGCGGTGTTGAGTGGTCTAACCCTCCGCAATTAGTCTACGACGCTTTAATGACACATCCTAAATTTGTGAAAAATTTTGGTAGCACACCTAAAGATGAAATCTCTGTTTCAACGCGAATTTTCACGAAAAAAGCAACGGAACGCATTCTTAGAGCCGCATTCGAACATGCCAAAAAATACAATTATCCTTCGGTTACTTTATGCGAAAAACCAAATGTAATTCGCGAGACCTCCGGTATGATGTACAAAATGGCACAAGAAATGCAAAAAGCCGATTATCCGGATATCGAATTATGGAATACCAATATTGATGCTCAGATGATGTGGCTGACTAAAAACCCTGAAAACTATGGCGTTATCGTTGCAGGAAATATGTTTGGTGATATCGTTTCTGATGGTTTTGCAGGATTAATCGGTGGTTTAGGATTTGCGGCATCGGCACAAATGAATCCTGATTCAGGCATTGGTGTTTTTGAGCCTACGCACGGATCTGCACCCAAATATGCTGATTACGACGTTTCTATCGTTAACCCTATTGCTATGATAGAATCGGCCTGTATGATGCTCGATTTTATTGATGAACAAGCTATTTCATCAAAAATCCGTAAAGCAGTTGCAGCGGTTATTGAAGAAGGAAAAGTGAGGACTTACGATATGATGAAAATGTCAGGAAAACCTGATGTTGTAAAAAAAGGTGCCGCTTCTACTCAACAAATGGCTGATGCGATTATTGCTAAATTAAATTAGAGTAAAAAGCTAAGCTTGAATTTATTCAGAAAAGAAAAAACGCCACAAAAACACCAAGACACTAAAATCCACTAAACATTTGTTTTGAATTTCATTTTTGGTGATATTTTGTGTTTTAGTGTCTTTGTGGCAAAAAATAAAAAATTATGATAAAAGATGTATATAATCTTTGGCCAGAACTGAATTGGATTGAAAATGAAGATTTACGCAATAAAACAGCCAAAACTTGGGAATTAGCTCTTGAAAGAAGTGTTTTAACGCCAGACGATTTAAATCGAATTCCTTTTACTTTGTTAGTAGGTCCGGATTTGAAAGTAACATTTATGGATCATAAACGCTCCGTTGTGCATATAGCTCGCGATGCCGGTCAAAAAATAAATCAAATGTATCATGGTGAACTTACTGTTGATATGGACGTGTTAATTGCCGGAGCAATTTTGGCTGATGTTGGAAAATTATTGGAATACGAATTGGATGAAAACGGAAATGCCGTCCAAGGCAATTACGGAAAATACTTGCGTCATCCCTTTTCGGGAGTTTCAATAGCCGAACAGGCCGGCGTTCCTGCCGAAATATGTCATATTATTGCTGCCCATGCCGGTGAAGGTAATATGGTAAAACGAACAACGGAAGCTTATGTCGTTCATCATGCCGATTTTATGACTTTCTTGCCTTTTAAAGAACGACTTAAAGTTTAGTTTAGATTTTACCCTTAAAAAATAAAACTTTTTTAAAGTACTTAGAAATGAACTTAATCGAAAAAATCATTGCTCAACATTCCAAATACGAAACCGTAAAACCCGGCGATATTGTTGATATCGAAATTGATGCACGTGCTGCACGTGATTTTGGAGGTCCAAATGTGGTGAAAACTATGATCGAAAAAGATTTAGCACTCGACGATCCTTCAAAAACATTTTTTACATTCGATACCAATCCTACCGGTTCTGATCAAAAATATGCTGTAAATCAACAGGTTGTTCGTGTTTGGGCTAGAAATAATGGCGTAAAAGTTTATGATATCGACAATGGAATTGGCACACATACCATGATAAATGAAGGTATAGTTGTTCCCGGTTCCACAGCAGTTACAACCGATTCGCATGCCAATATTTTAGGTGCTATTGGTGCTTTTGGACAAGGAATGGGCGACCAAGATATTGCTGCGGCATTTAATCGCGGAAAAGTTTGGTTTAAAGTTCCGGAGTCTATCAAATTAATTTTTAAAGGTTTAGCACCCAAAAATGTAACGGCAAAAGACATTGTTTTAAATTTATTAAATAAATTCGGAGCCAATCAATTGCTTGGCTATTCTGTAGAATTGTATGGCGAGCTCATAGATCAATTGAGTCTCTCCGATCGCATTACCATTGCCAGTATGGGAACAGAAATGGGTGTTATCATACTCCTTTTTCCTCCCAATGATGATATTATAGCCTTTGCCGAAAAAGCAAGTGGACGAAAAATAACAAAGCTAGCCGCTGATGATGATGCGATTTATGCACAAACAATAGAAATTGATGCTACCCAATTTGTTCCTATGGTTTCCAAACCGGGAGCGCCACATGATACAATGGCCATTCCTGAGGATACTAAAATTAAAATCGATTCTGCCTTTGTTGGTAGTTGTACCAATGGCAGGATTGAAGATATGCGCGAAGTTGCCCGCATTTTAAAAGGAAGAAAAGTAGCCCCGGGTGTTGTTTTAAAAATCGTCCCTTCAACCGATGATGTTTGGCGTCAGGCGATGGAAGAAGGACTTTTTGCTATTTTTAAAGATGCCGGAGCCTTAGTTTCTAATGCAGGTTGCGCAGGTTGCGCTGCCGGTCAGGTTGGTCAAAACGGTCCCGGAGAGGTAACGATAAGTACAGGGAATCGTAATTTTCCGGGAAAACAAGGAAAAGGAAGTGTATATCTTTCTTCGCCTGCTTCTGCCGCAGCTTCTGCAGTTGCCGGTTATATTACCGACGAATATCATATTCCTGAAACACCATTAACTTTTCATCCCGAAGAAAAGCTGGCAAAAATGGAAAAAGCGCTTCATAGTTCAGCATCGAAAGAAAAATCGACAGCAATAGAAGGTCGCGTGTGGTATATTAAAGAAGACAATATTGATACGGATATGATTTTTCATAATCGCTATTTGGCCATTACAGATATCAACGAAATGGGACAATACACCTTTGATAATTTAAAAGGGTATGAAGATTTTGCCAAAAAAGCCAAAGCCGGTGATATTGTGGTAGTTACTAAGAATTTCGGAAGCGGAAGTTCGCGTCAACAGGCTGTTGATTGTTTTAAATCGCTTGGTGTACAGGCTATTATAGCCGAATCGTTTGGCGCAATCTACGAACGAAATGCGATAAATGCAGCCTTCCCTATTATGACTTATCAATCTGTTGATGATTTACAGTTGGAAGATGGAGATCTAATTAAAGTAAATTTTGAAACCGGCCTTATCACGAATAAAACAAAAAACAAGCAAGTTAAAGCCAACCCTTTTTACGAAGTTCAGCTGGAAATTTATCAGCAAGGCGGTTTGTTTTAAGCAGCAATAACCGTGCTTTAAAAAGCGATTAATCTCAGGGTTAATCGCTTTTTTTATGTAAATTCCATGCTGAAAACACGACGCGAGAGCTTTGAAAACTCATTTTTTGATCCAACTCTTCGTTAAAATCTTCTTCAAAATCCTCATTTACGGAAGTAAACTGTGGTTTTTCATCTGATTT
>JAFGHU010000210.1 GCA_016929955.1 Bacteroidales bacterium | reverse complement strand
TTGGGTTAAATGCTTTAGCTAAAATACTTAATAACAACGATTTAGTATTGTTTAGAAAATATTGTGATTTTTTGTCATGTACTTAGATTTTCTCATTTAATTGCAATTTGTGGATGAATCAAACAATTTTTTATACTCATCACCTCCAGAGGAGTATGTGGGTATATTTAACAGTCTTGAAAAATAATAATTCAAAGCTTCAGAGTAAAAATCAACAGTGTTATTTACTCCTTGAGTCTGATCATATTGTTGCAATGCTAGAGCTAATTCATCTGTATAATCATTCAACATTTGCATTTCTTGTTCTTCATCCAAGCTACCTGTTGGAAATTCTCTATAGTAGGCATACAACACAAAAAAATCTGTTGTTTGCTTTTCATCATAAACTTCTGCAATCAATTTATTATTCATTGTAAAACAATCTCATTAGTTTTAAATCCTGTTAAAACCCCCTTCTTTAAAAAGTGTTTTGTATATAAAAACTTCTTCAAATAGTAACTAATTCCAAAATTCAAAAGCAAGGAATCTTACTCATTCAATATAATATTGCCATTTCACTTGGTAAAATTTAAATGTCTTGTCTTCATTCTCAAAAGCAATAAACATGTTCAGAAATTCCCCTGATTTATTTCCAAAGGGGCTTTTCTTTTGCAAACATTTAATATATTTTTCTACATCTTCAGGTAGCAAAAAATCCTTCTTTTCTATATTCTTGTTTATTTGAAAACTTTCATCTTTATCTATTTGAGTTTTATCATAAACAAACATTAAATCTTTAATAAAGAAAATTATTTTTTCATCATTGAGCCTTGTTAACCTATATGTTAGTTCTTTTATCATCTCTCCTGAGCCACTATCCTTAAAAAATGTTTCATTCGAGTTTGAAATAAACATAAAGTAAACCGGTTCTTTTTGAGAAAAAGCTGAAATGTAAAATATCCCAATGAAAATACTTACTAGTGTTATTCTCATTTTTACATTTTTATTTACTGACATATTTCATTTTTTTTCAGGTTTAAATAAGCATTGAGAACATTCAGAATTCTGGATTTCTCAGTTAATGACAATTCAGACCATGTTGGATCATTACTATAAATTAAACCTTCCCAAGACATGTCTTCATAAAACTGTCTGGAATGGGCACTATTATCGAATTCCTGCAACGCATCTGCAATTACATCACGATAATGGGCGGCCATTTGAACATGCTGAAATCCATTTACACCAAATCTCGTATAATAATCAAAAATCCCTGGATAATCTCCATTGGAAAGCATATTAGTCAAACCTTGGGAAGTAAGTCCACCCAGATCACCTCCATTATTTGCAATAGACAAGAGTTTTCTGAACATTTCTGCATGTATAACTTCATGAATAATCGTTTTAGCTACTAATAAATTTGGTCTTTGTTGATAACTCGCATCACTTGTTGGATTGCCATTCAAAACAACACTTATTATATAGTTAGATGGAGGCGTTGTATATGCTTTTCGGGTATTGGAAGTCATTGTGATGTCAATTTTCAATTCCAAATGAGCAACCGGAAATTCTCCGTCGAATTTTTGAATTGCCGTTTTAAAACCATTGCTTGATGCATGTAACTTACTATACACACACTCAGCTTTGGTGTCCTCAAATGAAGGATCAATAATCACTTCTGGTTGAGATACGGGACATGTACAAGTCGGGCAATCCGGCACGTTTTCTGTTGGGTCAACCGTATCATCATCGGCAGGAACATATTTATAGCTTGTTTCCAAACAAGCACCGCAAACAGGACAAATATCACAATTGCACTCTTCGCTTGTATCTGTGGGAGTTGTTGTTCCGCCTCCAGATGGACTGTATACCGTAGTTACGATAGGTTCTCCTCCGCTTGAATCATCACAAACATAATAGACAATTTCCGAATAATTATAATTACAACTATAATAAGAGCATGTATACCAATCAATTACAGTTGAACACAAGGTATATAAACTGCTCTTTGAATTATTCAGGTTTTGCAATAAATACATCTTTCCATCAAAATGCCGGATAGATTTTATAAATTTTCCGTTCCAGTCTTCTACATAAACCACTCCGGAAAACACTTCCGGTTTTTCATCAGCTAAAAGGTAATCAGCATCCGGAAAAGTAGTAACAACTTCCAGACTTTTCTTTCCTTTCTCTTTCTCATAGATTAGCACATAAGTTAATCCGCTTAACGAATGCCAAGCCCATTTTCCTTTAATGAAATAAGTATCCTCATCATATAACACCGGAACATAAACACCTAACTCTCCATTTTGCATAAGCTTTGTGTAGGCTTTTTCCCAATCCAAATTTTTCTTAAGTGTATGCCTTTTCGATTTGCCTTCACTTGTATTTAAATCAGCTTTGGTACTATTTATACTTGGCTGGAATTGGATCTCAAAATAGGCCTTTGCCTCTTTAATTTTTACTATTGCTATCTCTTCTGCTTATAAATGAATTTCATCTTTTTTTAAACATTGCATAAACAAAAAAGAGATGCCTAAGAATAGTGAAATTTTAATAATGTGTTTCTTCATAGTGCTGTTTTTAATTCATGAATAGTGTTTTTATAGGAACCCGTATAAGCTATTCCTATTTACTATTAATGGCAAAAAACAGAAAAACATTACCCAAAAAATGCAATTATTTTTTGTTCAAATTTTATTTACCTGTTTTACTGACTGTTATATTGTAAATTTAGAATGCTTCTAAGCGTTTTGGAATGATTCCGAATAAGCCACGGCGTGACTTAAAGGCACACCGTGGCTAATTTATAGATAAGTGTGTTTTAACTCAGTAAAATGGCTTAATATTGGTAAAATTATTCTTTAAAAATAACGATTTCATGGGTTTGGGTTCCGCATGTTGTTACGCCCGAATTTTGTTCTATTAAAACGCCATTATAGAACAACTCATTTATAAACAAGGAATTCTCTACCTCAATAAATTTTGCTGTTATTGTATCAATAGTAATGCTTCCAAATTGTAAAAAAGTTGTGCTAAATACACCAGGATTTTCGGCGCCATTTATACCAAAACTAAAGTAGTTTTTATTGTTGATTGTATCAGAATAAATAGGAAACACATCGCCTTCTGGGGTATAAACAACCAGATCAGAATGTTCTAAATAGTTTAACGTGTTTTTGCTAAATAAATCTTCGCCATCTTCATTTAAGAATAGAAAACCTGCTGCTGAACATATTACTTCTTCTTTTTCTTTGTCGCATCCGATTAAAAATAAGCTCAAGATTATGAATAGCATGTAGAAATTGTTTTTCATTTTTTTATTATTTATGGATGAATATTAATTATCGAATCTTTATCCAATTGATAAGTAACTTATGGAACCTATTGGGCTTGTTATATTTACTTTACATCAGTAAAGGTAGTTATTTTTAAAAATTAAATACGGATAATTTATCAAGCGTTAATATCTAATGTATAAACGTACGGAAATTTGAGATAAACGTATTTGTATTGGCTTACACATTTGTAAAATTTATCATCGATAATACCATCGAATCTTTGCCATAAGCGTTTGGTTTAAAATTTATTTTTTTATGTTCCTATTACATATTCCTTTATTATTAATGGCAAAAAACAGAAAAACATTACCCAAAAAATGCAATTATTTTTTTGATCAAATTTTAATCGTCTGTTTTACTGGCTGTTATATTGTAAATTTAGAATGTTTCTAAGTGTTTTGGAATGATTCCGAAAAAGCCACGGCGTGACTTAAAGGCACACCGTGGCTTATTTATAGAAAGGGTTTTTAAATGACTATGAATACGGAGGCTGATAATGTATCCATCAATGCGCTTAAATATAAAAAAAAGAATAAAACTCCATTCTTAGTCATACGATGACTTGAGTCATCGTATGACTAAGCTTAAGCGCTAATCCAACGCGTTAGTTGGAATCTCTATCAGATTTTTTAAACGATAAATATAGGCTTCTTTTACAATAATCCCCGAGCGCTCAATTGCAATAGTATCGGGCTCTTGAACGGTTTCGAAATATTTAGAAATATTTTTACTTGGATCTTCATAATCGTTGCTAAACGTAATAAAATAAGCATCCATTCCTAGCGTAAATCCACCTCTTTGCTTATTCATCCAGGCGTATTTATGAATACGTTCTAAGCTGCCAATGGCTTTCACCACTTTCCCATTCGGTTTTGCCACATAAAGATCTAAATGAGCAGCAGGAAACCAGCGCCAGGAAATAATTGGTGCGTTTTTAGGCATGCTACCTTCAGCACTATCTTTTTTAAATAAAGGCTTTATTTTTCTATTTAATTGCTTCCAACCAAACATATCTAATGTTGGATCATTCGCTAAAAATTTCTGTGTATTTACGATTCCAAAATTAATTTGTCCCACACCTAAACCCACAAAAACAGCAATTAAAATAAGGGCAGATTTAATCGCAATAGGCATTTTAGTTTGAAATCTTACACCCATATAAACAGCGGCAATTAGCATCAGCGAAAGATAGGCCGGCCCCGTCCAATGCGGTAAAGTATGGCGGAATAAGGCCACAAATAAAAAAGTGAGAATTAAAGGCAAAGACAAAAAAAGCAACAATGCAAAGCGCTTCTTCTCGATAAAATCGTTTCTAAAAAATCCTTTCCAAACAGCAAGCCAGGCTAAAGCGAAAACAATCGGATTATTGTAAAGAAATTCGCCAAAAAGCTCAACCATTAAAAAATCAAAACGAAAAGCGGCACTAAAAATATTGGCTCTTTCGCCCTGAAAAGTAAAACTGATAAAATCGTTTTGCAAATTCCAAATTACTATCGGAAGTAGCAAAACGACGGATAGCAAAACACTTAGATAGAATTGATAGGTTTTTAACCACAATCGGTTATAAAAAAGAATATAGAGTCCGGCGCCGGCCCATAAAAACACCGAAGTGTATTTGGATAGCATTCCCAAGCCAATTACGATGCCCAATACAAGCATTTTTCGTTTGCTGGATGAAACTAAATCTTTGTCGGGCAAAATATCCAACATCAAATACATGCTCAGCAACCAAAAGAAAACCTGAGGGGTATCGGGTAAAATAAAAACACCTGCAATAATACTTGTATAAAAAGAAGCAGTGTAAAGTAAGGCGGCGTACCAACCGCTTATTTCGTTTTTGATTTGCTTTCCGATTTGAAAAAATATCCAGGTATTTATTCCTGCAAATATAAGGGATGAAATACGAATAAAAACTGCACTACCGAACAGCAGATTTAGCGAAAAAAGCTGGATAAAAAAACCCACCATTGGTGGGTGATCGAAATGACTTAAATCCGGATAAAGGGCGTAAGTCCAGTAATATACTTCGTCGTTTCCAAGTTCAACTGCATAGGCTAAAATCAGTCGTATCAGCGTACTTATACCAATTAGCCAGGCTAATTTTTTTTGAAAACGATGCTGAACCATTATTTAACACTAATCAAATAGATATCAAAAATCAATACTGTATTGGGAGGTATTGATCCACTCCCTTGAGTTCCATAGGCTAAACACGAGGGGATAATCAGTTGACCAGTTCCTCCGGCATTAAATAAAGGAATACCTTCCTGCCAACCCACAATTACATTTGTTAAAGGAAAACTAGCCGTACCGCTATCAAAAACGGTTCCGTCTAATAATTTACCCGTATACGAAACGGTTACAGTTGAACTGATCGACGGCTTAACACCATCGCCCTGATTATCAATAATATAATACAAACCCGACGCCGTAGATTCGGCAGTTAACTGATTAACGCTTAAATAGTTTTCAATAATTTCCTTATCGATTTCCAATTGTGCAGCAGCATCATTGTCATCTTTATCGCAGGCTGTCAATCCCAAAGTAGCAGCCAAAATAAACACCATAATTTTTCTCATTCCTCGTTTTTTTTATGCGTGCAAATATATCAAAAAAGCTTGCTATGTTTTAGTTTTATTCAATAGGCTTTTTATTTTATCGCAGTTTATAGCAATATGTTCGTGCGTAGCGGGAATCTGAAAAATCGGTTCGAATTGATGATTTCCTACCGCTGAAACGGCATCTTTCAACGCCAGCCATACAGAAAGGCCATGCATAAACGGGGGTTCACCAACAGCTTTACTTTTTTTAATGACATGTTCATTTGGTGCATCATCAAGAAGCGCTACCCTAAAATCGATGGGAATATCTGTTATTGCCGGAATTTTATAGGTGTCCGGCGAATGGTTTAATAAATTTCCTTTTTTGTCGTATTTCATTTCTTCGGAAGACACCCAACCAAGTCCCTGAACAAAAGCCCCTTCCACTTGCCCTTTATCAATAAGTACATTGATAGAATTACCTACATCATGCAAAATATCCGTGCGTAAGATCTTATGCTTTCCGGTGAATGTATCCAGTTCGACTTCCGAAACAGACATTCCATAAGCAAAATAATGAAATGGAGAACCCTGCCCTTTTTCTCTATCAAAATGAATATCGGGTGTTTTGTAAAAACCGGTAGCACTTAAGCTATACTGCTGTAAATAAGCAAATTGAACCAATTCCTTAAAACCTATTTCATAGCTCCCGCCTTTTATGCTGTTATTTTCAAATACGAGAGCCTCATTATTGTTAGGAAACTTTTGGCCAAAGGCGTCCGACAGTCGATTTATCAACTTATCGCAGGCATTTTTAACGGCCATTCCGTTTAAATCTGTTCCTGATGAAGCAGCAGTTGCTGAAGCATTTGGCACTTTTGAAGTATTTGTTGCCGTGATATTTACTTTGCTTTCATCAATGCCCAGAACATCAGCCGCCACTTGCTTTATTTTTGTATGCAAGCCTTGTCCCATTTCGGTTCCGCCATGGTTAATATTTACACTTCCATCTTGATAAATATTTACCAAAGCTCCGGCCTGATTTAAAAATGAGGTAGTAAATGAGATTCCGAATTTAACCGGAATCATAGCCATACCCCGCTTTATATATTCGTTTTTGGTATTGAATAGATTGATTTCTGATCTTCGTTCGAAATAAGCACTGGAATTCATCAATTGCTCGTAAATGCGTGGCAAACGATTAACACCTATAATCTGACCATAAGGCGTTGTATTTCTTTCGTTTTGGCCATAAAAATTGAGCTGACGAATGCTTGCGGAATCTTTTTTCAAGAAACGTGCAATCCGATCGATAATATTTTCGATGAGCGCAATTCCCTGTGGGCCACCAAATCCACGAAAAGCAGTGTTTGAAGGGATATTTGTTTTCCAAACCAAACCCTGAACACGAACAGCAGGCAAAAAATAGGCATTATCAATATGAAATAAAGCACGTTCTAAAATCGCCATACTTAAATCGAGTGAAGAACCACCATTGGCGTTCAGCATCATATCCAGGCCTAAAATATGTCCATTTTCATCAAAACCAACTTCATAGGTCGAATAAAACGGATGTCTTTTCCCCGTAATCAATTGATCGATATCTCTACTTAGGTGAATCTCCACCGCTTGCTGTGTATGATTCGCCAATAGCGAAGCCCAGGCAGCAATATGGTTGGCTTGTGTTTCTTTACCGCCAAAGGCACCACCCATACGTTTCACTTCAACCTCAACCAAATTACGGTTAATGCCTAAAATTTCGGCAACAACGGCTTGTGTTTCGTCGGGATGTTGAGAAGAACTATATACCACTATTTCTTTTCCCTCTTTGGGGATAGCCAGCGAAGTGTGGGTCTCTAAATACCAATGCTCTTGTCCGCCTGTACGCAGATCTCCAACTAACTGAAAAGGTGCATTTTGCAACTCATTTTCCCAATTCCCTCTTTCAATCTTACGTGCTTTTTGAAAAGTTTCGCCATTTTCCATGGCATCTTCCAGGCTTAAAATAGCCGGCAGATCTTCGTATTCAATATCGATAAGCTGAGCTGCTTTATAAGCCGTTTCTATATCAACGGCAGCAATTAAAGCAATGGGTGCTCCGATAAAGGTCACTTCGTCTTCTACCAGACAAGGCTCGTCTTTGGCAATGGGACCCATTTGATTAACGCCCGGAATATCGCGATGCGTAAGCACAGCTTTAACACCTTCTAATGCTTTGGCTTGAAAGCAATTGAGCGATTTAATTTTTGCGTGTGCACGAGTACTATAAACCAAATGGCCAACCAAAGCA
>JAFGHU010000024.1 GCA_016929955.1 Bacteroidales bacterium | reverse complement strand
GTACATTAGTGAAAACTAAATGAAATTATATCAGTATAATTGCATTATTAAGGGTCGATACTATTTGCAATTAGCTGGTAGTACTTAATTTAACTAAAATAAAAAAACGATGAAAAAGTTATTCTTTTCCGTTGCTTTTGTATTGACTCTTGGCCTCATACTAAGCACGCAATTTTCAAAAGCTCAAAATGTATTCTTCGTAGAAAAAGAAACAACCTATCTAACACCGTCAAGCCTCAATCCTATTCCTATTGGTGGCGACACAATAAAAATCCGTGCCGATAGAACAGAAACACTAAAATTTAAGGGATTTGAAGGCAACGAAAATAATCCCATAGTATTTATCAACGAAGGCGGACAGGTAATTATCAACACAAATGCTTGGGGAGCATTGACTTTCGAAGATTGTAAATTTATCAAAGTAAGTGGTAGCGGCGATCCAAATGTCCGTTATGGTTTTAAACTCACGGCAGCTACCAGCGGTTTAACTTTTAGTGAGTACAGTAGCGACTGCGAAGCCGAATTTATAGAAATTGAAGGTGTTGCCTCTACCTTTTTTGGTATTTATGCCAAAAAAGATTTTGGCGGCGATCCTCCTGTTCCCTATCCTATCTTTAAAAATTTAAGTATACACGATACTTATATTCACGATTTAGCGGAGGGAATGTATATTGGCGAAACCCTTTCTCCGGGTATGGAATTTCATCATCTACGCGTATATAATAATTGCGTTATCAATACGTTACGGGAATCCGTACAAATTGCCAATAGTGTTGAAGATATTGAAATCTACAATAATTTATTTGTAAATGCTGGGATTGCAGATTTAGCCATGCAAAACAATGGACTCCAGATTGGAAGCAATACGATCGCCAAAGTTTACAATAATATTATTATTAACGCCAAAGGATTTGGTGTAATTGTGCTCGGGAACGGCGATATCGAACTCAAAAACAATTATATACAAAATAACAGGGGAATATTTATAGATGATCGATATGCCATTTTGCCCTATGCCGCCAATGTATTTGAGGCCAATTTCTTTGATCAAATTCAGAATGCCCAAATTATTGAAAACAGAAACGAATTCAACGATTTATTTATCCGAGACAACTTGTATAGTACTGATATTGTATTCTTTAACAACGCTGTTGAAACGCTGGGATTGCTTGATGTTTCAAACAACCTATTGAGCGAGATTACTGATTTTCAATACACTATCGACGAAGGCAATTTTATAAATTCACCGGCAAATCCTGAAGAGTATCAAGCATTGGGGCCGCAAATGGGATTATCACATACGTTTAATGCCGCTCCGGTTCTGCAGAAAATCGATTCCCTATTGGTTGATATTTTATCCAATAGCAGCATTTCTTTAGCTGCGGTAACGGCAGACAATGATTTGGTGCATTTTGAAAGTCGCGATTTACCAGATTTTGTTGTGCTTAACGAATTAAGCTCCGGAACTGCAGAATTAATTCTAAATCCTTCAGCAGAGGATAAAGGAGTTTACGAATTTGGCATATTAGTTTACGACGAAAGTCATCATGCTTACGACCGCCAAGTCGTTCAACTTTCTGTACAAGAGCCTGATAATCATAATCCTGTATTGTTTTTTGAAAGTACGCTTAGTTTGGAAGCCGCATCAAAATTTGAATTAGAAATAACAGCCACTGATGCAGATAACGATTCTTTGTTTTATGCTGCTGATCCCTTGCCTTCTTTCGCTAAAATTATTAAAAATGATCTGGGCGAAACATGGCTAGACTTACAGCCTAAAATTACAGATATCGGCCAATATACCATAGAAATAACTGCGGATGATGGCTTTGGTTCTCCCGCCTCTCAATTATTAGAACTTACTATTAATCAGCCCACTTTAACCCCCGGCCGCATAGTGTATCGCATTAATTTTGGTGGCCCTGAACTCCTGCAAGAGCCAATAAATTGGGAAGATGATCTCCTAAACTCAACGGCCGTTTATTCGAGCAATTACTTTTTACGAACAGGAAGTTGGTCCTGGAGTGGAGTAAACGAAACTACTGCGCCTGATAATCTTTTTGGACCTTATCGTTATGGTACGGAAATGCATTTTGCTTTCCCGCTTACCGCAAATGGCAGATATAAAGTAAAGCTGTTTTTTGTTGAAAAAAGCGACGATGTGGCTAATGAAACAACAGGAATTTTTGATGTTTTTCTGGAAAATAGCAAAGTTTTGAATGCTTTCAATATTTATCAAGTAGCAAGCTACAGTGCTTTAGAAAAAAGTTTTGAGGTATTGGTTGAAGATCAAATACTGAATTTGGATTTACTGGCCATAGAAAACAATGCCAAAATAAACGGGATAGAAATCAGCTATCTGGATGAAGACATTCAAAATCAAGCACCTGTAATTCAGGCAATTGCTCCTATCCTACTGAATGAAAATGAGACAAAAGATATTCCTGTTAGTATTTCAGATGATGCTTTTGAATCTTGTGGATCACTTAGTCTGATTACAGAAAATGCACCGAGTTTCTTAAGTATAAATCAAGATGAAGCGGGAAATTTCACGCTTCGTTTACAGCCTGATTTTGATGATGCCGGACAGTATGACCATATTATACTTACTGCTTCTGATGCTTGTTTGGAGAGCTCGATAACAATCTCCGTTAGCGTAAATAACACGAATCGTTTGCCGATTTTTGAAAATACAGACGATATCGTTTTGGAAGCCGGGAAAAGCTCGACTGTCGAAATTGTAGCATCAGATGCTGATGGAGATATAATCAATTTTTCCTTACTTAATGCCCCTGATTTTGTATCCTTACTCGATTTAGAAAATGGCCGGGCAAATTTGGAGTTATCGCCAGATATAAGCACAATGGGCAATTTTGCTTTTGAAGTTCGTGCTGTGGACGAAAATGGTGGAACTAATTCCTTGTTTATAAATGTAGAAGTACTTCCTGCACCAGTGGTCGAACGCATAGTTTTAAATACTGCAATGATAACAGATTTAGTAGATGGCGGATCGCGTTATAGTCCGAAATATTTGGTAGACGAACAATATCGCGACCCTTATACTGATTCGCATCCAAAAAGCAAAAGTTGGTTGCCCGCAAAGCGTATAAGTGGAGGCCCTTTCCAAGCGATGATTGATTTAGGAGAAGCGTATTATATCGATTTTGCTTATTTGCACGATATGCAGTATACAGCCGATTTTCATATTTCTGTCGGAACACCTGATCATTGGACAGAAATTGTAACTTACAATACTTCTTCTTATAAACAATGGAGAAAGGTTGATTTAGGAGTAAGTACACGCTATTTATTGGTATCAGAATACAATACCATTTACGCCTATATTAATGAAATAGCGCTGTATGGTTATCCGATAAATTATACGAACAAATCGAATCTGTTTTTTGAACCGGAAAATACAGCTGATTATTTTGTGATCTATCCAAACCCTGCTCAATATAGCATTCACATTAGAAATAAAAGCGATAATCAAATCGTTGATATTTTAGATATTACAGGTAAAATTTTGATAAAAACAATGGACCAATCTATAGATATTTCTAATCTACCAAATGGCATTTATTTTTTAAGACTATTTGATTATGATGAAGTAATTTTTCAAGATCGCTTTATTAAACACTAATCACAACTGTATTTCTTTTACAAATCGTAAAAAAGATCAACAAAAATAAAAAGGGTTTGACCGTGGAGTCAAACCCTTTTTAGATTTACCATTGGTGTTCGGTAAAATCTTGATTTAAGAACAAGGAACACCCATTTTTGATTT
>JAFGHU010000209.1 GCA_016929955.1 Bacteroidales bacterium | reverse complement strand
GAACGCATCGATTTGTATCAGGCCATGGATAAAATCCGTTTGCGCTTTGGAAAGGACAGCATTTATAGAGCTATTAGCGTAAAAACACCGGAAGAAAAAGCGAAGATTGAGGAGAAGAGAAAGGAGTCTGTCTAAAAAATCCTTTTGCTAAAGGCATTCCTATGGAAGAGCACCTTTGCGGTTCAACCTTTTATAATTTTCTACCACTAAGTCACACGAAGGGCTGCACGAAGACACACAAAGGGAAATTAGGGTGTCTTTTCTAAAGAAACAAAAAAGCCGATTTTAAGCAAAAAATTAAAACTGAAAATTTCAAGTTGAAATTACTAGCAATCTGCGCAAAAACACATTTTCATTAGCTCATAATAGTCTTGTACTGGCAAAACTATTTTTTTCAAATCGTTTGACCCTGAAAAACCGCTACAAACCTTATCTGTCAATTATTTAAAAGAACTTTTTTTTGTAACATCAAAACGCTAGTGATCTAATAAAGACTTGTAATCCGCAACAATAAAACTAGGTATTTGCAAAAAAACTACCTTTGAATATAAAACTAGCGCAATATCATGAAAAAGACACTATTTATTTTACTGCTTATTTCCACGAATCTAATGTATAGTCAAGAAATCAAAACTATGATCGACCCAGATGATAGTACAGACTTAATATTTACAGATACAAACCCGGTACAAATTGGCTATAATGTATTGACAACAAGCGAATTTAACAATATACTTATTTGGGAAACAACATTAGGAAGTATTATAAATTCTAGAGGAGACCAAACAATAATGAATAGTTTATTTGGAAACCCAATTGCGGTAGATATTGATAATTTTGGAGACTTTATTGATTATAAATATCTTGGTGTCAATATTTACTTTAGCTCCATGTTTAATAGTGCTGGCGAAATGGAAATTGCTAGTTTTAAGATTATAAATACAAATGCTAGCATAACAATCAAAGGAATTAATATAAAATTAGGCGATAATATTTCTAAATTAGGAAATATTAAATTTAATCTTGATAAGAATGGAGACTACAGCATTCTTTTTCAGGCCTGCGAAGGTTGTGATAGTTTTATTGTTATTGATTTTGATCAAGACACAAAATTGATTACCAAAATATATTTGTTAGATCTTACTTAATATTAAACATCTTATTGATAAACTAAATTTTATTATCAAGATAATAACAAAAAAGTCAGGGTTTCACTCAAAGTGAAGCCCTGAATAACACTAAGAAAACTCAACAATTACATCGCTCTCAAAATCAAAACTTAAACCAATAATACAATCCTTGGTTATATAGAAACATTCTAAATTTCAACTGATTCATCGAAATTCATTGACAAGCGCTTAAACTTCAAACTTAAAACAGTTTTGAAAGCTAGTTTTGCGTCACAAAATAAAAACTTGATGAACAAATTACTATTCCTTTCATTCCTTTTTATAAGTACAATTTCTTTAGCCCAAACAAAGTCTACCTTCACGATTGTTGATAAACAAAATGGCGATGCTATCCCTTTTGCCAATATTTGCATACAAAAAGTTGATGGTGACACAAAAAACTACACGATTAGCAACGAAAATGGAGAATTTGAACTAACCGGATCAGAAAATATAGAGTTAACGATTTCCTATATCGGTTATAAAACGTATCAGAAAATTGTTGATCCAACAACATTAAAAAGAATTGAACTGGAGCCTGATGTATTTTCTTTGGAACAAATTGTGGTTACAGGTCAAAATACGCCTATGCTCCGCGATAGCTCCATCTATTCCATCAAAGTCTTCGATTCCAAACTAATTCAGCAAAGAGGCGCTACAAACCTTGCGGAAGTTTTAAAAGCGCAGCCCTCCATCAAAATAAAACAAAGTGGATCTTTTGGCTCGAATATTAGCATACTTGGACTCGGAGGCGAAAATGTAAAAATAATGATTGATGGTGTTCCTATTCTAGGTCGTTTAGATGGCAACCTCGACTTAAGTCAGATTACTATGGAAAACGTCGATCATATTGAAGTGGTTGAAGGACCTATGTCGGTAGTGTACGGAAGTAATGCTTTGGCCGGAACGGTAAATATCATCACAAAAAACAATAAATGGAACAAAGCTGAGCTTATAGCAAGCACTTATGCTGAGAGTCCCGGAACATTCAATGCCAATTTGTATGGCTCTTTAAAGCAAGGCAATTCTATTTTTACGGTTTCCGGAGCAAGAAATTATTTTGCAGGAACAACCTACGAAGACACGCGACTTTCAAAATGGCGTGGAAGCGAGCAGTATATTGGCGAAATGCGCTATGCTTATCAAGCCAAAAAAGCCAATTATCGATTAAATGCAAAATACTTTAATGAATTTATGAAGGATAAAGGAACTATAAATGGAATAGGCACTCCAAATCCTTACGCCTTTGACATCAACTATTCCACCGATCGTTATAGCCTGAATGGTTTTCTAGATTATGAGCATACAAAAAAGATGCAAACAAATATCCAATCTTCTATCTCCTATTATAATCGCGTAATGCGAACGGTAAGAAAAGATATGACGGATTTGACTGAAGCGGAAGCGGATAGCGATACTACTGCTTTTGTAAATTTTATGACAAGAGCAACTTTTAACCATAAAATCAGTTCTCAAATTTCGTATCAAACCGGAATCGATTTAAATACAGAATCAGGGACCGCAAAACGCATTACAAATGGCACGCAAAATATTGGCGACTATGCCGTATTCATCACCGGAAAGCATGAGTTTTGGAAAGGATTTATTGTGCAGCCTGGTATTCGTTATGCCTACAATACAAAATTTACATCTCCTCTATTGTATTCTGCCAATTTTAAGATCAATCTGATTGAGAACCTGCAATTGAGAGCCTCTTATGCCAAAGGATTTAGAGCGCCATCGCTTAAGGAAATGTATCTCGATTTTTCGCATGCGGGATATGATATCAAAGGAAATGAAGATTTGCGTCCCGAATATTCGCATTCTTTGAATGGCTCTTTGATCTATACCCACAAAAACGATGATCAATTTTTGATTAAAACAGAATTAAAAGGCTACTACAATAACATTAAAGATAAAATCGATTTTGCGCTTGTTAGTCAAAACGGAACTACGCAAACCTGGGCGAATATCAACAAAGGAAAAGTAAAAACAATTGGATGGATAGCTGATATTAGTCTTGATATTTCGAATCGATGGAGTTTCAACACCAATTTTACACGATCAGGAATTTCAAGTTTGATGTATGAAGAAGAAAACGTGCAAACCACTTATTTTTACACCAATAATTTCTTGAGTTCATTGACCTATAAATTGCCTAAATACGATTTTACTACACGTATAGAATATGCCTATAAAGGCAAAGAACCTATCGATTTTCTGGAAGAAAACAACCTTTCTCAATTTTATATCGATTCGTATAAGGACCTAAACATCACTTTAACAAAATCGTTTTGGGAAAGAAAACTAAACCTAAGTATAGGGGCTAAAAATTTATTTGACAATCAGGATATTGCTATCGTGGAATTGCTGCAAGAGGGCGGAACAGCCATTTTTGATCAAACCCAGCTATTAAGTTGGGGAAGAAGTTATTTTATAAAAATCATTTTAACATTAAATAAACATCAATAAACAATTAAAAGAAAATAAATTATGAGAAAATTTGTATTATTCCTGACTATTGCAAGCCTGGCCTTGCAATCTTGTTCAAAAGAAGAAACCATTGCGCCAAAAGATTACACTACTTATACCGTGGAAGCGAATATGAATGATGCGAACGGTAAATTAATCCCAAAACTTGATCCGGCAACGCGTCAACCGATGACGGATGGAGATGGTAATGTAATTATGGAAAATCAATATTTTTATTCTGTACAGTATTTATTTAATCTGAACAATGAGGATTTGGCTGGTGTAGTGAATAGTAGTGCTGACTATGCCAATTTTGTTCTGCCGGTAAATCCTGAAAGTGAGCTGGTTGAAAACACAGTGGCGGATGGTGATTGGCAAATTGCGCTAACGCAATACACTACTGAAATTCCTTACGAATCAGAAGGAGTTACGATGTATATGGAATATCCAACCGTAGGCGCTTTAATCAATACACAAGCAAATATTACCGTGGCACATATTGAAGATACTAATTTCGAAACAGTTAGTTTAAGCGATGCAAAAACGGCTGCTTACAGTTCAAATGTTGATGCCATTGGCTACGAATGGAAAGTATATAACCGCTCAACGAATACCTATAATGTTACGGAAGACAATTATTTTCTCGTAAAAATTGCTGATGATGAAATATATAAATTGAGATTTCTCGATTATTACAATACGCAAGCCGAAACCGGACATATTACTTTCCAGTTTCAATTGTTGCAATAATACTTTTCAGGTGTGATTAATTTAGTCAGGGTTTCATTGTATTGAAACCCTGACTTTTTATTTTACAACTTAATGCTTTGCTTTACGTTTCTCGCTTTGCGCGATTCGTAAGCAAACTCAACAGTTCCTTTGCCTTCAATAATAAAAGCATATTCTACCGTTGAATATCCTGGAACGCTTAAAAACTGAACTTCGGGTTTATATTCCTTAAATTGAATATCGGCTGTATATTCATTGATCAATTTTCCACCTGCAACTACTTTAGCGCCAGATACTTTTAACATATCCTTAGGATATAATTTTTCTTTAATGGCTTTGTCCGTCATCGAAGAAATGGCATTGCTATTGCGCAAGCGAACATAAACACGGTTTAAGTTTTTACCCATATTCTCTGTTTTAAAAATCTCTAAACTCACGTCGGGCGTTTGCGATGCAGCATAAATAACAGCCGATGCATTGCGATGAACTAAATCGGGCAACATAAAAGTATGCGGCATACGCGAACTGTATTTAATCCACCCTCCTATTTCGATATCGCCATAAATCGGATGTTTGTAGGGAGTCCATTCTTTAAACAAACTTCCGTGTGCTAAATGATCGTTAAACGCAAGTAATTCACGCTCGCGCGGATAATTTTCGCGTCGACCAAAACCTTCCTCTGCTTCTGCTTTTTTTGCATCAGTACTGTAGGTTTCCGTTTCGCGTTGAAACAATTCACCAACAAAACCAAAAGCACCAAAAGCATCGTAGGTAAAATCGGTAAAATCGCCATAGGTAGAATACAAATCTTTCCAGGAGATCAAATAGCGATATCCGGGAACCATTTTTTCAGCATTTTTTCCTAGAACATCATACACAGCAATATCGGCAGGACTTAATGGCCCGCCTTCTTTGGTGCTTGGACCGCGCAAAAACATTCCTCCATTATTATGGAAAGCATAAACAATAATGATATTTTCACGTTCGGCAATGTAATTTGCAATTGCTTTTAATCCAACACCTTCAAAAGGAAAATCGCCGGCACCGCGCTGTACATAATTGGGTTGCCAATTCGAGCCCCAGTTTCTGTTTGGATCTACATAACCTTCTGTGTCTTCGTTAATTCGGCCATCGCCATCATTGTCGATTCCTTCTTGACCAAGCATTACATAATCACCTTTTTCACCATCGCGAATGCGCACCATAATGCGGGGATCTTCAGCATCGAGTTTGTAATTTCCGCCTTCCACTTTTTTGCGCATCTGACAAATATTACCATCGCCATCTAAATCATCGTACATATCTTCATCAAACAGTCCATCTCTATCGTCATCTTTTGGAATGCGCAAAGAGCGACTACTATTCATTGTATTACCATCGGCCATAAAATGATAGCGGCCATCGACATTAACAATAGGGATAATATAATAGGCATTACGATCGACGACTTCGGTTACGTCTTTTAAAACACCGTAATTTTTTAATAAATAATCGGCAAAATAAAGTGCGACTTCACCGGCTTGAATTTCATTTCCATGAATATTAGCATCGACATAAACGCCCGATTTTTCACTCGCTTTTCCGGTGGCCGGATTGTTTATTTCCAATGCCCAAATCTCCCTGTTTTCATCGCTTTTTCCGACCAAAACCGCTTTTGTTAATTTTGGATAGGCGCTGTTCAAAGATTTTACGGCATCTACAATCTGATCGTACGAATAATAATGATCAAAGCGCAAGGGGACTTCAGTTTTCTGAGCTGCAGCATTTCCAATAAATAAAGCGGAAATCAGCAGGCATAAATATATATTTTTAGAGTTATATTTTTTCATCTTACTATTTTTTGCTGTTTAACATTCCTTTTATTTCTGGTCTTTCGATAAAACGACTTGCTCTTGATCAGAACCGGCAAATTTGCTCTCTAATTTTAAAGCTACTGTTGTTCCTTTTTTAGCTTGAATCATAAAGGAAAACTTCAAAGCTTTTAAACCATCAATACTATTGATAGCCGTTCTTTCTTTTCCTTCAAGCATTATTAAATCTTTTCCATCAATAAGAAGAATTGCAGGCGCCGGACGATTGTTTCGCGTTCCCATTGCTGTTGGGAAAGGTAAATAATGCTCGTTTTGAACCCATACGGTTAATTTAAAAATATCAGCAGAAACAAGTTCAACTTCCGTTTTTAAAATGCTTAATTGAGGCAATTTCTTAGCGACTTCAAATATCCAAGGCAATTGCGCGTTTATTAGCGCCTCTGCTTTTTCAAAATCAGGAGTTGTTCTTACAAAATCTTTTTCTCCTCCAATTTCTACAGTTCCTAAAGTTGGATGTTCAAAAGTAGTCCAGTTTACAAAACCACTTCCATTTAATACCTCTTTATCATAAGCAATAAAGGCTTTTGTTTTTTCATCCAGTTCGCCTTCTTTTTTTGGTTTAGGCATTTGTTTCATCATTCCGGCCATTTGCGCCGGCGAAAACTGTCCGCCTTGAACCATTTCGATGAGTTTAGCAGCAGAAAAACGTTCGGGAGCATTGTTTTCTTTTAGAAAAGCAGCAATTTTTTCTTCGCCTAAAGCCACAAAATCATCAGCGCTCATTTTTTCCAATTGATCGATGCTAACTCCACTACCTGATTCCTTTTTTTCTTTTTCTGCTTTAGGCAATGTAAAGAAATTCAAACTAAACGTTGGAATGCCCAAATGATAATACGACCACAACTCAAAAGATCCATCTTTTGCTTTTTCAGCCGGTAAACGCTCTGCATCAAAACCTTTTGCTTTAAGGTATTCTTTGTATTCTTTATTTAGTTCGTTATAAAATCTCAAATCTTCGTCCAATGGATTTACAGCAGCACCCAAACCCATAAAACCAGCCACCATTGAAGGTGTAACTTCCATACCATCAGGAACCATAGGTTGAACCAATTCAATAATTTCATCCATCGTATAGGTCCTATCAGGATCAGCACCAAATTGAGAGGCCATACGTCGAGGTACTTTTATCTTTGTAAAATCGGCACTACCGCGACGACCACCTTGTGGTGCTTGCCTACAGAAATCGGTAGACCCAAACGTAAACGTAGCTGCAATTTCGGGATGAGCATAGATAAATTTCATCACTTCATACACTTCCGGTTCTGATCCCGGCCAGGCACCTGTTGTTTTGGATGCTTTAAATAAATGAGGGAAATTAAGTCCACTGTTTACTCCTCCAATAGGATCTTCATTATAAACTCCATCGCCGTCATTATCAATACCTTCGGTGTACAATTTATACATTCCCTTTTCGCCTTTAGTCGTATTTGCTCGGCGCAGAAAACGTGCATCAGCTTCTTCGGGAATCCACATTCCTAGTGGATCAGCAATGCGCATTTGCGTAATAAATCCATCGCCATTTAAATCTTCCGGACCATCTTCATCAACAGCATCGTCCATATCATCGTTATAAGGACGATTGTTGCGTGTATTATCCCACAACGGATTTTCTGCATAATGATCCAAAGCATCCGCATTGAGCACAGGCACTAAATACCATGTAAAACGCGCTGTGTTTTCTGCTTTCAAAAGTGCATTGGCCAAAGCAAAAGAAGCTTCGGTAGCCAATGGATTATCACCTTCGGCATTGGCCATTACAAAAATAGCTGGTTTAGTTTTTTCTTTACTTCCTATTTCAGTGCCAAACTCATAGATATTCACTTGGTTTCCACCATAAGTTTGTGCTAATTTATGCACTTTCACTTGAGAAGCATTGGTTTGTGCTAAGGCATTCATGTCTTGATTGACCGATTTTGCCGTTTTGTATTTTTGCGCATCTACATTAGGCAGAGCCATTATTGTAGCCGCAAACAAAAACACTGTTTTCATAAAAAAATGTTTCATTTTATAGTTTTTAGTATTGGTTAATTGAAAATTAGTCAAAGCTAGAAATAAATTAGAATAAAAAAAATAAGTATCTTCGACAAGTTAACTAGCTATTTATTAATAAAAAACTTGAAAAAATGGGAATGATTAAAGAATTTAAAGCTTTTGCCATGAAAGGCAATGTAGTAGACATGGCGGTAGGTATAATTATTGGTGCCGCTTTTGGTAAAATTGTAGCTTCTTTTGTAAATGATGTATTAATGCCACCATTAGGCGTACTTTTAGGAGGTGTCAATTTTACTGATTTAAAATTCGTTATTCAGGAAGCATCTCTGGATGAAGCCGGACAAGCAATTGCTGCTGTGAGTATAAATTACGGAAGTTTTATTCAAGTAACAATCGATTTTATCATCGTTGCTTTTGCAATCTTTTTAATGGTAAAAGGAATGAATTCGATGAAGAAAAAAGAAGAAGCAAAACCTGCAGCTCCTCCTGCTCCTTCGAAACAAGAAGTTTTATTAGGTGAAATTCGTGATTTATTGAAGAAATAAATCGTTTTCATCCAGGTGCAACACCTTAATGCTTGGAATTCGACTCAATTTAAACCCATAACCAGCAAAAGAAATCTAAAATGCGTTTTCTTTTGCTGGTTTTTTATCATATTGCCAAACACAGTCCCGCATTTAAATCATAGCTTATTCGAAATTACATCGCCATATTGGGGCCATTTTATTTTGAACAGCTAAAAATAAGCAGCTTCCTCGAATATCTTTTCCTAAACCTTATCGCTAGTTGATAGAGTTTTGTAATTTTGCAGCGCTTTTTACAAACCCGTTTTGTAATATCAATTTTATTTAAAAACATTGCTAAACTATAATAAATGAAAACCACCGCTTTTACACAAATACACGAAGAATTGGGCGCTAAAATGGTTCCCTTTGCAGGTTTTTTAATGCCTGTGCAATATGAAGGTTTAAAAATTGAACACGAAACCGTCCGTAAGGCCTTAGGCGTTTTTGATGTATCGCATATGGGCGAGTTTTGGGTGAAAACGCCTAAAGCTCTCGATTTTTTACAACGCATTACTTCGAATGATGTAGCTGCTTTAAACAATGGAAAAGTACAATACTCGTGCTTTCCAAATGGCAAAGGCGGTATTGTCGACGATTTACTTGTTTATCGTTTTGCAGAGGATCATTATTTATTGGTTGTAAATGCCGCCAATATCGAAAAAGATTGGAACTGGTGCGTAGAACAAGCCAAAGCTTTTGATTTAGAAATCGGTACAGAACTAATAAATGCATCTGATGAACTTAGTCAATTGGCTGTTCAGGGACCTAAAGCGCTGGAAGCTATGCAAAAGCTAACATCGGCGAATGTGATTGATATGGAATACTATACTTTCCAACAAATTGAATTTGCCGGAATAAAAGATGTTATATTTTCTACTACAGGTTATACAGGATCAGGAGGTTGCGAAATTTATGTTAAAAACAAAGATGCCAAAAAATTGTGGGATATAGTACTGGAAGCAGGCGCTGAATTTGGCATTAAACCAGCCGGTTTGGGCGCTCGCGACACACTTCGTTTGGAAATGGGATTTTGCTTATACGGAAACGACATCAACGACAGCACATCTCCTATAGAAGCTGGCTTAGGTTGGATTACCAAATTTGTTGACGGCAAAGATTTTATCGATCGTGATAAAATGGAAAAACTTAAAGCAGATAAACCTTCTCGCTACCTTAAAGCTTTTGAAATGATTGACAAAGGCATTCCAAGACAGCATTACGAAATTTGCGATGCCGAAGGAAATGTGATTGGTGAAGTAACCTCAGGAACCCAATCCCCTTCACTTAACAAAGCAATAGGAATGGGCTATGTAAATGCAGGTTACCATAAATTAGGAACTGAAATTTATATTAAAGTCAGAAATAAGCTTTTAAAAGCCGTGCTTGTTAAATTGCCTTTTTACAAGGGATAATACATAATTATAGAAATAAATATTAAGCTGGACTAATCGATATGTTCAGCTTTTTTTTGCTTTTTTATTTTCGGTGATTCTAGGCTAAATTAGTTTATATCTATTCTAAATATCTGAATATCTTTAAAATAAAACAAGCAGATTTACTTCTCTATTAAAATAATATTAAATTTGACCCAGCGAATACTTTTTGAAAGATTAACCACTAGTATATGCGGGTTTATTCCTCACCTATTTATCGTGTTTACTTATCACTTAAATTAAATGCTTTCCTGAAAATACGTGGAAATGTTATGCTATAAGAATGCAAAATATAGTGTTATGAAAAAAACTGATCAAACCAATAAAACCAATACATCAGTTAATAATCCAGACTCCATAACAGGGTCAAACTATTTAAAATTGTTTTATCAAAGCAATGCCATAATGCTCTTTGTTGATCCACAAGAAGATGGCGATCATAAAATTATTGATGCCAACCAAGCCGCGATAGATTTTTACGGTTATCCCCGCGAAGTACTTCTGAAATTGCATTGTGGAGATATCAATACAAATAAACGCATTGTAAGACAAAAGCTAATGAAAAAAGCCCTGAAAAAAAGCACAAACACGCTTATTTTCAAGCATAAACTAGCCAATAATGAATTAAAGGATGTGCGGGTTTTTGCGTCTCCTATTGACATTGAACAAAAAAAACGCATGTTTCTGATTATACAGGATATAAGCGAGGAAATTAAAGCCGTTCAAGAAATTAAAGAACAACAAGATTATGCTCAAATGCTTTTCAATAAATCGCCTGATGGACTATTTATAATAGATAGTAAGGGAAAAATTATTGATGGAAACAACAGGACAGAACAAATTATTGGAGCTAGAAAAGAAGAGCTAATCGGAGAGAATATTTTTAAAACCGACTTGCTTTCTAAAGCCGACAAGGTTCGTTTTAACGACAGGATAAAAAGAATCATTAAAGGAGAAGCTACACAAATGTTGGAGTTTGTTTTAAACCGACGAGATGGAGGTAAAAGTATAATTGAAGGAAAGGTTGAATATATCCTTTACAAGGGAAAAAATTATTTTTTGGGAACCATGCGCGATATTACTAAACGCAAAGAACAAGAACTTCAACTCAAACAAAGCGAAGCTAAATTCCGCTACCTGGCAGATTATACTTTTGAATGGGAATATTGGATTAGCCCCGAAGGGAAATACAATTATATTTCGCCTTCTTGCGAATTAACATCCGGGTATTCTGCCTCTGATTTTGAAAACAATACCAACTTACTAGTAGAGATTACACATCCGGATTATAAAGAGATGGTTGCACAACATTTTTTAAGAGAGGTATACGACTTAACTCCACATCAGATGATCTTCTTAATCAATAAAAAAGATGGAGAAGAAGTTTGGCTGGAACATAGCTGCAAGCCCATTTTTGATAAAGAAGGGGAATTTATAGGAAAACGAGGTGTAAATCGAGATATTACAAAAGAGAAAAAAGCACTCCATTTATTAAAAGAAAGTAATGAACGGTTTAAAAACCTATCGCAACTTACTTTTGAAGGAATAATGATACAGAAAAATGGAATCATTCAGGATGTAAATCAATCCTTTGAAAAATTAAGTGGATACACCAGAGCGGAATTGATAGGCAAATCGATTACAATGCTCATAAAGAATCCGATAATGGATATTTCGGTGAAAGAAAGTCTCAAAAAGGAATATGCAAAGCCTTTTGAAACGCTATTTACAAAAAAAGACGGAACGGAATTTTGGGTTGAATTGGAGGCTAAAGACTACACTATTGAGGGAGAAACTTTTCGTGTTGGAGCCATACGCGATATTAGCCAAAGAAAAAAACACGAATTAAAGCAGTCGATAGTTTCAGCTATAACAAAAGCAGTAATTCAGGATATTGAATTTGAAAAATTGCTTCAAATTATCCAAAATGAGATTAATCGATTAATGGATGCCAGCAATTTTTATTTTGCTGTTCACAATAAAGAAACAAGTACTTTATCAGTGCCCTATTTCTCTGACCATTTTGTATTTATGGAATCAATTCCTATGGAAGGAAGCCTTACCGGATATTTAATCGAGCAAAAAAAGTCATTAATGATCAGTTTTGATGATTTACAAGAATTAAGAAGACAAAACAAAGTTATAGGTGTAGGAAAAGATTCCTTGCTTTGGCTAGGTGTTCCTTTGCTCAAAAACGATAATGTTATAGGTGCTTTTGTTGTTCAAAGTTATACAGATAAAAATGCCTATTCCAAAGAAGATCAGCATTTTTTAGAAATTATTGCTTCGCAAATAAGTGTTGCTATCGATCGAAAACAAAACGAAGAGCACTTAAAAAAAGCGCTTGCAAAAGCACAGGAATCTGATCGATTAAAATCCACTTTTCTGGCTACCATGTCGCACGAATTACGCACACCTCTAAATGCCATTATAGGATTTTCCGATTTGGTTGAGGAAGAACGCGATCTGGATGAAATTATCAGTTTTTGCAAAATAATAAACAGAAGTGGCAATCATTTATTAGGTATTGTAAATGAGATTTTCGACATTACGTTAATAGAAACTGGCGAAATTAAAATCTCCTACGACAAATATCCTATTGCCAGTATTATACAAGATGTATTTCAAATCATAAAAGAAGAACAAATCAAATTAAACAAAGAACATCTTCATCTGTCATACACTATTCCAGATGAATATTCCAACTTAATTATTAAAACTGATATTCAGCGTGTTCAACAAATTTTATTAAACCTATTAAAAAATGCGCTTAAATTTACAGATACAGGCTATATAAAATACGGTTTTAATGTAACAAATGAAAACAACTCACCATCGCTTATTTTTTCTGTTGAAGATAGCGGAATTGGCATAGCGGAGGATCAGCAAGGCATTATTTTCGATGTTTTTCGTCAAGCCGACGATTCGCATACACGCAAGCACGATGGTGTTGGTCTTGGCTTAGCCATTTCAGAAAAAATTATCACTTTATTGGGCGGGAAAATATGGTTGTCCTCCAAATTAGGAGAAGGAACTACTTTTTATTTTACTATTCCTTGCACAATGATGCATGATAAAACAATTGAAGAGATAAGCGAGAATCCTACACGAGATAAAGCTAAAATTAAGGGAATAAAAACGGTTTTAATCGCTGAAGATCAGGAAACAAATTTTTCTTTGCTGGAATTTATGCTTCTTCCGCTAAATTTCAATATTATATGGGCTAAAGATGGAAAGGAAGTTATCAATATCGTGCATACAAATCCTCAAATAGATTTAATTTTGATGGATATTCGAATGCCTATATTAAATGGTTTAGAAGCAACTGAAATCATTAAGAAAACACATCCTACAATTCCGATTATTGCACAAACCGCTTATGCCATATCTGGTGATAAAGAAATAGCTTTGGATGCGGGTTGCGATGATTATATTTCCAAACCGATAAATAAAACCGAATTATTCGAGAAAATCAACAACTTTCTAAAGTAAAGTTAAGCTGCATGTTTGTGTAACAAATAAAAATAAATGTTTTTTTCTTTACAGAATTACAAGTGAGGGCTTCACGCAAAGTGAACCCCTCACTTTTGGATAAAAAAAGACCAAAACATTGCTGTCTCTTCTAATTATTTTGCTCCTAAAAAAATCACGGAAGCTATCCTTGGTAGATCATCAGGGCACTGTAAGAAGAAAGCCAAAAAATATATTTCAAAATGCTGCTTGATTTCAACGTAATTAACCAAACTCTTGGCACAAAGATTCGAGGGTAACATACGGTCTAATTTTTGAATTATTTGACCAAAAAGTATTATATTTGACATAGAGAATATGATTTTTGTTGTGCAACTCAAATTTAATTGAGATACTTTAAACTTATTCTCTTTTTTCGTTTTTTTATTTATCATTTAGGACGCTATTATCTTAAAATCTATTAAAATTATTCAATCTGTTAAACAAGCAAATAGAAATAGACAAATTTGTGTATGAAGCTAATGGCTTAAATACAGAAGATGTATTGGAGGTGGAAAACTGGTATGCCAGACGTTATGCTAAACTTTCGGCAGCACAAAAAGCCAACCTGCGCGCATTAGGCAAAAGCGATAATTATTTGGAGTTGTATGGGTTGAGATAACAATAAAAATATTAACAATGGATAAAGACTTAACAAATTCGGGTATAGAACGCCAAAACATTCTAAACAATAAATACGCGCTCCGGCGTATTCAGGAATATATTGGTTTTGAAGGCATGTTGTTTGAGGGCGAATACCGTTTTACAAAAAAAATGCTAGCCGATTTTTTTCAGGTCGACACCTCAACTATCGAAAGATATTTAAGCGCTTATGAGACAGAAATAAAACACAACGGATATATTTTAAGTAGGGGTAAACAATTGAAAGAGTTTAAGTTGCAATTTGGTCACCTCATTGATAAGGCGACCAAAACAACCGCTTTGGGTTTGTTTAATTTCCGTTCATTTCTTAATCTGGCTATGTTGCTCAAAGAAAGCGAAAACGCTCAATAAATGAAGCTGGGAGATCTCGTTTTGTTTTACCACAGCCAAACAGGACAATCTGTTCTGGGAAAAATGATAGTTATCGAAGAAGTACATCAAGATAAAACAACGGATGATACCCGTTGGGTTTCCGTAACTTTTGAGCCAGTTGAAACTTTTCAAAATCCTATAGCTCTAGAACTAATTAAAGAACAAAAGGAACTTCAAAATATAGGATTGATTAAACAGCCTCGTCTTTCGGTGATGCCATTAGAACTTCAAGAGTTCGATTTAATCATTAAACTTGCTAGTATTAATAAAAAAAGAAGATACTCTAGAAATTAGCATAAAGCATCTTCTTCTTATAAAGTCAAAATAAATTGATTAAAATAAGATTAACTTTCTTTACAAAAGGAATGTCTTATTTTAGTGAGTCGAAAGCAAAGATCGATTGATTTTTTCGCCAGTTTTTTAATTTGCTATATTATGTTGTACCAAAAATAAAAAAGCGCCATAAATCATTGATTTACAGCGCTATTTTAATTTATAAGTGATCTGGCTGGGGCTCGAACCCAGGACCCTTTGATTAAAAGTCAAATGCTCTACCAACTGAGCTACCAAATCGTTTCCTGTAAAAGGACTGCAAAAGTAAAAGCTTTTTATCAAGCAAACAAGTATTTTGCGTCTCTTTTTTAAAGAAATTGATACCGTCTGTTATTTGCTGAATCTTTCAATATTTATACTTTTCTTTCCACCTGTTTTTAAGCGTTTTACGATCTTCTTCTTCGCGCTTATTTGCTCCGGGCTGATAAAAGGCCGTTCCTTTAATGGCATCGGGCAAAAATTCTTCTTCTGTAAAATTACCCTCAAACTCGTGGGCATATTTATAATTCTTACCGTATCCAATTTCTTTCATCAATTTAGAAGGCGCATTTCTTAAATGCAAAGGCACAGGTAAATCGCCTGTTTGATTTACCATTTGTTGCGCTTTTTTTATAGCGGTATAGGTCGAATTACTTTTCGCCGAATTGGCTAAATAAACTGCTGTTTGCGAAAGAATTATCCGACCCTCGGGATAACCAATTTTATTTACCGCATCAAAGCAACTGTTGGCAAGCAAAAGGGCATTGGGATTGGCATTGCCTATATCTTCAGAAGCCAAAATAAGCAAACGCCGAGCGATAAATTTGATATCTTCCCCTCCTTCAATCATTCGTGCCAACCAATACACAGCTCCATTTGGGTCGCTACCGCGAATGGATTTTATAAAAGCAGAAATAACGTCGTAATGCATTTCTCCCTTTTTATCGTAAGTGGCCAGATTTTTTTGAATAATATGACTAACCAAGGCATTGTTTAGCTTAATTATTTTCTCTTGTTCAGCAAATGTACCAACAATCAATTCAATGGCATTGAATAATTTACGCGCATCACCACCTGAAATTCGAAAAAGGGCTTCTGTTTCTTCCGAAATAAGTTCAATTTGATAATCGTTCTTAAAAAATGCAGTTGCCTGATTTAATAGCGCTTCTAAATGCTTTTTTTCCAGAGCTTTTAAAATATAGACCTGACAACGTGAGATCAGCGGCGAAATAACTTCGAAAGAAGGATTTTCGGTGGTGGCACCAATTAGCGTAATGGTTCCGGTTTCGACTGCACTCAGTAAAGAATCTTGCTGCGATTTGCTAAAACGATGTATCTCATCCAAAAAAAGGATCGATTTTCTTCCGCTAGTTTGTGCTCTTTCAATGACTTCGCGAACCGTTTTTACACCTGCATTTATTGCACTTAACGAATAAAAAGGAATCTCCAGATTTTGTGCTAAAATAAATGCCAGTGTAGTTTTTCCCACGCCCGGAGGTCCCCATAAAATCATCGATGGAATATTGCCTGAATCGAGCGATTTTTGCAATACCCCATCGCGGCCTATCAAATGTTCCTGACCAATATAATGATCAAAATCAGTAGGTCTGAGTATTTCCGCAAGTGGTTTAGAAAGATTCATTTATTTTTTAAAGTCAAAAGATTCCATCATCTTATCAAAGATAGCCGTATTTTCGTAAATACCTGCAAATTTAGCTGCACCCGGACCATAAGCAAAAACAGGAACCATTAGGGAACTATGCCCCGAGGTATTGAATTTCCCTTCTACCATTCCATGTTCAATATCCCCGTTAATCACACTTAATCCACCGGTTTCGTGATCGGCAGTTACAATAACCAGCGTATGACCATCTTTTTCGGCAAACTTAAGTGCAGCGCCTACTGCACGATCAAAATCGAGTGTTTCTTCTACAACAGCACCTAAATCATTGTCGTGTGCCGCCCAGTCGATTTGCGATCCTTCTACCATCAAGAAAAAACCGTTCTTATTTTGATTTAATATTTCAATGGCTTTTAAAGTAGATTTAACTAAAAATTCTCCTCGCTGAGGATAGGCATCAATATGTCCGTTAGCAAAAAAACCGGCAATCTTTCCTTGCTTAATATCAGCTAAATCGTCGATATTCGTTACTATTTGAAATCCTTTTTCTTCCAATGCTGGACGTAAATTAGGACCGGTTTCGCGTTTGCAAAAATCATCAGATCCTCCGCCTAAAAACAAATCGATAGAATCGCTCACAAAAAAAGTGGCGATATCTTCGTATTGGTTTCGTTTTGGTACATGAGCAATAAAAGCTGCCGGAGTGGCATGGGTAATTTTACAAGCGGCAACCAATCCTGTTGCGTAATCATTTCCTGCAGCTGTTTCCAGAATTGTGGCATTGGGCATATGCTGCTCATCTACACTAATGCTGCCATAATCAGTCTTTTTTCCTGTTGCTAAGGCAGAGCCCGCTCCGGCAGAATCGGTGCGGTATTTATCTTTTGCTTTTGTTTTTTGAAATCCGATATAAGGCATCTGATCCATATACAAACGATCGTTATTCGCCGTCATTGCCGCAAAAACATGGCTCACTCCCATTCCATCGCCAATGAGCAAAATTACATTTCTAATCTTGGCATTTGGATCGGCAACAGCTTTAATTGAATCTACAACATGCTGATAATGCGAAACATATGCAACGCCACCTTTTTCAGGTTTATAGTTTCCGTCGAGATAAGTTTTTGTTTGGCCAAAGCTTGAAAGGCTAATAAATAAAGCAATAATTAAATAGAGGTTTTTCATGATTTATGATTTTAAGAGCACAAATATAAAGTATATCTCAGCATCAACGAAATCTGAATATGATCAAATCATTAAGAATGAAAAGCTTTTTATTGAATCTTTTCTACGGCGTCAAAGATAACAGCGGTCATTTCATTGAATTCTTCCATTTCGAACAAACGGGTTAAATAAATGATTTTGCCCTGTTCATCAATAATCACATTTCGTGTAACGCCCGAAAGTTTATCGGCATACAATCCAAAAATATCAGCATCCGGATCGAGCGCTAAAGGATAGCTAATCTCCATTTTTTCGGCAAAAGATTTAACGGTTTCCATAGGTTCGTCACGATCAAGACCTATCAATACAAAGGGTTTATCTTTTAATTTTTCCCAGATATCCTTTTCGATATAGGGCATTTCGCGGCGACAAACGCCACACCAACTTGCCGTAAATTGCAGCATAACTATTTTGCCTCTTTGTTCGGAGAGTCGAAATGTAGTACCGTCTGTTAACAAAGTACTAAAATCAGGAGCTTTATCTCCAATATTTACTAAAAATCCATTGTTTCCCGATTCTTGTGATGCCGCGCCTACAGAGAAACTCAATATAAAGATTAAGGCTATAAAAAGACGATTTATCATAAACCAATTTTGCGCTAAAATACAAAGTTGAATTCGAAATATCATCTGCAATAACACGAATTTAACACTTAGGCATTTCTCAATAAAATATACCTTTGCAGTTTAGCACAAAAATTATGGAAAAATACATTACTCATCAAGGGAAAAAAATCCATTATAAAATAACAGGACAAGGCGACACTTTAGTTTTATTGCATGGCTATCTGGAATCCTTAGCCATGTGGGAACAACATCAAGATTTTTTATCTCCTTATTATCAGATAATTAGTATTGATCTACCCGGCCATGGCACTACGGATAGTTTCAGCGAGATTCACAGTATGCCCTTTATGGCCGAACTAGTTTTGGAAGTACTTAAACAAGAAAACATCAAACAATGTGTTATGATTGGCCATTCCATGGGTGGATATGCAACTTTAGCATTCGCCGAAAAATATCCACACTATCTAAAAGGTTTTGGCCTTTTTCATTCCCATGCATCTGCCGATACCGAAACAGCAAAAAATAACCGAGAAAGAACAATAGAGCTTATAAAACAAGATAAAAGCCATTTTATAAATCAGTTTATTCCTTCTCTTTTTGCCCCTGATAATGTAATTGTTTATGCTTCTCAAATTCAAAAACAAATTCAGGAAGCCAATGCCATGAAAAAAGAAAGTGTGATTGCTGCTATGGCGGGCATGAAAGACCGCCAATCGACAGTTGATGTATTGATGGATGCAAACGTACCGGTTTTATTTATAGTTGGCAAACAAGACACAAGAATTCCGACTGAGAAGATTTTAGCACAAGCCGCCTTGCCTACTGTATCTCAAATTTTAATTTTGGGCAATTCCGGACATATGGGATGGATAGAAGAACAGGAAAAAACTCGTGCAGCACTTGATGGTTTTATGAAATTATGTGCTGTCTAGCCTTTTTTCGACGTACTGATCTTGATGTAAATTATTTAAAAAAAATTAAGAAAAAAACTTTCAGTTTGGGAATAAATTTGTACTATTGCAAAATAATACTTGGTTATAGCATTTTATGAAATTATCCAATACATCAGAGTACGCTTTACGCATTTTAAGCTTTATGGCAAAAGAGCCGGAGCTTAAATACTCCGCTAAATACCTTGTAGATTCCCTAAAAATTTCGGATAAATATTTGCGTAGATTGATGACCGATTTATCTAAAGCAGGATTTATCAGAAGCACGCAAGGCAGAGATGGCGGTTATTTTTTTGCAAAAAAGATAAACGAAATTGTTCTTGCAGATATCATCGATTCTGTAGAAGGCATGGAAAAATATATGGGTTGTGTTTTGGGTTTTCCGCAATGCTCCGACGAAAATCCCTGTATTATGCATGCCACATGGATAAAAGTCCGACAAGAATTTATAAATACTTTTAATAATAAAACTTTAGCTGATTTTAACTATAACGATATACATAAATTTTGATTTTTTTTAACCATTAATACTACAAGCTTGTAGTATTTTATTAATTAATACTGAGAAAATGAAACAAACATTACTAGACAAATTTATGAGCCGT
>JAFGHU010000208.1 GCA_016929955.1 Bacteroidales bacterium | reverse complement strand
GCTCTTTCGAAAATTAAGTCGGGAATTAAAACAAAATTAATAGCCCCTGCATTAAAGATGCAGAACTGTAAATGATTTATTTTTGCAGAATGGACATCGCATTTTTAGTTATTATCGGTATTATTGGGGGTATAGTTGCTGGATTGCTTGGCTTGGGTGGCGGCATCTTTTATGTACTTATTTTTCCTTATTTAATTGAAGCGCGCGGACTCCCTCCTGAAATAAATGCACAACTTGTTATTGCCAATAGTTTATTTGGTGTTATGGTTGCATCAGGCAGGTCGGTTCTTGGATATCATCAAAAAGGATTGTTTCCGATTAAAGAAATAATAGCCATTGGAACCGCCTCGGCTATCGTTGGTTATTTAAGCATTCATTTTATTGTTCTACAAGCCTGGTTTTCTAAAACCATTTTCAATATTTTCATCATCATTCTTATGCTCTATATATTACTCAAAATGTATCTGGAGCTTAAAATAGAGAAAAAAGAAGATGGTCATATATCTATTTATCAGGGAATTACGAGTGGAGGAATTGCCGGATTTGTTTCCGCATTAAGTGGTTTGGGTGGCGGCATTATCATTATTCCAATTCTTTCTATGCGCTTTAAGTTTTCTTTGCTTAAAGCCAAATCAATATCACTGGCTATGATCTTTATAAGTTCATTAACGATTAGTATAAACAATTTATTTACTCAGCCTCCACAAACCATTACATCGGTTAAAACAATAGGTTATATCATTCCTTCGCTAATTATTCCGGTAACTATTGGCGTTTTAATTGGGAGTCCGTTGGGTGTAAAGTGGAGCACAAAATTAGCACGAAGAGCACTTGATTTATTATTTATGGCTTTTGTATTGATTGTGTTGGCAGAAAAAAGCTACGACCTGTTGCGTATTATTCTTTAGCTTTATCTTTACTAATACTTTTTTCAAGTTTACGCATAAAACGATTGCTATCTCTCGTTTTTATTTCTTCAAACATTACGCGGTAAATCTCAAGTACCTTGGCGGCAGATTTAATCCAGGCAAAAGTATCAATACGTTTTTTACCTTTTTTAACTAAACTTGCCGCTAATTTAGGATCATCCAGAATTTTTGAAATTCCATATGCAATTTCCTCCGGTTTTTCAGGATCGACAAGAAGGGCCGCATTTTTTGAAATTTCGGGCATAGAACTAACATTTGAGGTGATAACAGGAACACCGGCAGCCATTGCTTCTAAAAGTGGAATACCAAAGGATTCGCGCAAACTGGCATAGATAAACAAGCTGCTGTTGGCGTAAAGCAGCGGGATTTCATTATTTTTAACGTAGCCTATAAACCGAATGTCTTGCTCCGTTTCTTTGCTAAATGGGCCACTTAACAATTTAAATGTATCGCTTGGTGGTTCATCGGCTAAAATAAAGGGCAAAGGATTAGCTGTATTCTTATGGTATATTTCATAAGCTTTTAAAACATTAGGCAGATTCTTTTTTTGATTTGAATTACCCAAAGCAAAAATATATTCGTCGGGCAGATCAAACTTTTCTTTTACTTCTGGATATTTTGCTTGATCAATATTTAAAAAACTGTCTGACATCGCATTGTAAATCACAAATAATTTATGATTCAAAAGCGGATATCTATTTAAAATAATGTCTCTTTCAGAATTTGAGACCGTAATGATACGCGCTGCTTTTTTCAATATCGAAGGAACAACAAATCGCCTGTAGAAATTTCCAACTAATTGATAAAGTGTTGATTGATAAGAAACAAATTGAAAATTCTCGAGATAAATAATATCGTGCAAAGTTAAAACTAAAGGTATTTTCAGCCAAAGCGGCGCTGTATTACTTGTACAATGGAGGATATCAATTTTATAACGTATCACTTCGCGGGGCAAAATATATTGCTCCCATATATGATAAGGTGCTTTTTTTGTGCGGACTAAATGAAAATGCATACTTGGAGTATACCAGTCATCGTCGTCACCATCTTTTACAAAAATATAGTATTCGTTCGAAGGATCTATTAGCTGAAGGTTCTTGATAAGTTCAATGGCAACGATATCCATCCCATGTTTTTCACGCCTAAATAAGCGCTGCCCTTCTATTCCTATCCTCATTTTTTCTTTTTAAATGTAAATATAGATTGAATTTGTGAATCGACAAAAACAAAACTCAAGGGGCAAGCCTTTTTATGTCCCAATCTGTTCCATTTTTAAGGTAAAGAAAACGATCGTGTAATCGGTTTGCCCGCCCCTGCCAAAACTCAAATTTACAAGGAATTAGCCTAAAACCTCCCCAAAAATCGGGTCGTGCTATTTGTTCGCTTCCGGCTGACTTTAAAAAAGACGCGTGTTCTTGCTCTAAACTTTCTCGATCTTTAATTTCCTGACTCTGAGCCGATATCCAGGCTCCGGCCTGACTTCCTCTTGGACGCGTCTTAAAATATTCGTCAGATAATTTTTCATCAACTTTTTCCACATATCCCCAAATACGCACTTGTCGTTCCAATTCCGGCCAATAAAAAAGCAGGCTTGCCTTGTTGTTTCTCCAAACCTCAATTCCTTTATTGCTTTTGTAATTCGTAAAAAACACAAAGCCATTGGACGGATAATCTCTTAAATAAACAATCCTACTCGAAGGAAAACCCTCCTGATCTATACTTGAGAAGGTCGTTGCAACATTATCATTTACAGTATATTGCATATATTCATCCAACCACGCTGAAAACTGCAAGCGTGGATCAGTATTCAAGTCTTCAAAATTTAAAAACCCCTTTTCAAAATCGGTATGTAAAAGCGACATAAAATTGTGTATTTTTATCCTAAAATATGATGCAAAATACGATATTCTATGCAACTACCAAGACTAATTAAGAAAAAGGAATGTTTAAAATTGACTTGGTTTAGCTATCTTTTAATTGCGCTCGTTTTTATTGCTTCTTTCTTTTTAATAAGAAACAAGTTATATCCTTTACTGGCACCTACAAAGCCTGTCGAAGCTAAAATTATGGTTATTGAAGGATGGATGAACGACTTTGCAATTGAAGAAGCGTACTCCATTTTTCTATCCGGCAATTACGATCTTTTGATAACAACCGGAGGACCATTAGACAATGGTTATTTGGCCACACACTATGTTACTGCCGCTGAGGTGGGCAAAGCAACATTGATCGAACTGGGAATGGATAGCACCAAAATACTTTCCGTTCCACGAACATTCACTTTAAAGAACAGAACCTATCAATCGGCATTGGCACTGGGAAAATGGATGAATGATAATAACAAAACAATTGCTGCATTTAATTTGGTTTCTTTAGGCGCTCATACAAAAAGAAGCTGGTTTTTATTTCAAAAGGCATTGCCGGAAACAAAAATTGGAGTGATTGCTATACCAGACCATCGCTACGATTCAAAAAGATGGTGGAAAAGCAGTCTGGGATCCAGAACTGTAATTACTGAAACCATTGGATATTTTTATGTGTACTTTTTTATGTAGCTAGCTGAATTTTGGCTATTTTAGTCGGATAATTTATAGTAAAATGCAATAAGAAATGAATTCAACAACCAGCGCTAGTGAAAAATAAACTAATTTTCCTTGTCATTTACCTCTTGCTTGCTTCTCCGCTTATGCTTATTAGTCTGGGGCAAGAAGCTGCATACGAAGCTGATACAACTGAAATAACCGTTAGCTCAGCTGAAAACGAATACGATACGCATTCCACTTCTGTTTTTCCTATACTGGTTGATGAATCAAATGCATTGGTAATTGTAAGTTTAGTTTTCGTATTGCTTGTTATCCTACTTGCCCTCCTCTATTTTTATTCAAAAAAAATAAAAGAAATCAAAAAAGCATCAAAACAATTAAGTGTACAAAACGAAAAATTGCAAGATGCCAATCAAACTAAAGAGAAATTTTTATCGATAATCGGACACGATTTAAAGAACCCTTTCAATTCGGTTTTAGGCTTATCAAATTTAGTCATAGATCAATGGAAATCTTTGGATGATGAAGAACGTTTTCAAATCTCTAACGAAATAAACAGCTCAAGTCAAAGTCTTTACGAACTACTCGATAATTTATTAATTTGGTCGAGAACACAAACGAGCAACGTAAAAAGAGTGCCAATTAAATTTGATTTAAACGAAAGCATCCAACAAATTTACGAGATATTTAAAAATCAGGCCAACTTCAAAAATATCAATGTTCGCCTCGAAATTTCGGGTATAAAAAATGTTTTTGCCGATCCCAATATGATTTCTACGGTAATTCGAAATCTATTATCCAATGCTTTAAAGTTTACCCACGAAGGTGGACAGATTGTTATCCGCTCGCAAAGTAAAGCCGATATGGTCGAATTCTCGATTTCAGACAATGGAAAAGGGATATTGCCAGAGGATTTGAAGCGCATTTTTGAAGATACCGGACATCAAACAACCAAAGGGACTTCGAATGAAACCGGATCAGGGCTGGGACTGCTTCTGGCCAAAGAATTTATCAATAGAAACAAAGGCCTAATCTGGGTTGAAAGCAAACCCGGAAAAGGAAGTTTATTTACTTTTACATTGCCTGTATCTGAAACCAAATAACCAATGAAAAATTTAAAGTATTACGCTTTCTTTCTTTTAATTTTTAGTCTTGGCTTTGCATGCCAAACCAAAGAAACAAAAAACTATATTGCCCTTATCGAAAAGCAAAGAGCCGAAAAAAATCTGGAGTATTCCGACTCGCTTACTAGTCCGCTTAATCCAATTCATCTAGCAGCGTTTACGGGTTTAGATTATTTTCCGGTTGATCCGGATTTCAAAATTACGGGCAGATTTGAACTTACTCCCGAAGAAAAACCTGTTGTAATGGCCACCTCTACGGATAGAGCTCCGGTGTATCGAAAATATGGGAATTTTTATTTTATGATCAATGATGAAAAATTTGTGCTTGCTGCTTTTCAGAATATGGATGCTATCGACGATACCGTTTATAACAAATTCCTATTTCTTCCCTTTCAGGATTTAACAAGCTCTAAAGAATCTTATGGCGGAGGTCGTTATATCGATATTTTATTTCCAAATTCCGACTCCATTACTATCGATTTTAATCTCGCTTACAATCCTTATTGTGCCTACGACGAACGTTGGTCCTGCGTAATTCCTCCTCCTGAAAATTTTCTTAACGTAAAAATATTGGCCGGGGAGAAAAAGTTTCATTTAGCCGCTCATTAATCGATCTATGATAAAGAAATGCTTAACATTATTCATGCTCTTTGTTTTCCTCTCTCTTCAGGCGCAAGATAAGAAGAGTTATAAGATTGATATTAAAATTAAAGGGCTGGAGGATAGTGTACTTTATTTGGCCAATTACTACGGCGATAAAACTTATGTTGTAGACACCGCTATAAAAAAAGGCAAATATGCTTATTCGTTTGAAGCAAAAAAGCATTTAGAGGGAGGTATTTATATTGTTATCGGATCGCATAATAATTCAATTTTTGAATTCTTAATTGCTGATAATCAAGATTTAAAATTCGACTCTGACCAGGATAACCTTATCGAAAAGATGAAAGTAAAAGGCTCCAACGAAAACGCACTCTTTTTCGATTATCTGGCCTATTCCAATATTCAGTTTACGCAATTAAAGCGCTATCAGAAAAAATTAAAAACATTTTCGCCTCCAAACGATTCAATTGCCATCATTAATAAACTTATCGAGCAATTGAATTTAGAAGTAGCCGATTACAAAGAAGCCATTATCGAAGCTTATCCCAATACCTTTATTGCTCATTTTTTTCTGGCTATGAAAAGCCCCGACTTACAATTTCTTCCGAATTTTACCAAACAAGACTCTGCAAAAGCCTTTAAAATTTATAAGAAAAAGTATTGGGATTATATGGATTTTAATGATGAACGATTAATACGTACACCCGTTTTCCATAATAAGCTCGACTATTATTTCAAAGCCATTGCCAATCCTCAGCCCGACAGCTTAATAAAGGATATCGATCATTTTTTAAGCTTAATCCCCGAAAAATCGGAATTGTATAAACACAGTTTATGGTATCTTACCTTAAAATTCGATCAATCGAACCGCATGGGTTATGATAAGATTTTGGTTCATTTTGCTGATACCTACTATTCAAAAGGCAAAGCAAATTGGCTAAATCCAACGGTTTTAAACAATATTATCGACGAAGCCAATAAAAGACGCAATGCCTTAATCGGTAATAAAGCTTCGAATTTGGTAATGCAAAACGCTGATCTTAGTCCCGTTTCTATGTATGCTATCGATAAAAAATACACCATTCTTTATTTTTGGAATCCAAACTGTAGTCATTGTACTATTGAAACCCCTAAACTCCGGGATTTTTATTTGAAATACGCAAAAAAATTCAATCTGGAAGTATATGCCGTATGCGCTGACGCCAATTTAAAAGAAATGAAAAACTATATGGCCAAGCATAAATTAACCTGGATAAACGTTAACGGATCGCTTAGTTATACACAGGATTTTCACGAGTTATATAATGTTTACTCAACGCCTTATATTTTTGTACTCGATAAAGATAAAACAATCATAGCCAAACAAATTAATAGTGACCAATTATTTGATTTCATATCAAATTACGACAAAATCAAAACTAAGAATGACATACAACTTCGATCAAATCATTGATAGATCATCTTCAAATTCAGTTAAATACGATATCAGACAAGCTTATTTCGGAAATAAAAATGTGATTCCTTTGTGGGTAGCCGATATGGATTTTGCCACGCCGGAATGCATTCGAAAAGCGATATTAAAAAGAGCAAATCACGAAATTTACGGCTATTCCATAAAACCCGATTCGTATTTTACATCGATACAAAATTGGTTAAAAACACAGCATAACTGGTCCATTCCAAAAACGAGTATCGATTTTAGTCCTGGTGTAGTTCCCGGCTTGGTGTTTAGCATACTCGCCTTAACCAATCCCGGCGATAAAATAATTGTACAAACTCCGGTTTACTTTCCTTTTTTTATAAGTATTGAAGGCAATAACAGAGAAATGCTGGTTAATCCTTTGAAAGAAAAAAACGGGTATTACGAAATGGATTTTGAGGATCTGAAATCAAAAATTGATTCAAGAACAAAAATGATACTTTTAAGTAGCCCACATAATCCGGTGGGTCGCGTTTGGAAAAAAGAAGAGCTTGAAGAGTTAATCGAAATTTGCGTTAAAAATGACATTATCATTGCCAGCGATGAAATCCACGCCGATTTGGTATTTAAACCTCACAAACATATTCCACTGGCCTCACTCTCCGAAAAGGCTAAACAGCAAACAATTACCTTTATGGCACCCAGCAAAACGTTTAATATGGCGGGTTTGAGCTCTTCTTTTGTAATTATTGAGAACGAAGAATACCATAAAAAATACCGTGCTTTAGTCGAAAGTTACCACCTTACCAATGGCAATTTGTTTGGCACTGTAGGAACAGAAGCCGCCTATAGCCATGGTGCCAAGTGGTTAAGTCAAATGCTCAGTTACACTGAAAAAAATATCGATTTCGTTAGCGATTATTTTGCAAAACATATACCGCAAATCTTTTTTTATAAACCGGAAGGCACGTATTTGCTGTGGATCAATTTTAAAGCCTTAAAAATGACTGATGCACAATTGAAAGAATTCCTTGTTCATCGAGCTGAAATTGGTCTAAATCAAGGTATTGTATTTGGTGAAAACGGAACCGGATATATGCGTATGAATGTGGCTTGCCCTCGATCGCTGCTCGAAAAAGCGCTCAATCAATTAAAAGCGGCTATCGACAGGTTGGATTTACAGCTTTCTTAAACGCGCCATATAAAAGCCATCAAATCCTTCGCTGGGCCATACTTTTTTCTCAGCTTCCAAGCTATATCTTCCGTTTTGCTTAGCCAAGAAGTTTTCTATTTGCTTCTCATTTTCAGAAGGCAAAATGGAACAAGTTACGTAAACCAATGCACCACCGGGCATTACCATCTCTTGATATTCCTCTAAAATCTGTTCTTGTTTAGTCTTGTATTCATCGATTTTATCCAGACTGAGTTTCCACTTAGCATCAGGTTTTCGACGCAAAATACCTAAACCACTGCAGGGAGCGTCTATCAACAATACATTTGCTTTTTCTGCAAGTTTTTTCACTTGCTGCTGATAGATGAGGTGAGCACTTACAATGCGCGTTCCTGCTCTTTTACTTCTCTTTTCCAATTCTATTAATTTGGCATCCTCAATATCCAACGAAAATATTTTTCCCTTATTTTCCATTTGCGCAGCCATATGCAGTGATTTTCCTCCTGCACCGGCACAAGCATCAATCACAGTCATCCCTTCGCTTACTTTCGAAAAAGGCGCAACCAATTGAGAAGAAGCATCTTGTATTTCGTAATATCCTTTTTTAAACGATTTGAGTTGGCTTAAATCGCGCCTTTGTTTTAAGCGAAGCGCATCCTGAAAATCCGGAATCTCCTCAACTTCAAGACCTTCTTTCGCCAAAATAGTTTTAAGCTTTGTCTTGTCAGTTTTTAATGTATTTACTCTTAAAACAACATCGGTCGTTTGATTTAAGGCATTGATTTCTTTTTCCCAACGATCGCCCAACTCTCTATGGCCAAGCTCATTTAACCAATCGGGAATGGAAGCCGAGCAGCTTAAATCAGCAGCATATTTCGTTTTATTCTTTTGAATCGATACAAAATCCGGAATATTTGGTGTAAACCACTCTGGAAAATCCACTTTTTTCTCTTGTAAATAAATGGCAAGTACCTTTTCAAAACGATCGGGATCTTGTTCATCTATTTCGCCTATAGCCAAATACCATTTCCACCAACGGACACAATCGTAAATACATTCCGCAATAAATCTTCGGTCGCGCGAACCCCAACGACGATCTTTTTTAATTTGTCCCCGAACAACACGATCGGCCAGTTTATTTTCTTCGAATATTTCTTCCAAGCCCTCACTAACGGCCTGAACAATAGGTTTATGCAACTTCATATATTATCTGCTTTATTTTTCGAGATAAAAAATACACTTATCTGAAATAAGTTTCATTCGATCGTAAGATCTTGTAAATGGCCTCCTGCACACGAACCGCGTTGTCAAAAATCAAAGCCTCATCAGGTGGAAATGGAATTACTTTATGCTTAATTTGCTGCAAAGCTTCTTGATCTAAAGCACGTGTATCGCCTATGGCTCGCGCCGAAACATGATGAAAAGCATTTTCGATGCCAAAGGGCTTTTGACCAACTAATCTTTCAACAGGGTGCAATTCATAAAATTGGACATCACCCTCTAATTGTGCTGACTTATGTTGTATCGTCTCTACAAAAGCACATTGCAAATCGGTATATTTTATTTTTTTGAGATCATTACCCAAACTGTCTTTTTTTACATTTCCTCTCGAATCATAAACATATTCAAAACCGTCCTCTACACGTTTTTTATAAACATGATCAACTGTTTTGATATCGTCGGGAGAAACGCGAATTTGCCGTATACGAACCACTGCTTCATAATCAAAATCGATGCTTTGGTCTGCTTGATAAAACCAATACTGAATCCATTCAGAATTTAACTTACTGATATTTCCGCTTAACAATTCCGCCATAAATGCAGGTGGGAAATTAAATAAACTACTATTCTCAATACTTACGAAAACGCGACTTAAACCCCGATATTTGGCTTGTTCAATCAAATCATCAATATCTGTATAAACCGATCCGGAATAGCTTTTTGCTTTTAGCAATTCGTAATAAGCCTGGCGGATCAAATCTTTCTCCTGCGACTCGAGCAATCGCTTTCCATGCGCATAAAAATAGGCTGACGCTTTTCGTTTAGCAGATACAATCTCAACATCGTAATCTACTTGTTTATAATTGATTAACTGTCCATTTAATTTGAATGGCATTATTTTTTTAAGCTGATTTTGCCTTTGCTTTAGCCTGTCGTAATACTGAAATATTTTTTCCCAGCTATCCGCTTGCCCTTCTAATTTTAAGTAGTTTATCGCATCTAAATCTCTTTCATTAGCCAATAAAAAAGCCTTATCCAATAAAACGGCCTGTTTATTTGCATCCGGGTTTTTAATTAATTTTTTTATCGAACGTGCGATAATTGCATCGTAATTTCCTTTTTGCAGATTTTTTTTAGAGCTCGTGCACGAAGCAAAAACAACCACGAAGCTGAAAAACAGCAGCACAATTTTTTTCATAATAAGATAGTCAATTTTTGTGTTAGCGAAGATAATTAGAAATCCATTACTCCCTACTTATATAATTGGTGTTTTGATACGCGCACAAAAATACATATGCGCAATAATTGCCTATATTTGCGGGCAAATAAAATCATAAGCCATGCAAATTATCGACTTAAGTCACGAAATACACGATCAAATGACTGTTTTTGGAGAGACCGAAAAACCCAAAATCATTCGCAAAAACACGATTGAAGATGATGGTTATAATCTTCATGAATTGAATTTTAACAGTCATACCGGAACGCATGTTGATGCTCCAAATCATATGGTTAAAAACGGAAAACATTTGGATGATTTTGCATTAGACTATTTTATGGGTAGTGGATTTATGCTGCGAGTTGGCCAATTTAAAGGTCAAGAAATACCGCTTGCTTTCTTAAAAAACTACGCTTCAGAAATCCAAAAGGCTGATTTTTTAATATTAAATTCAGGTTGGTATAAAAAATGGGAAAGTAAAGCATACCATAGCAGCTATCCCGTATTGTCTGAAGAATCAGCAAGATGGCTTACTCAGTTTAAATTAAAAGGGATAGGTTTGGATTATATTTCTATTGATCCGGTTGATAGCCAAGATGTTCCTCTTCATCATATTATTTTAGGAGCAGGTATGCTGATTATCGAAAACCTTAACAATCTGGATGCTTTACCCGAAAATAATTTTATGATTCAATGTTTGCCTTTAAAAGTAAACAAGGCTGATGGATCAACTTCACGTGTTGTCGCCTTCGTTTAATCGCCCATAAATCTTAACTTTTCGCTTACCTTTGCATCAAAATTTTAGCTATGCTTCTTTTCGATGAATTAAACATAAACAAACCCTTGCTAAATGCATTGGCCGATTTGGATTTTTTTACTCCCACACCTATACAGGAGCAAGCTTTTCCGGTGATTATGTCGGGAGTAGATATGGTTGGAATCGCCCAAACCGGTACAGGAAAAACCTTTGCTTATCTCCTGCCCATTTTACGTCAATTGCGTTTTTCTGATCAAAAACATCCTCGTATTTTGATTATCGTGCCAACGCGAGAATTGGTAAAACAAGTTGAAGAAGAAATTGAAAAACTGACAAAATATATGAATGTTCGTTTTGCCGGAGTGTATGGCGGAACGAATATTAACACGCAAAAACAACTGGTTTATAATGGATTGGATATTTTGGTTGGGACTCCCGGTCGTTTAATCGATTTAACATTAACAGGGACTCTGCGCTTAAAAAACATCCAAAAATTAGTGATCGACGAAGTAGACGAAATGTTAAATCAGGGTTTTCTGAAACCGCTAACTCATTTTTTCGAAAATCTGCCTGAGAAAAGACAAAATCTAATGTTCTCGGCCACTTTAACTGAAGAAGTAGAAACCTTGATACAGACTACTTTTCACAAGCCTAAGAAAATTGAAATTGCACCTCACGGAACTCCTTTAGAACAAATCGATCAGAAAGCCTATGCAGTTCCAAATTTTTATACCAAAACCAATTTATTGACACATCTATTAAAAGAAGATCAATCCATAGAAAAAGTTTTGATATTTGCCGGCAGTCGGAAATTAGCCGATCGTTTGTTTGAATCTATCCGTCCGCTATTTCCTGAACGCATAGGCATCATTCATTCCAATAAATCGCAAAATTTCAGGTTTCGCAATTTGAAAGATTTTGAAGAGGATAAAATCAATATTTTAATTGCTACCGATCTGGTATCTAAAGGTATAGATATTAGCGAAGTAAGCCATGTGATCAACTTTGATATGCCTAAAATACCTGGCGATTATATTCATCGTATTGGAAGAACGGGTCGTGCCGATAAACCGGGCATTGCAATCTCTTTTATTAACGAAGTAGAAAAAGAATATCAGAACGAGATTGAAGATCTGATGAAAATGAAGATTCCAATGCTTGCTATGCCGGAAAACGTCGAAATATCTACTATTTTTACTGATGAGGAACTGCCTCGGCCAAAAATGAAAAACTACCTTAAAATGCCAAAATTAGAAAGTAAAGGCGCATTTCATGAAAAATCAGCGAAAAACCAAAAAGTAAACTCGGGCAGTCCTAGTAAAAAACGAAAAAAGTATAAAAAACCAGAGAAAAGAAGCGGCAGAAATAAAAGATAAAGAGAAAATAACCCTGTCTTTTTTAAAAAGAAATAAGCGTTTACGGAATTGGTATTAATAGCAAATAAATGAAAAGACGTCTTTTAAATATCCTGTTTTGGTCGGTTCTTTCCGCTGCATTTATTGGGCCCGGAACAATTACTACAGCAGCTAAAGCAGGCGCTAATTTTCAATTTGATTTACTCTGGGCACTTGTCTTTTCAACCATTGCTTGCTTGGTTTTGCAAGAAGCCGCTGCCCGACTTAGCATAGTGAGTAACAAAAACTTAGGAACGGCCATTGCTGAAACTTTTAGAGATGTTAAAGGGGGATGGATGGTTTTTGTTTTAATAATAGGTGCTATCATTATCGGATCTGCAGCATATCAAACAGGCAATCTATTAGGTGCTGCCGAAGGCATTTTACTAATCGGAACTTTCAAAAGTTGGCAAATCATTATAGCCATAGGTTTACTCGCCGGAATAGCCTTGTTATTTCCGAGCATGCAAATATTGGCGCGCACCCTCGGATTTTTAGTCGTTTTGATGGGTTTTGCATTTATCACCACCGCAATTTTGATGAAACCCGATATGTCGTCCATTGCCAGCGGCAGTTTTATTCCTCAAATGCCCGAAGGTTCAGGCCTGTTAATCTTAGGACTGATAGGAACTACGGTAGTTCCCTACAATATTTTTCTAGGCTCCGGATTAACCGATAAAACGCAAAGCATTAAAGAAATGCGTTTTGGAATTTCTATCGCTATCCTTTTAGGAGGAATTACATCTATGGCCGTTCTTATTGTAGGAAGTTCTATTTCCGGTGAATTTACTTATGTAGCCTTAGGACAGACATTAAGCAAAAGTCTTGGATCTTGGGCGCTTTGGTTTTTTGGTTTTGGTTTATTTGCCGCAGGATTTTCATCAAGTATCACAGCACCTCTAGCCTCGGCTATTACAGCGCGAGATTTATTTCAGCATAAAAATCAACGAAAATGGGCCGAAAAAGGAATCTATTTTAAAGGAATCTGGGGACTTGTGCTCCTGACAGGTTTAGGTTTCGGACTTGTTGGTCTAAAACCAATTCCGGCAATTATTGCCGCGCAGGCACTCAATGGATTGATACTTCCATTTATCAGTATCTTTCTTTGGTTTGCGATAAATAACAAGCGCTTAATGGCACAAAATAAAAACTCTAAAACTCAGAACATCTTATTTGGAAGTATTGTTTGGGTGAGTTTGATACTTGGGTTATGGAATGTTTTAAAATCAAGTCTCGGATTCTTTAATCAAAAAATTCCTGAGAATCCATTCCTATTTTACAGCCTTTTTGCAATTACCTTAAGTATCACGCTTCTTGTCGCGTACCGCATTCAGAAAAGCAATAACTATGCATAAACCTATGCCGAACCACAAACTATTTATCGACACTGGCGGGACTTTTACAGATGCCATTGCCATTATGCCTTACGGCGATTTGCAACGAAAAAAAATCTTGAGTAGCGGTCGGTTGCGCGGACAAATTTTAAATTGGATAGACGAAGATCATCTTCAAATTGAAGAAAATTGGGGTAGCGAAAACGATATTTTTCACGACTTTTGGTTTTCCACTTTAGATAAAAGCATAGAAAAAGTTCGTGTACTTTCTTATACTATTCAAACGAATATATTAACACTCGCCTCGCCAATTAAGGCAGAAAAAAGAATAAATAAATCGGCATTTGAAATTTACACAAACGAAGAAGCACCAGTGGTTGCAGCACGTTTACTCACCCAAACGCCTTTAAGTTCAAAATTCCCTCCTACCGAAGTCAGATTAGGAACAACCAAAGGAACCAATGCCTTGCTCGAACATAAAGGAGCAAGAAATGTTTTATTTATCACCAAAGGTTTTGCAGATTTATTAGAAATTGGCACACAGGCTCGACCTGATATTTTTAGCTTAAACATTAAAAAAAGAAAATCGCTAGTCGATAAAATAATTGAAATTGATGAACGCATCGATTCAAAAGGGGCGATTCTTAAACCATTAGATTGTATTATTTATAAAAAGCAAATTGAAGAATTGAAAGCAGCAGGCTTTGAATCGTTTTCTATTGTCTTTATGAATGCGTATAAAAACAATGTTAATGAACTCAGGTTTAAGGAATTATTAGTAGAATCCGGCTTTAAATATATTTCTGTTTCTTCCGAATTATCTCCATTAATAAAAATTCTGGAACGAGCTGAAACCACCACAGTAAACGCTTACCTCTCTCCCATTATCGAAAACTACCTTGAAAATATTACAGAAAATACGGAAGCCGATTTACGGGTAATGAATAGTGCCGGGGGATTAATGCAAACCGAAAACTACGAAGCTAAAGACAGTTTACTTAGTGGTCCGGCAGGAGGCGTTGTTGGAGCAGCTTATATTGGTCAATTAATCGATCAGGAAAAACTGATTACTTTTGATATGGGAGGAACAAGTACCGATGTTTCCCGTTTTTATAAAAATTTCGATTACCGTTACGAGCTTGAGATTGGCTCAGCACATATTTATAGTCCGGCGATTTCAATTGAAACAGTTGCTGCAGGCGGAGGTTCTATTTGTAGTTTCGATGGATATAAACTCACAGTCGGTCCGGAAAGTGCAGGTGCAAATCCCGGCCCGGCTTGTTACGGTGCCGGAGGTCCTTTAACCATAACCGATATCAATTTACTTCTAGGTCGTATCGATGAAACAAAATTCGGGATTCCGGTTGATAAAAAAGCGGCTCAAAAGCAACTCGATATTCTGCTTCAAGAAATCCAAGAAAAACGAAATCAGTCGGTCGATAGAAAAGAAGTTCTAACAGGTTTTCTTGCAATTGCCAACGAAATTATGGCGAGTGCTATAAAAAAAATATCAACCTCAAAAGGATTTGATCCTGCTGAGTATAGTTTACTTGGTTTTGGTGGCGCAGGCGGCATGCATTCTTGCGCTATTGCCGATTTACTTCAAATTAAGAAAATAATTATACCACTTGATGCCGGATTATTAAGTGCGTTTGGCATAGGAAATGCAGCTTTAGAGCGCTTTGCCGAAAAGCAAATATTAAAACCATTTGAAGTCATCAATCCTCAATTAAATGAAGAATTCCAATTTTTATCTGATGAACTTAAAGTCCAGTTTGATGAAAACAAAGGTAAATTAGTTGAGGACCGAATGTTATTTTTACGTTTCAAAGGGCAAGACAGTACGCTGAGCATTACCTGGAATTCATCCAAAGATAATATTCTTTCAAAATTCAAAGAAGAATACATTAAATTATACGGCCATTGGGTTGATCATCGCGAAATAGAACTGGAAAGCATTCGTATAAAAATTTCGCAAAAAGCAGAAAAAGCATTGCTCCAAAAGAAAGAAAAAGCAAGCTTTGAAAAACCAATTCCAAAACGAATTATTCAATCATCCGAAGATCCGGACGCTTTTCAAATAGCTGTTTTTTCTAGAGAAGATTTAGGTTTCGGACATAAAATAAATGGTCCTGCTCTAGTCAGCGACGATAAAAGCACTACGGTAATTGATGCAGGATGGATTGCTGAAGTTGATGCTTTTAATAATCTTATTCTTTCGAAAGACAAAGCAGCTCAAAAACAAAATAAAAACGAGCATAATCAAGAAACAGCGCTCGAATTATTTACCAATCGTTTTATGGCAATAGCCGAAAATATGGGTGCAATATTACAACGCACAGCACTTTCAGTAAACATTAAAGAGCGACTCGATTTTTCCTGTGCTTTGCTTGATGCTGATGGATATCTGGTCGCGAATGCACCTCATATTCCAGTCCATTTGGGCAGTTTAGGGGTTTGCGTTCGATCGGTTCTGGAACATTTTGATTTTAAGCCCGGTGATACCATAGTGACAAATCATCCACTCTACGGAGGATCGCATTTGCCTGATGTTAGCTTAATTACAGCCGTTTTTGATAAAAACAATAAACGTATTGGATTCGTGGTTAATCGAGCGCACCATGCCGAAATTGGAGGAATGACTCCGGGGTCGATGCCAACCAATGCCACAAATTTGGAGCAAGAAGGAATCGTAATTTCTCCATTCTATTTGGTAAAAGAAGGCCGCGTTGATTGGGAAGGAATGCGTTCTATTTTCGATTCAGGAAAATATCCCAGTCGGTTAATTAACGAAAATATGGCCGATTTAAATGCCGCTCTAGCAGCCAATAAAAATGGCGAACAAGCCTTATTAAATCTGGTAGAAGAATATACTTCAGCAACAGTACAAAAGTATATGCAAAATTTGAAATCTTATGCTCACAAAAAGATTCAAGATGTTTTGCTAAAGCTTCCAAATGGAAAAGTTAAAGCGATAGAATATTTGGATGATGATACACCACTTGCGGTGACTATTGATGTGCAAGACGCATCTATTTCATTTGATTTTACAGGAAGTGGAGCAGTTCACCCAAGCAATTTAAATGCAACACCGGCAATAGTCAGCAGCGTTATTATTTATGTGCTTCGCTTACTTTTGGATGAACCTATTCCACTAAATGATGGATTAATGGAACCTGTAAAAATAAATATTCCCGAAGGATTATTAAATCCACCTTTTAATCAAGAAGCAGATAAATGCCCTGCAGTTGTGGGAGGAAATATTGAAGTCAGTCAGCGACTGACCGATACTATTTTAAAAGCATTTGAAAAAGCGGCTTGCAGTCAAGGAACAATGAACAACGTCCTCTTTGGCAACGTAAAATTTGGCTATTACGAAACCATTGCAGGAGGCAGTGGAGCAGGTGAAAATTTCGCAGGAACCTCCGGTGTTCATCAACATATGACGAATACGCGCATTACCGATCCTGAAATTCTGGAACATCGCTATCCAGTAAGATTAGATAGGTTCGCGATTCGAAAAAATTCAGGAGGAAATGGCGAATATTCAGGAGGAAATGGCGTGATACGTTCGTTTACATTTCTGGAAAAAGTAGAACTTTCTTTGCTTTCGCAACATCGGAAATATGCACCTTATGGACTGTATGGCGGTGAATCAGGAAAATTAGGCAAGCAATATGTAATTCGTGCGAACGGCAAAAAAATAGGGCTCAACGGAATGAGTCATTGTGTATTGCATAAAAACGATCAATTTAGTATTGAAACTCCCGGCGGTGGTGGATTTGGAAAAACAAAATCATCTTAGTTGAGCATTTTCATTTTATTTAACAAATTAGACATCATTCAGACATAGCCTTTGTGTATTTTTGTTTTTATCATACATCTAAAAATGAAAATTTTAAAAACAAGCCTTGTCCTTTTATTTATCGGCATCAACTTTGTTGCTCAAAGTCAGATTAAAGTCTATAACTTTGATCAACTTGAACCCCTTCTTCATCAAGAAAACGATACAACTTATGTCATTAATTTCTGGGCTACTTGGTGTCTTCCCTGCGTAAAAGAACTCCCCGCTTTCGATAAATTTAACAGAGAAAATCAATCGCGCAAATTCAAAATGCTATTGGTAAGTTTAGATTTTGGAAAAGACGTAATTAAGAAGCTCGAAGAATATAAACTTAAGCATAACCTTTCACCTGAAATAGTCTTACTCGACGATCCTGATGCCAACGCTTGGATTCCTAAAATTGATAAAGAGTGGTCGGGAGCCATTCCTGCAACTCTAATTTATCGCAATAAAAAGTGGCAGTTTTACGGGCATTCTTTTACTTATGACGAATTAAAAAAGGAAATTGAAAAATTTATAAATTAAAAACACAAAACAATGAAAAAATTAATCTTTTTATTACTCTTTATTCCTTTACTGGCTTCCTCTCAAGGATTATCCGTGGGTGATAAAGCCGTTGATTTTACACTTAAAAATGTAGATGGTAAAATGGTTTCATTAAACGACTATAACAATGAGGAAGGTGTAATTCTTATATTCAGTTGCAACCATTGTCCTTATTCCGTGGCTTATGAAGATCGTATTATTGCCTTAGCAGAAAAATACAATACAAAAGCTTATCCAGTGGTGATGATTAATCCCAACGACCCCATCTCCTATCCTGCTGATTCTTATGAAAATATGATTGTAAGAGCCAAGGAAAAGAATTTCAATTTCCCCTATCTTTTTGATGATGGACAAAAAATTTACCCACAATATGGAGCAACACGCACACCTCACGTGTATTTGCTTCATAAAGAAAATGGGGCCTTTTATGTCGCTTATATTGGAGCTATTGATAATAATTACAAAGACGCATCCTTAGTAACTGAAAAGTATGTTGAAGATGCCATAACAGCTTTAAAAAAAGGCGAAAAACCTGCTGTGAGTTTAACCAAGACCATTGGATGTAGTATTAAAGATGCACGGACTAGTAAGTAAAGCTCTAGAAATAGTATATTCTTCAAAGCAAATTCAGCTCGTTAACCGCAATGGACACAAAGAAATTCGCAAAGAAAAATAGGTAGCTATTAAATAGCGAACTTTGCGAAAACTTTGGGTCTTGGCGGTAAAAATTTTACCCTAGTAAACCTTTAATCTAGGTCCAGAAATACATCATCATATCCTTTTTTTCTTATTTTTATTTAGATATCGTTCTAAATAAGCAGCAAAAACAAGCATACATTAAGAAAATTTAATACTTTCACCTAATAAAAAAACCAAACCTATGAAACCTCGCCAAGTGTATTATAGTGCAATAAGCTATTAAACGATAAAGTGAAGTTCCAATTGGCCAAACTTAAAAACGAATACAGATGAAAAACCTTTTTGCTTTTTTAGGCCTATTTCTGGCTATTCATGTCGGTTTTGCACAAACTGATTTGAACTATTATTTACCCAAAGATGTGAATTACGATATCCAAATTCCAACACCAAAAAAAGTGTTGGGCTATGAAGTTGGCGATTGGATGGTGAGTCACGATCAGTTAATCAAGTATATGGAAACCATTGCTGCCTCGAGCGATAGAGCTGTTTTGGTGGAATATGCACGCTCTTACGAAAATCGCCCTTTGGTTCATTTAATCTTTTCTTCACCTGAAAATTTAGCCAAACTAGATCAAATAAAAAGCGAGCATCAAAAACTCTCCGATCCAACATTAGATATGAATACAGAAGAAATGCCTTTGGTGGTTCTTCTTGGTTATTCCATTCACGGTAACGAAGCCAGCGGTGTAAATGCCTCACTATTAACCGCCTATTATTTGGCAGCCGGACATAGCAAAGCGATTACAGAACTGCTCAAAAATACAATTATCATTGTCGACCCTGCACTTAATCCCGATGGCATCAATCGTTTTGCCAGTTGGGTGAATATGAATAAAAGCTTTGCCAAACTTAGCGATCCTAACTCAAGGGTATTCAACGAAGTTTATCCCGGAGGACGAACAAACCATTATTGGTTTGATATGAATCGCGATTATTTGCTGCTTACCAATCCGGAAAGTCGTGGAAGAGTTGCTAAACTTCAAGAATGGAAACCCAATATTGTTACTGATCATCACGAGATGGGATCAAACTCTACTTTTTTCTTTCAACCGGGAGTTCCGTCAAGAAATAATCCACTAACTCCCGAGCGGAATTACGAATTAACCAAAGCTATCGCCGATTATCACGCCAAACATCTCGATCGTATTGGATCCTTGTATTTTAGTGAGGAACAATTCGACGATTATTATTTCGGAAAAGGATCTTCTTATCCGGATATCAATTCGGGGATTGGAATTTTGTTTGAACAAGGAAGTTCGAGAGGTTTTTTACGCGCAACCGAAAATGGAATACTCACCTTTCCTTTTACCATTCGCAATCAGTTTACAGCAACTTTATCGACCTTAGAAGCCGCTAAAGACTTGCGCAAATCGCTACTCGATTATCAAAAAGAATTCTATGTAACTGCCTATGATCAAGCTAAAAAAGATCCAATAGCAGGCTGGGTTTTTGGCGACAAAACAGATCTGGGAAAAACAAATGCACTCTTAACTATTTTGAAAATACATACTCTAAATATTGAGGTTCTAACAGATGACTATACAATTAACGGTAAAACTTTTGAAAAAGGAAGCAGCTATTTTATTCCTTCTACACAAAAAAATTACCGCTTATTAAAAACGATTTTTGAAAGAAGTCATACTTTCAAAGACAAAACCTTTTACGACGTTTCAACCTGGAATTTCTTCTATTCATTCAATATGCCAAACGCTGAAATTTTAAGAAGTAAAAAAATGAGCATTCCTAAAACAGAAGAGTTGATAAACTGTACTCAAAAAGAAGGCCGTATTTTAGGCACACAAAATGCCGTAGCTTACGCTTTCCGCTGGAATGATTATTATGCTCCAAAACTCTTGGCCGCAATACAAGCTAAAGGATTAAGAACAAAGGTAGCCGCTGATCAGTTTTCATTTACCGATGGCGATTTAAATGAAAATTTCAGTTACGGTACCATCCTAATTCCTGCAGAAGGACAAGCATTAAATGCAAGTGATTTACAGAAATTCTTAACTCAACTTGCCAAAAAAACCGGAATAGATATTTACGCTTTTTCAACCGGATTAACACCTACGGGTATAGATTTAGGCAGCAATAACTTTGTGAATATAAAAGAGCCCAAAGTACTGATGTTTGTTGATGGCCGATCAAACAATCGCGATGCCGGTGAAATTTGGCATTTATTTGATCAACGCTACAATATGCCTATCTCTTTAGTTGAGCAAGATAGAATAAATCGCATCGACTTAGATGAATACACTACCATAGT
>JAFGHU010000207.1 GCA_016929955.1 Bacteroidales bacterium | reverse complement strand
TATTTTCATGAGCTCATTATAAGCTTTAACTATGTGAAGAATAATTGGTTTTTTAAATATTTGCGACAAATCGATTTGCATTTGAAAAGCTTTAAGCTGTAAATCAAAATTGGTTTGGCAGGCTTTATCCAGACCACATTCGCCAATAGCTAAAAAAGCCGTATTTCCCATTTCCGCTTCTAGCTTCTGCAAATCGTCAAACAAAGTCTTTTCCTGAACATACCAGGGATGAATTCCCATAGAAAAATAAGCAGGATTGTAATTTTCTTCCGCATATTTGGTAGATAAGTCTCGAATCTGTACGAAATCAGGATTAAATTTAGCATGGGTATGTATGTCCACAAATTTCATTTCAAATAAGCCTTTTACAAGTTTACAAAATTTCAAGTAAAAATAGCCAATCTAATTCATAAGAGAACTTGCGAAAAATCCTTAATTTTGTTTCAAAGAACCATTATGTCAGACATTACTAATTCCAACTATATAATTGATCTGGAAGCTGAAAAAAAACGAATTAAAAGCAAATACAGAACTTTACTCCAATCTTGGCGTCCGAAAGAAGCTACCAGAGATAGAGATCGTAAACTGATTGTAAAAGCTTTTAAAGTTTCGGTGGAAGCTCACCAAGGGATGCGCAGAAAAAGCGGCGAACCCTATATCTTTCATCCTTTAGAAGTTGCTCTTATTTGTGTAAATGAAATTGGACTAGGCACAAAATCGATTGTTAGCGCTCTATTACACGATGTAGTTGAAGACACCGATTATACTTTAGAAGATATTCGCGCCCTATTTGGAGATAAAATTGCTCAAATTATTGACGGACTCACAAAAATTAGGGAAATTCTGGGTAATCAACCTGTAGAATCCATGCAGGCCGAAAACTTTAAGCGCTTGCTGCTTACTATGTCTGATGATGTTCGGGTTATTTTAATCAAACTTGCCGACCGCCTGCACAATATGCGCACACTGGATTCGATGCCAACCGAAAAACAATTAAAAATTGCTTCGGAAACAACCTTTTTATATGCTCCATTGGCGCATCGATTGGGTTTGCATGCCATAAAAAGTGAGCTGGAAGATTTGGCACTGCGTTATACCGACCCAAATGCATTTCAATCGGTATTAACCAACCTGCGCAACTCGAAAAACGAAAGAGCCAAGTTTATACGTAGTTTTGTTAAACCCATTAAAACTGAACTCGACAGGCAAGGCATCGTTTATCATATTACGGATAGAGAAAAATCCATTTCTTCCATTTGGAATAAAATGAAAAACAAAGGCGTTCCCTTTCAGGAAGTTTTCGATGTTTTTGCTGTTCGAATTATTGTAGAAACGCCTTTAGAAACAGAAAAAAGTGTTTGTCTTAATGTATATTCTATAGTTACCGACAATTATCTACCTAACCGACAGCGTTTTAGAGACTGGATTTCGACACCTAAAGCCAATGGTTACGAATCATTGCATACCACGGTAATGAGTAAATCCGGTCAATGGGTCGAGGTTCAGATAAGGACGAAGAGGATGGACGAAATTGCAGAAAAAGGCTATGCCGCCCATTGGAAATACAAATCGGATGTAAAAAAAGTGGAAAGCGGATTAGATGAGTGGTTAGAAAAAGTGCGTGAAGTTCTGCATGGAAGCGAAATCGACGCGCTAGACTTTATGAGCGAATTTAAATTGAATTTGTTTTCTAAAGAAATTATGGTTTTTACTCCCAAAGGCGATGTAAAAACCTTGCCATTAGGAGCCACCACCCTCGATTTTGCTTATAATATACATTCAGAAGTCGGAAACCATTGCATTGCCGCCAAAGTAAATCACAAAGTTGTTCCCTTAGATTATGTTTTAAAACAAGGCGATCAGGTACAAATTTTAACTTCCGAAACACGTCGTCCTAACGAAGAATGGTTTACTTATTTAAAAACGGCTCGTGCTAAAAGCAGCTTAAAAACGGCACTTAAAGAATTAAAAAAACAAGATGTCGATCAGGGAAAATTACAATTAGCCCTCATATTTGGCAATTTAAAAGTAGAAAACAACAAAGAAAACCGACTAAAATTATTCACCTACCTGAATTGTAAGTCAAAAGTAGATTTTTATTATAAGCTGGCAAAAGGCGAGATAGAAGAACAAATAATACGTGATTGTTTTGAAATTACGGGAGTATTTAACTGGAAAAAATACGTACCGTTTTGGCGCCCTAAATCAGATGCAAACAAAAATTTAAAAAGTATTATTCAGGATGAATTGAGGAAAAATCCCGACAATTTATTGTTAGATAAAAGCATTAAAGATCTGAAATTCAAAGTAGCCCAATGTTGCAATCCAATTCCGGGTGATGATGTAATAGGTATAAATCTGCCCGGCAAACCTATTGAAATCCACCGTACGAATTGCGAAACTGCCATTTCCTTAATGTCGACCTTTGGCAATCAGATTATTAAAGCCAAATGGAATGAAGGTGAAAAAGTAGGGTTTTTGGCCGGAATTAAAATCACAGCCAACGATTCTTTTGGCTTAATTTCGTCTATTGTAGCCGTTATTACTAAAGAATACAATATCAATATTCGAACTTTTCATATCCGAAGTTCGGGCGGCACAGCCGATGGAACCGTAACCCTTTATGTGTCGGATAATAATATACTTAAAAAATTAATTAAGAATATAAACGCCGTTGATGGCGTAATTTCAGTGATTCGAATTGATGAAATTAAAGAGTATCATTAATCCTATTTGAAAAGTAATTCCATACCGGATCGTGCGGAACTTTGGCAAAAAGTTGCAGTTGTTCTTTTTTAACAGGATGAAGCAAATCGATAGAATAGGCGTGAAGATGAATAGACAAATCTTTATTGGGCCGATCGAAGCCATATTTTACATCGCCTTTAATTATACATCCAATATGCGCCAACTGACAACGAATTTGATGATGCCTTCCGGTTAATAGTTCTATTTCGAGTAAATGATACCGATCACTTTTGCCTAAATAGGTGTATTTAAGCGCAGCATTTTTAGCTCCGGGAACATTTTTATTTACGACATAAGACTTATTTTGCTTTTCGTTCTTTTTCAAATAATTTTCGAGTAGACCCTGATTTTCAGGTGGTGGGTTTTGAACAACTGCCCAATACGTTTTTTTCAAATCCCTATCTTTAAAAAGCTTTGATAAGCGAGCGCTGGCTTTGTCCGTTTTTCCAAAAACAACCAAGCCGCTCGTTGGCCTATCCAATCGATGTATTAGACCTAAATAAACATTTCCGGGTTTGTTGTATTTCTCTTTCAGGTACAACTTTAATTGTTCTGTAAGTGGAATATCGCCCGTTTTATCGCCTTGAACAATTTGCGAAGGCTTTTTATTTATAACAAGTAAATGATTGTCTTCAAAAACGATATCTATATTGTATTTTTTCTGCAACTCGTCCATATTAACAACTCTTGGAAATACAAATACGTGTTACAACAAATTGATAAAGATGGACAAGAATCCAAGCCAATACCATTCCTAAGAGTGCGCCTCCAATTATATCGCCCGGATAGTGTACGCCCAAATAAATACGACTATAAGACACCAAAAAAGCCCATAAAATAAGAACCGGTCCTAAAAAAGTATGTTTTAGTTTTAGAAAATGATAGAGAAAAACCACAAGTGCAAAACTATTGGCTGCATGCGAACTAACGAAGCCGTAATTCCCTCCCCGATAACCTCTCAAGGTTCTTACATACTCCTCAATTACAGGATCATGAGAGGGTCTAAACCGTGCTACACTTTCTTTAATAACTACCGATATTTGATCGCTCAACGCAATAAGAATGGCTATGCTTAAAAGAATTGCAATAGATTCCCAGCCATATTTTCTTACAATTTTATAGGCTAAATAAAGATAAAACGGAATCCATACCATTTTATCACTAAACCACCACATCATAAAATCGAAGGCATTGCTATGGCAGCCATTTAAAAACAAAAAGGCTTGTTTGTCCAGATCGATTAAAAAATCAAGCATCTTCTATTTGTTTTCGGTGAATAAATCCCAGAGCCGATCTTTTAATTCTTCAAGTCCTTTTTGCGCAACAGAAGAAATAAAAACATGAGGCAATCCTTTTAATTCGGCACTGATCATTTCCTCTAGCTCATCATCTAACATATCCGATTTAGAAACAGCAAGCAGGCGTTCTTTATCGAGTAGTTCAGGATTAAATTGGCGCAATTCATTCAAAAGAATTTCGTACTCTTTACGCACATCATCGCTTGATGCGGGAACCAGAAAAAGCAAAACGGCATTACGCTCGATATGTCTTAAAAAGCGTAGTCCAAGTCCTTTTCCTTCGTGAGCACCTTCAATAATTCCCGGAATATCCGCCATAGCAAAAGAGCGATTATCGCGATAGCTCACAATACCTAAATTAGGAACCAAAGTGGTAAACGGATAATCAGCTATTTCTGGTTTAGCGGCAGATAATACAGACAACAGGGTCGATTTTCCTGCATTAGGAAAACCAACCAATCCCACATCGGCCAGCACTTTTAACTCAAATAAAAGTTCTTTTTCTTCGAAAGGCTCACCAGGTTGCGCATACTCCGGCGCTTGATTTGTTGAGGTTTTAAAATGATCATTTCCCTGACCGCCTCTGCCCCCTTTTAATAAAACGTGGCGTTCGCCATCTTCAATTACTTCACATATAATTTCGCCGGTGACAAAATCCTTAACAACGGTGCCCAGAGGAACTTCAACAATGCCATCAGCCCCATCTGCACCTGTACTTCTGGATGCGCCACCTTTTCCTCCACTTTCAGCACGAACATGGCGCGTATAGCGCAGATGAAGCAAGGTCCATAAATTTTTATTACCAACAGCAATTATATCGCCACCTTTTCCACCATCACCACCGTCAGGACCTCCTTTTTCGATATATTTTTCACGTCTAAAATGCACGGAGCCCGCTCCTCCTTTTCCGGAACGGCCATAAATCTTAATATAATCAACAAAGTTTGAATTCACAGTAATGGTGTATTTTTTTTATCTGCTTTGCAATAAAGCACGATCAATTGTATCCGTTAAACGATGAAATATTTCTTCTTCCGATCCTTTTCCATCAACGTTTACAAAAGTCCGCTTCTTTTCGTAATATTCGCCAACCGCTTTGGTATGATCGATAAATTCATCTAAACGATTAATAATCAACTCCATATTTGCATCATAAGGGCGTCTTTTTTCTGTTTTTCCTCTAGCGCTTAATCGTTTAAAGCACTCTAAAGTCGAAAGTTCCAATCCTATGGCAATAGAAACTGACTGATTTAGTTTCAGCAACAAACCATCCAATATATAAGCCTGAACTATTGTTTTTGGAAACCCTTTAAATATAAATCCTTTGGCATCGGGATTTTCCTGAATACGTCTTTCAATTAATGTAATTGCAATTTCATCAGGAACTATTTCTCCTTTTTGCATGCTGGAAGCCACTTTTTTTCCGATTTCAGTATTCTCTTTTACTTCCTGACGCAGCATTTTGCCCGTTGAGATATAGACTAAATTGTACTTTTTGGCTAATTTTAATGCTTGCGTACCTTTTCCTGAACCGGGAGGGCCATAAAGAACAACATTAATCCATTTCTTTCTTAATGTTTGCTTGATTACATCTGTAATAGAACTAAAAATTTCATTTATTGGGCCTACCCCTTTAATCGGAATATATTTCCCTTTTGCCTTATAAAAATCGGCTACCGGTTTTGTTTTATTGTCGTATTCTTCCAATCTGAATTGAATAACATCTTCGGTATCATCACTACGGCCCGATGTTTTGGCTCTTTCGAGCATTCTTTTAACAAGCTCATCGCGAGGCACTTCCAGGCTCACCATACAGGTTAAAGAACTTTGTATTCTCAATAATAAGCCGTCTAAAATATAGGCTTGCACTGTTGTTCTTGGAAAACCATCAAAAAGAATTCCTTTTGGATTTGTATTTTCGACTATCCGTTTTTCGATCAAACGAACAATAATTTCGTCGGAGGCTAATCCACCTCTTTCAATGATTGATTTTGCTTGCATACCAAGCTTAGTTCCTTCTGCAATTTCTTGGCGGAGCAAATCTCCTGTAGAAATATAAGTTAAATCATATTTCTTCAAGAGCATTTTCGCTTGCGTTCCTTTCCCTGCACCCGGAGGGCCAAACAGTGCGATATTTAACATCTTCTGATTTTTTGTTGAATAATTGAGTTTAGGTTTCGTATTTTATTTTTTGGTTGGTTCAATAACTTTATAAATATCTGGTAGATTACGTCCTAATCCATCATAATCCAATCCGTATCCTACAATAAACCCATTAGGGATTTCCAGTCCTATATAATCGATATTATACGCTTTTTGAAAGGCTTTGGGTTTAAAAAGTAGAGTGGCTATTTTTACATCGGCTGCTTGCAAATGCTTTAATTTCTGGATGGTATTTTCCATAGTTATTCCGGTATCAATAATGTCTTCAACCACAATAACATAACGATCTGTTAAAACTTCATCCAAGCCTATTAATTCACGCACTACATGTGTCGATTCTGTTCCCGAATAAGAAGAAAGCTTTACAAAACTAATTTCACAATCAATAGTTACTTTTTTTAATAAATCAGAGGCAAACATAAAGGCACCGTTTAAAACTACCAGAAACAAAGGGTTTTTCCCTTCATAATCTTTATTTATTTTATCGGCTACTTTTTGTACGGCCTGATTAATTTCATCTGCTCCAATAGAAACCGAAAAACGCCTATCGTATAATTGTACTTCTTTCATAATACATCATTTTGAGCAGATTTTTCAATTTCTGCTGATTTAAAACAAAAAATACTATCTATTTGATCCTGAACAGGATTTATAAATAGCTTATATTAAATGAGCGCTTTGCAAAACTCATTTTTTGATCCAACTCTTCGTTAAAATCTTCTTCAAAATCCTCATTTACGGAAGTAAACTGTGGT
>JAFGHU010000206.1 GCA_016929955.1 Bacteroidales bacterium | reverse complement strand
CAATGCACCAAGGATGTTTGTGTTTCGGACAAGCGTTTCCATTCTTCGTCATCCAAATAAATGCCGTGTGCCATTAAACTGCCTTTTCCTAAAAAACCATAGGTATCGTAAACATCCAAATAGTTTTTTGCCTCGGGAAACAACTGCTTAACCGCTGCTACTTCTTGTTTATTTTCCGACAGATGAGTTTGAACACCCATTGTAGGATGAGTTTTTTTTAAATCGCTAAGGGCTTGCAGTTGCGCATAAGTACTTGTGATGGCAAAACGTGGAGTAAGCGCATAAGTTAAGCGCTCTTTTTGATGGTATTTATCAATCAATTGCTGATTTTCAGAAGTCGTATTTTCCGTTTTATCACAAAGCAATACCGGTGCATTTCTGTCCATCGACGTTTTTCCGCCGACAATGCGCATATTTAAACCTAAAGCTTCTTCGAACAAAATAGCCGTTGCTTCGGCATGGCGACTAGGAAAAACAGCGGCGGTGGTGGTTCCGTTTCTTAATAATTGATTTAAGAAAAAACGTATTGATTTTCGTGCAAAAAATTCATTTTCAAATTTTTGTTCGAGCGGAAAAACATAAGTCTCTAACCAATCGAGCAATTGTTTACCATAAGAAGCTATGGCCTGCGTTTGAACAGCGTGAACATGGCCGTCAATAAAACCAGGAAATACAATTTTATCGCTATAATCTTTTATTACAATAGCATCTGGTAATTCTTTGTAGAGCTCTAGTGCTGTGCCTATCTTTTTTACCTTTCCGTCTTCTATCCATAGCATTCCTTTTGGAATATACTGCATTTCATTTTCGCTTAGAAAATGAATAAAATCAGCTTTAATAGCAATGCTGGCCTTTTTTCTCATAGCTTTACTTTAGGTGCATATAAAAATATGAAAAATCCCTTTCAAATTTTATTGCGCTTGCTTTTCTCTTTTTATTTGTTCGCGCTTTTCTTTTTTGTTTTTATAAAACTGCTTATCAGCAATATACAATACTTTGCTCACTTTAGCATAAACAACACCGCTATCATCTTCAAAATCAACACTTAAATTTAAATCCATCTCCTTTTTCTCTCTGATTTCTTTTTGAATATTAAGTATTAACTCATCGCTGATTAAAAAACGAGCAAACAGCGTTTTATTTCCCGGACGAAGAAAGCGAATGGCAGCCGATTTATCCCAAACTACAAATTCTTTGCCAAGAATTTCGATCAGCTGTATCATATAAATCGGATCGGTAGCCGCATACATACTTCCGCCAAAAATAGTACCTACATAATTTTTTGTGCGCCACGATAGTTTTAAGCGGATTTGAACTTCTTTAAAATCGGAAGAAAGAAAAACAGCTTTGGCTCCGGTTCCCCAATAAGCCGGGAAAAGATTTAATAGCTTGCGTTTTATTCGGGCTTTAGTATTTTCTGTTTTCGTAGTTGGGAGTCTTTTCATCTATTAAAAAATAAAAGCTGTATTTATACTACACAAAGTTCGGGAATTATTTTAAAACCTAAAACAATTAAAAACAGATGTAATTAACAAAGTTTTCTTCGGCTTTAATAAATATTAACGATTTGTTAATCGACTTTATTTCTGCATTTTAAAACCGTTTTTGATTTCCTTTTCCGCATCGCAGATCACGCCAAATTGAATTCTTTTTGTACGTATGTCCTTTTCCCTTATTTTTGTATCCATTAATAGAATTAATTAAAACACAAATAAGTATGAAGAAAAATTTATTCGTGATAATGGCAGCACTAGTGCTATCTATTGCCACAATTAACCAAGCCAATGCTTGTACAAACTATTTGATTACAAAAGGTGCTTCTACAGATGGATCGACAATGATTTCTTATGCCGCCGATTCGCATGTGCTTTTTGGAGAATTGTATCACTGGCCCGCAGCAACCTGGGCTGATGATGCTATGTTGGATGTTTATGAATGGGATACCGGAAAATATCTAGGCCAAATTAAACAAGCCAAACAAACCTATAATGTGGTTGGAAACATGAACGAATATCAGGTTGCCATAGGCGAAACAACTTATGGCGGTCGCGAAGAACTAAGCGACCCAAATGCCATTATGGATTATGGAAGCTTGATTTACATTGCATTGCAACGCTCAAAAAGCGCTCGTGAAGCCATAAAAACCATTGCTGATCTTATGGATGAATATGGTTATTACAGTTCCGGCGAATCATTTTCTATTGCAGATGCTAACGAAGTTTGGATTATGGAATTGATTAGTAAAGGAACAGTAGAAAAAGGTGCTGTTTGGGTTGCTCGTATGATTCCTGACGGTTATGTAAGCGGTCACGCCAATCATGCACGTATCGAAACTTTCCCTAAAGCAGATGGCAAAACCTCCATCACCTCAAAAGAGTTGGATAAAATTTTTAATCCTTCCGTAACTACCGTGTATGCTCACGATGTTATTGATTTTGCCCGTAAAATGGAATGGTATAAAGGGAAAGACAAAAATTTCAGCTTTTCAGAAACCTATGCCCCTGTAGATTTTGGTGGTGCTCGTTTTTGCGAAATGCGCGTTTGGTCGATGTTCGATCAAGTGATTGATAATGGGGCCGATTATTGGGAATATGCCAAAGGCAATATCGAACATGCAGATAAATTAGCCAATGGCGATAAAAATGTAGATGGATATGCAACTAACCGCATGCCGCTATGGGTAAAACCAAATCGTAAAATTAGTGTTCAGGATATGATGCATTTTATGCGTAATCACCTCGAAGGAACTGAATTGGATATGAGCTTAGATGCCGGTGCCGGACCTTATAATGCACCTTATCGCTGGCGTCCGATGACCTGGGAAGTAGACGGCGTAACCTATTGTCACGAACGCGTAACCGCAACCCAGCAAACCGGTTTTTCTTTTGTAACACAATCGCGTTCTTGGTTGCCTAACGAAATTGGCGGAATTTTCTGGTTTGGCATGGACGATGCTGCAAGCACCGTATATGCTCCTTTATATTCAAGCATTACTAAAGCACCACGCACTTTCGAACGTGGTAATGGTGCGATGATGGTTTGGAGCGATGATGCTGCATTTTGGGTGTTTAATCAGGTAACTAATTTTGCCTATACACGCTATAATGCCATTCATCCTGAAATCGCAGAAAAACAAAAAGCTTTTGAAGATGGCTTTGTTGCAGCAACTAAACAAGTTGATCAAGTTGCGCTTGCTCTTGCTACTGAAGATCCAAAAACAGCAGTTGCCTATTTAACGAATTTTTCTTGTAGCGAAGCTGATAAACTGACGCATTCCTGGAAAGATTTTTACCACTATTTATTTATGAAATATATGGATGGTAATGTTAAAACGGCAAATCCTGGACATCAGAATCCTAAGGTTAAACAGCCCGGCTATAGCAAAGAATTCTTAAAAATTATTGTTGAAGATCATGGCGATAAAATTAAAGTTCCTACCGGAGGAGCACACTAAATCGCTATAAATACAAAAAAACGAAAGCCCTTGGAATTATTTTCAGGGGCTTTTAATTTTAAACGCAATGAGCGCAAAGAAGAACGCAAAGAACGCAAAGAAAAATATGTTGCGAACTTTGCGTATACCATAGCGACCATAGCGGTTAAATAAACTTAAATGTCGCGATTACAAATAATTATCCAATGAAATCGAAATAAAAAAAGGTCAAAAGCAAACCTAATTTAAAACTACGTTCTCTTTTAACCTTTTAATTATGGCTTCTAGCTCTTATGGATTCATTTCATAAGCATCCACATTGGCGTATACATAATCCTTCCAGATGGTTTTAGTACGCACTGCATCAACGGCAGGTTTTTGAATCATTTTCATACAATACTCCATTTGTTTTTCGGTGCTGCTTGGGCGATTATAGAGTTCCAACGCATATTTACTAAAGTCACGTACAATAAAATCGAAAATCTGATCGATTAGCACTTCATCAATCTTCATAATTTTAGCATTCTCTAAAATCAACTGAGCGTAAGGAACCAAGGTAAACATTTCGCCAATAGTAAGCATAACATCAACATTCTGCTTTTGCTCCTCAGTTGCAGGCGCTTTTACTAAAGTTTCTTTAAACAAATTCACTTGTTTGCGGAAAATGGCAATATTTGGCAAATCGAATAAATCGAAGGCTTTGTTATAATCGTGGAATTGAATTTTTCCTAAGCCACGCGTTGGCCCTTGATTGAACAAGAACGTATCATCAGCGGCATCGCTACGTTGCCGTACTTCAGGATAGTCTTTAGGAACAAAAAGGAAGTTTTGCAAGAACTTAATAATCAATGCAATATTTACATGAACTGTGCCTTCTAATTTTGGAAGTGCACGAATATCGCGCGTTACCATTTCGAAAAAAGTGTCTTTTTCAAAACCTTTGGCTGCAATCACATCCCACATTAAATTAACCACTTCTTCGCCTTGCGTAGTTACTTTCATTTTCATAATCGGATCGTACAACATATAACGACGATCCTCAAGTGAAGCAGAGCGCATATAATCCGCCGTGCGCGATGCATATAGTTTCATGGCCACCAAGCGACTGTAAGCATCCGTAAATAAGCGCTTTACATGAGCAAAATCAGTTACAAATATCCCGTAAAGACTACGCTTTGAAGCATGATTAATCGCTTCGTAAAAAGCATGGGTACTCATTCCAATGGTAGCCCATCCTAAATTGTATTTTCCAACATTTACTGTATTTAAAGCATTGTCCCAGGCCTGAGCGCCTTTAGCCAGAATATCATCTTCGGTGATTGGATAATCATGTAAAGCGTACTCGCCCACATAATTTTGACTATTCACTGTATTTTTCACTAAATCGTATTTGGAATGCTGATAATTAGCCGCAAAAAATACGTATTCATCGTTATCGAGCTTGCCAAAAGTAGACACCATATCGGCTCTGTTTGCATTGCCAATATAGTATTTCGACCCATTGGCCAAATAAGTACCATCAGCTTGTTTGGTCAAGCGCATTTCGGTTGAATAAACATCAGCGCCATGGGTTCTTTCTGAGAGCCCAAAAGCAAAAATGGAACCTCCACGTAATAATTTGGCTGCTTTTTGTTTTGCTTTTTCATTGTCAGACATCCATATTGGACCAAGTCCTAAAATGGTTACTTGCCAAGCATACCAATAAGGTAAGCCATAAAAGCCAAGGATTTCGTTAAATTCTTGAATTCGCCACATATCCCAGCGCGAATTTTCTCCACCATATTTTGCCGGTGTTAGGAGGTCGGCAAAGATTTCTTCTTTACCGATAAAATCGATAAATTCTTGATACCAGGTGCGCTCCTGATCATCTTTTTTAATGCTTGCTTTTCCTTTATTTTCAAAGAAAGCCACAGTTTTGGCCATGATTTCTTCAGACCGTTGATCAGGATAAAAACGTTTACGGTTTTTTGGATTGAGTAATATCATAATCTAGATTTATTTTATTTGGATGCTCAAAGATAAAAAATATCTTTAATATCCTATGCATGCATAGTATTATTTTAAAAAACACATGACTCATACGATGACTCGAAGTCATCGTATGAGTTTCGTACATAAAAAATCCAAAGTTATTCTATTTCGCGCGCTGTTTTTTACTATAATAAACCAAGTAAAACCCTAATATAATAAGCGGAATGCTTAGCCATTGACCCATATTTAGTGTCATATTCGCTTCAAAATCGACTTGATTCTCTTTTATAAATTCGATTAAGAAACGCGCGCCCCAGGTAACAATCATCCAAATACCTGTAAGGTAGGCAACGGCTGGTTTCCCTTGTTTTTTATAGAAATACCAAATCAAATAAACAAAAAGGAGCAAGTATGAAAGGCCTTCGTAAATCTGTGTTGGATGATGCGGCAGCACTTCTGTACCGGCAGGAAAAGCGCGATAAAATTTAAAACCCCAGGGCAAAGTTGTAACGTGACCAAATATTTCGGAGTTCATCAAATTGCCCATACGAATAAAAAAACCAGCTAACGCTACCACAATAGCAATACGATCGGTTACCCAAAAATAATTCAGCTTTTCGTAATAAGCAAAAATGCCCAAAGCAATTAAAATACCAATAGCCGCACCGTGACTGGCCAATCCGCCTTCCCAGATATAAAGCATTTTTATCGGATGCGCAAAATAATAGTCGGGTTCGTAAAAGAAAATATGACCTAAACGCGCGCCTACAACAGTTCCTATTAACATATACGTAGCCAAACGATCGAGCGTATTTTCCGGCAATTTGGCCATTTTGAAAAATTTGGCCATCAAAATATAGCCAAAGAAAAAAGAAGAAGCAAACAAAAGTCCGTACCATCTAACTTCCCAGCTCCCTAAATGAAAAATTTGGGGAGCAACATTCCAATCGATATATGCAAGCATCATTTTATTTATTTTTTAGCAAAAATGCGTATTTTTTTTCAAAGCCCCATGCTCTTTTCTTCGCCGAAACGCTTGTTTACCCTCTCGATCTTCCACAAAGCGCGTAATTTCTTATATTTCATAAAAGAAGCTTTCGATTCGATGGTGCAAATTCTCCATCCTTGTATGCCATCTAAAAAGCCAAGCGATATAAAAAAGGATTTTACAAATTTAGCACCCGCACTTAAATACGGTTTAATATAATCGCAATTATTTCCTTTATTGTATAGCGCCTGTGCCGCAATATTGGCATAGTTTAAACTCCGATCGCGATGCTCCTGCACACTGTAATAGGAGTAATGCAAAATATCACCGTTTAAATGAAAAGTTTTCGTTTTTGAAAAAAGTTCCAGTTTATCGTGCGGATTAGTTCCTCCCCACTTGCCCTTATCACGATGGATCAACCTTAATTTTGTATCGGGATACCAACCGCTATGCTTTATCCAGGTACCGCAATAATTGGTTAATCGATTCATGGTATAGCCATCGTATTGCCATTGCAGTTTTACTTTTAAAATGGACGTTCTTAATTCTTCTGAAAGCGCCTCATCGGCATCCAAAGATAACGCATAAGGAAAACTTGCTTTTGACAAGGCGTAATTTTTTTGTTCGATATGCCCCTCAAAGGGATGGATATAAAACTGAGCTCCCGCAGTTTCGGCTATTTTTTGCGTATTGTCGGTAGATCCGGAATCGACCACAAGCAATTCATCAGCAATACCTTTAACAGAAGCCAGACAGCGGCCTAAATTACGCTCTTCGTTCATTGTTATGATAACTACAGATATTTTAATCATAAAAAAGAAATTGCTCAGTAATATATTATGATAAATAGATATTTCGGCTTCAAAATAAGGAAATGCTTTTAAAAAAACGCTTTCTTATGAAGAAGTAAATATACTACATTTAATTTGGATGGAATGCGCACGAAATGATTTGTCTTTTACTATTTTTCATACTTTCGTATTTTTAAGACTCTAAGTGAATGATATTTCATTTTTCAAATAATAAACAACGTTTTTTCCTGGCCCTGTTAATCGGCCTTTTTTCGAGCAATGTAAATGCCCAATATTATGCCGGCGGACAAAGTCCGGGGCGTATTAAATGGCAACAAATCAACAGTTCCTATTTTCAAATTATTTTTCCTGAAGGATTTGATAATCAAGCAAATTATATAGCCAATACTTTAGAATATGCCCGAATTTTAGACGGCAAAACTATGGCGAATTATCCTCGAAAAATTAGTGTTATTTTACATAATAGAACGGTTGTAAGTAATGCCGAAGTGGGCTGGGCGCCACGAAGAATCGAATTTTTTACACAAGCACCACAAGATAGCTATGCTCAGGATTGGTTTCAACAATTGGCTTTGCACGAATACCGCCACGTGATTCAAATAGATAAGATGCATCAAGGATTGACCAGTGTATTGTATGCTGTATTCGGACAACAAATTATGGCGGCCGTTTATGGTTTATACGTTCCCTGGTGGTTTATCGAAGGCGATGCTGTAGTTACCGAAACAGCATTAAGTAAGACGGGACGTGGTCGGCAGCCGTTTTTCGAAATGGAATTACGTGCTCAGCTTTTGGAAAAAGGAGTCTATTCTTACGATAAAGCCGCCCATGGTTCGTATATCGATTTTACACCTACACATTATCATTTGGGCTATTATCTCGTGGGCTATGGACGAGCCAAATATGGTGCGGAATTATGGGAAAACGCACTCACTAATGTAGCTAAGAAACCCTATGCTATCACTCCATTTTCGAACAGTATAAAAAAACAAACCGGATTAAACAAAGAGCAATTTTACGATTCAGCACTTGCCGATTTGGATTCCATCTGGAAGCTGCAAGACAGCAAAATAATAAAAACTCCTTTTCAGGCTTTAACCAAATCCAATTCTTATATCAATTACTTAAATCCTTCTTTTTATGCGGATAATCAAGTGATCGCTATTAAAAAATCGTATGATGATCTTGGTCAAATTGTGCTAATAAATACTCTAGGCGAAGAAGAAAAAGTTATTACGCTTGGAAATTATTTTCCGGAAACACTTTCGGTTAAAGATGGACTTGTTTGTTGGGCTGAATATGAATTCGATCCGCGCTGGACTTACCAAACGTTTACAAGAATCTATACTTACGCTATAGATAAAAAAGAAAAACGTTTAATCACTTCCAAACAGCGTTATTTTTCACCGGCATTAAATAATTCCGCCACAAAAATGGTAGTCGCCGAATCTACAATCAATGCCGATCATCGCTTAGCAATTATTGAACTTTTGGGAGGACAAAAAGAGCGAATTTACACAACAGAAACTAATGATTTTTTGAGTTACCCGAGTTGGTCGTCAGACGATAAAAAATTAATTGCCATAAGTTTAAATGCAAAAGGGAAAAGTATTATTGAGTTTGATGTAGAATCGGGCAAATATCACTATTTATTACCCTTTGGCGATGCGGATATCAGCAAAGCTATTTATTGGAAAGATTATATTCTTTATCAAGCGGCTTATTCAGGTATAAGTAATATTTATGCTTTACGCTTAACGGATAAGGCCATTTTCCAAGTCACTTCTTCAGCTTTTGGAGCGCACGCACCACAGATTTGGAATGACCAATTGATCTATTCCGATTATACGGCAAATGGCAATCAAATTGCAAAAGCAACGATTGACCCAAAACTTTGGAAATCAATCAACGAAGTTGAAAATACAAATTATCCATTGGCTGAAATTTTGCATCAACAAGAAGATACACTGCTTGTAAGCGAAGACATTCCGCAAACGCACTATGAAATCACAAAATACAGTAAATTAACTCATTTACTTAATCCGCACAGTTGGGGACCTTTTACCGTTTCGATGGATAATTATAGTTTTAACCCGGGCGTATCGCTGAGTTCGCAAAATAAACTTTCCACTTTTTTTCTGAATTTAGGCTACGAATACGACCTCAACTACCGGGAAGGAACTTATTTTGCAGATGCCACCTATTTGGGATGGTATCCGGCAATAAATGCGCGTGTCGAATATGGAAATCGCGAAAGAATGATGTATGATATGGAAAAGGATAGTTCTTTTCTGGTTAGCTATAACGAAACAAGCTTGGAATCGTCCGTTTATATTCCTTTGTATTTTTCTTCAGGCCAATGGTATCAACGTATTCAGCCCAAATTAACTTATGAGTACAAGCAATTGGATATGTTAACCGAAAACGTGGATCTTTTAAAAAGTAATTATAAAATTATCGATTATTCCTTAGCATTTTCAAATTTTAAGCGATCGGCTAAACAAGCAGTTTATCCAAATTGGGGACAAAGTTTATCGCTGATTTTTAGCCAAACTCCTTTTGATGATAGTGGTGATCTGTTTGGGATCAATGCTTTATTTTATTTTCCGGGGATAAAAAAACACCAAGGACTAAGAATTTATTTTGGCTATCAAAAACGCTTTGGGCATGCCAAGTTTTATTCCGATCAAATTTCAGTATCGAGAGGATATAGCGGATTGGATTTTGAAAAAGCATACAGCTACAAAGTGGATTATAAATTGCCATTGCTTTATCCCGACTACAATTTGGGCGCACTCCTTTATTTAAAACGAATTACTTTAGCCGGTTTTTACGATGAAACTAAAAACCTGATTGGTGAGCAAGAAAAATACCGTTCTGTCGGCTACGATGTATTCTTTGAAACACATTTCTTAAGGTCTTTTATCCCTTTCGAAATAGGATTTAGAAATGCTTATTTGATAGATGATCAATCGGCGTATTTTGGTTTTTTAGGAAGCATTAATCTTTAATCGAATATGCGCAAACTATTTCCATCAAACGAAGTATGATACTGCTTTAAAGGATATTGCGATGGACCACTCACATTCGACCCGTCTAAAATTAAATACATCGAACCACAGCAAGGATCAGAAATGATAAACGGACTGTTTTCATCCACAACCAAGCGGGCGCATTGATTTCCTTCGCAACAACCATCAGGATCGTGCGGGCAAGTGCGTTCAAAAGCAACAAAACTGCTCTGGTCGATGCGATAGACGATTATTCCCCGACTAGGGTAATTGGCTGTAAGATAAACAAATCCACCAACCGCATTTAAATCGATGTATTGTGTTGAGTTAGGGAAAATTTGAATATTCACATCCACATGAGGCAAAGGCGTATAGGCCTCTTTCTGACAGGTTGTTAGAAATGTGATTAACAATACAAATACAAGAGATGATTTAAATTTCATTTTTCTCCTTTTTCTTTCCAATACAAAAGAACAAATAATAAATAAGGATAACGCAGATCCGATGAATTTATGTTCTATCACTAAAAGAAAACGAACAAATTCATACAATAGAACTCTTCCTTTATCTTACTTAGAACAAATATAAATTTCATAAGTCGTTGACACAGCGATATAAACGTTGTAACTTAGTGTTTTAGCATATTCAGCCGAAATTTTGAGTACTTAATTCTAACCGATTAAGTGCCTTATTAAATAATCGCTTTTATTAAAACAACCAATATCATGAAAAAACTATACTTTATTATTAGCAGCATTATTTTTTTATGCTTCGGAAGCTTGCAAGCGCAAACGACAGTACCGGGTGGCACTTTAACTTCAAATACAACGTGGAGTATTACAGGAAGTCCTTATCTGATTCAAGGTGATGTTACAGTACCGGTAAACCTAACACTGACGATACAGCCAGGAGTAATAATTAAATTTGCAGATTATTGGACTGGAATTAATGTTTCGGGAAGTTTACAAGCAATTGGAACCATTAACGATTCCATTGTATTCACGTCTATAAAAGACGATGCACACGGAGGAGACAGTAATGGAGATGGAACCTCTACTTCACCTGGTTCTGACCAGTGGTCTGCCATTCAATATCTTGCCGGCTCTTCAGGCAGTCTAAAGTATTGTTTTATTGGATACGCCGGAGGAGAAGGAAGCGCTAGCATTAACGTCTTTGAGAGCTCTGCCAATATTGAGTACAATACTATTGCCTACTCAAAAGAAAGAGGTATTTATGTTGAAAATGCCAGCCCTGATATTAATTCTAATGTCATTAAAAACAATATAACAGAAGGTATTTATATTAATGGTTTAGATGCTTCAAAAGCACTCAGTCTTAGCAATAATGTCTTTTTAAAT
>JAFGHU010000205.1 GCA_016929955.1 Bacteroidales bacterium | reverse complement strand
TTAATGGCAAAATCGTCTTCTTCTCCTGGTTTTAAACGATGATAAGATCGTAGAATTCCGGTTAATTCATCGCGAAGCTGCTCGTTTGTTATATAAGGTTTGGCCAAAACGGCGATAGAAGTTCCTCCGGAACGACGCAGATTTACAAAATTGCGCAAATAATTAATTGGAAGCACAACCGTTTTGTCGGGCGAATTGCCAAATGCATCATCGCCTTTTCTTTTAAAAATACCAATAACATAGGTTTTTCGTCCACCAACCTTTATGTCTTTACCAATAGGGTCTACACCCGGAAATAAGTTATCGGCTACATCTGAACCAATTATGGCAACCCCTCGCCCATTATTGGCTTCCAGTTCCGTAAAAAACCGGCCGCTTTCAATATCAATATTCATTATTTTGGGGTAATCGTAAGAGACTCCTTGTACACTGATATTTTCCATCGAATTATTACCGTTTTTTAAGGTTTTGTTAGTTCCTGCCATAAAAGTTGCCGCTTCTAACAATTCGCTTTTTCGTGTAATAGCTTCTAAATCATTCAGGGTAGGCTCATCGCGATTCATTATCTTCCACCATTCTAAATCTTCGCCGCCCATCCAAGGCCATTTCTGCACAAACAACACATTGCTTCCTAATGAATTAATGCTGTTGCGCAAATAAATTTCCATCGAATCAAAAATGGTAAAAACGGAGATAACTGAAAATATGCCGATCGTAATTCCTAAAAGGGAAAGAAATGTACGTACTTTATTTACCACCAATTCATTAAAGGCGAAAATCAAACTCTCTCTTAAAAGTTTCAGATATATCATAAAATTGGTTTTTATGGTTGACGTTAAAAACAGGTAAAGGTAACAAAAAATGATGTGTGTCCGTCGGATAATTTTTATCCTTTAAGTTTATAGCAAAATAACTCAAAGGAAAATAATTATTTTTGCGAAATGGAACATCATCATCACAGCACTTTGCATGGTAAAAAATTGCTCTGGTCAATCCTCCTAAACCTGACCATTACATTGGCCCAGGCCATTGGCGGTATCTTGTCTAACAGCCTTTCGCTTTTATCCGATGCTTTGCATAATTTTAGCGATGTGCTTTCGCTAATCATTAGTTGGTTTGCACATAAACTTACCTTAAAACCTGCCGACACTAAAAAAACTTTTGGTTATAAACGCGCCGAAATTATGGCCGCATTTATCAATGCCTCCACGCTATTGGCTTTGTCGTTTTTCCTGATTAAAGAGGCCATAGAACGTTTTAATAATGCCACTGTAATTCAAGCCAATTGGGTAATCGGATTGGGATTATTGAGCATATTGGTAAATGGATTTAGTGTTTTATTGCTTGCCAAAGAAGCGAAAACAAGTTTAAATATCCGCTCGGCTTATCTTCATCTATTTACGGATATGCTTACTTCTATTGCGGTCGTAATTGGTGGTTTATTGATGTCGTTTTGGTCGATCTATTGGATTGATCCTTTACTCACCATTCTGATAGCCGGATATTTAATTATTAGCAGCTGGAAAATTTTAGAAGAAGCGGTAAAGATTTTAATGCTTTTTACGCCAAATAATATTCGTATTGAATCGATAGAAAAGGAAGTTTTACGGTTTCCTGAAATAGAAAATATGCATCATATTCATTTATGGGCGCTCAACGAAAATCAAATCCATTTAGAAGCGCATCTTTCGTTTTCAAAAAATTATAGTCTGGCCGAAACCCATTCGATATGTATGGCCATAGAAGAAAAAATTAAACAAGTATTTCCGGTTCAACACATTACTTTTCAATCCGAATATAATCCGGATTGTAAAAGATAAACGGAATTAATTCGCGTATTTTTTAAAAAATAGTTTTCAAACAAGTCCAATTAATTAAGCCTTTTTCTGATCTTTGTTAAAAAAATAACGAATACGACTAAATCGATAGTGATGACAACAAATTTTGCACTCAGCCCAAATCCATTAATTCAGTTTTTTAATAAACCACAACACGAGTTTACACGCGACGACATTATTCAATACATTGAATCACAACATATTGAAATGCTTAATTTTCGCTATGTAGGTGGCGATGGCCGCTTAAAAACGCTCAATTTTGTCGTTCATAATCGTGCGCAATTAGAAGAAATTCTTTCTTCGGGCGAACGTGTGGATGGCAGTAGTTTGTTTCCTAATATCGAAGCCGGCAATAGCGATTTATATGTCATTCCACGTTTTAGAACCGCTTTTTTAAATCCGTTTAGCGAAATTCCAACGGTCGATATTTTATGCTCCTTTTACAATAAAGACGGAAATCCTTTTGAAGGATCGCCAGAATATATTTTGCAAAAAGCGCATCTGGCCTTACAAGAAAAAACGAGTTTCGATTTTGAAGTTATGGGCGAGCTGGAATACTATGTCATCAGCGAAAAAGAACCTTATTTTGTTACCGACAATCAAAAAGGCTATCACGAAAGCAGTCCTTTTACCAAGTGGGAAGACCTACGCAGAGAAGCGATGTTAGCCATTGCTTCTATTGGTGGAAATATTAAATACGGACACTCTGAAGTAGGCAATTTTACGGTAGGAAATTTAGAATACGAGCAAAACGAAATCGAATTCAAACCTTCAAAATTAGAAGAAGCTGCCGATCAATTAATTATTGCTAAATGGGCATTACGCACACTTGCTCATCGCTATGGCGTTACGGTTACTTTTGCACCCAAAATTACTGTGGGTCGCGCCGGAAGCGGATTGCATATTCATACCCGCTTGATGAAAGAAGGTAAAAATCAAATGGTAGAAAACGGAAAAATAAGCGATACGGCCAAAAAAGCAATTGCCGGATATTTAAGTTTATCAAAAGCATTAACCGCTTTTGGAAATACAAATCCTACTTCCTACTTCCGTTTGGTTCCACATCAGGAAGCGCCCACAAATATATGTTGGGGCGACCGCAATCGTTCGGTTTTGGTACGTGTTCCTCTTGGATGGTCCGGACAAAATGATATGCTAAAACATGCCAATCCTTTAGAAAGTAAAAACAACAAAGATTTTAGTAGTAAACAAACGGTAGAATTTCGCTGTCCTGATGGTTCTGCTGATATCTATTTGCTTTTAGCCGGATTGACCATTGCAGCACGCCATGGTTTAGAAATGGATAAGGCTTTAGATTACGCTGAAAAAACCTATGTAGATGTCAATATTTTCGAAAAGGAACATCAAGAAAAGGCGTCAAGCCTCGATCAACTGCCGATTTCTTGTTGGAATTCTGCCGATGAACTAGCCGCCCAAAAAGAAATTTTCTTACAATACAATGTTTTCGACAACAGAACAATAGACGGCATTATTTCTAAATTAAAAGCCTATAACGACGAAAATATTCGAGAGGAAATTGGGAATGATGAAGAGCGTATTTTAGAACTTGTCGATCGGTTTTTCCATTGTGGATAAATGGTTTTAGGCCATGAATCGGAATATTAAAATCTATTTTGCGCCTTTTCAAGGAATTACAAATCAGACATTCCGACATATTTACGCTCAATTTTTTGAAGGTATTGATGCTTTTTATACGCCTTATTTTACGGGCATAAAAAACAAGGATGCTTTATCACCAAGATATTTAGCGGAACTTAAAAATCAAACTGAAAATAAGTCGGAAGTGATTCCTCAGATTTTGAGTAAGGATGCCGATGAAATCATTTACTTTGCTCAACAATGTAAACAGCTCGGATTTAGAGAATTAAACTGGAATTTAGGTTGTCCTCATCCTCAGGTTGCAAATAAAAAACGAGGCTCGGGATTACTGCCTTTTCCGGATATGATTCAAGCTATTTTGAAGGATATAATGGCTCAGATTGATCTAAAATTTTCGATAAAATGCCGATTGGGATACGAAGATAACGAAGAGCTAAAAGCGCTTATTCCTGTTTTTAACTCCTTTGCTATAAGCGAATTAATCATTCATGCACGAACGGGAAAACAGATGTACTCAGGCGAAGCAGATTGGGAAGCTTTTGCACAAATTGCTCCTCAATTAACTATGCCCGTAGTTTATAATGGCGATATAACAAGTAGCGAAAAATTTGCTGCCTTTTCAAAACGATTCGTAAATTTCAATCGGCTAATGCTTGGACGTGGAATCTTAGCTGATCCTTTTTTGCCCGCTCGAATAAAAGGCCTGGAATTGCCAATCGACAAAAAAGCACACCTCCATCGTTTTATGGATAATTTGTATTATGCTTATCGAAAAGCCTATATGGACAGGCTTACTTTGTTGGGTGTTTTAAAAGAATACTGGTCGTATTTGGCTTTTGCTTTTAACGAACCGCACAAAATTATGCGCAAACTAAAAAAGTGCAAATCATTCGATGCTTATGAAGATGCTGTCTTTTCTATTTTCAATGATGATGATTTGGCAATTTAAACTAAAATAGTCCAGAGAATTATCGAAGCGCTTTGTTAGAATGATTAATTTTTATCTTTGTTAAAAAAGCAATGGCCTTAAACTATCTTTGGATTTTCTTTTTCCTTTCTGCCTTTATAATAGCGCTTATTCGATTGATATTTTTTGGAGATACCGAAATTTTTCCGGCGATTATGAATAGCACTTTCGATAATGCGAAGACCGGTTTTGAACTTTCCTTGGGATTAACGGGTGTAATGACGCTTTGGCTTGGTTTAATGAAAGTAGGCGAAAAAGGAGGTGTTGTTCAGCTTTTATCAAAAGCCGTAAGTCCGTTTTTTCAAAAATTATTTCCCGAAATACCTAAAAATCATGCGGTAAATGGCACCATTATGATGAATCTGGCAGCCAATATGTTAGGACTCGATAATGCGGCAACACCAATGGGACTGAAAGCTATGGAACAGCTTCAGGAATTGAATACAAAAAAAGATACAGCATCCAATGCGATGATTATGTTTTTGGTTTTAAATACTTCGGGTTTAACACTAATTCCTATCACTATTATGGTTTATCGGGCTCAATTGGGAGCGGCCAATCCCAGCGATATATTTTTACCCATTTTACTCTCGACTTTCTTTTCAACACTAGCCGGAATTATCGCTGTTTCTCTGCATCAAAAAATAAATCTGTTCAATAAGGTTATTCTGGCCTATTTGGGCGGATTTTCTGCAATAATTGCCGGCATAATTTACCTCTTTGTGCGTTTACCACAAAACGAAGTATCCGTATATTCTACGGTAATCGCCAACTTTATCTTATTCAGTATTATCGCTTTATTTATTTTGTTGGCCTTAAGAAAAAAAGTGAATGTATACGATACCTTTATCGATGGCGCCAAAGAAGGATTTACGATTGCCATTAAAATTATCCCTTTTTTAGTGGCAATATTGGTTGCTATTGGTGTATTTCGCACTTCGGGGGCTATGGATTATCTGGTAAACGGACTGGGTGCTTTTTTTGCCTTTTTAGGTGTAAACACCGATTTTGTGGGAGCACTTCCTACCGCTTTTATGAAACCACTAAGTGGTGGTGGAGCACGTGGATTAATGATTGAAACGATGAAGAATTATGGTGTCGATTCTTTTGTAGGAAGATTGTCGGCCACATTTCAGGGTGCAACCGACACTACCTTTTATATTTTAGCGGTATATTTTGGATCGGTTTCTATAAAAAATACGAGGTATGCCGTTAGCGCAGGTCTTATTGCCGACTTTGCCGGTATTGTAGCCGCTATCTTTATTGCCTATTTATTTTTTGCTTGATGCCATGGAAACACTTAAAGCACTTATTTTAAAAGAGCACAGCAAGGCACAGGCCTTGTTTATTGCAGATATAATTCATCAAAAGCCCGAACTAATCGATGACTTGATTGCATTTACTTTTGCGCAATCAGAACCTTTATCAAGAAGAGCGGCCTGGCCTTTACGAATTATTCAGGATCAATATCCGGAGCTTTTAATAAATAAAATTGATTCGCTAATTTCTATGCTCCAAAAAAAACACGATTTTGCTGTTCAGCGAAATGTGCTTGCTTTATTGATATCGGCAAAAATTCCAATTAAGCAGCAAGGCTTTTTGCTTGATTATACCACAAATCTTCTTCTTGACCTGAATTCTCCTATTGCAGTAATTGCCCATGCCAGCGATTTGTACTTAAAACTAGCTGACAATGAAATCATTTTAATAAACGAGCTCATTCTAATGTTAGAGGAACTTAGACCGATTAAAAGTGGCGGTATAAAAGCAAAGTTAGCTCATATTTACAAACATTTAGATCGTATAAAAAAGCATTCCGTTTGAAGTCTCTAGTTCGGTTATACGTTTTTTTAAAATCCCCCTTTTCGTTTCAAAAAAAAAATCACAAACATTTAACAAATTTAATTACCTTTGTTTGTTAGTTAACAATGTAAAAAAGAATGAGTACACTACCAGATAAAACCGTAGAAAGATTAAGTCAGTATAGAAGAAACTTGCTGATCTGTGATGCAAACGGAAAAGAGCATATTTTTTCACATGAAATTGCTAATATTCATCATATTACACCTGTTCAGGTAAGACGTGATATTATGCTTATTGGTTATACCGGAACGCTTAGGAAAGGATATAATGTAAAGGAATTGGTGGAATTGATAGGAGAAATACTTGACAAACCCGAAGGACAAAATGTAGCCATTGTTGGTGCCGGAAATTTAGGTCGGGCTTTGATGAAATATTTTTCGAACCGACGCGAAAAACTAAGTATAGTTGCCGCTTTTGATGTGAATCCTGATAAAATTGGAACCACTTTGGCCGGTATAGAAGTTTATCCCTTAGAAAAGCTCAAACAAATTGTTAAAGAAAAAAACATAAGCATCGCCATTATTTCTGTTCCGGTAAATGAAGCTGTAAATGTAGCCTCATTGCTCGTCGATGCTAAAATTAAAGGTATTTTAAATTATTCTCCCCGTCCGGTAAATGTTCCTGAAAATATTTACTTAGAAGAGTACGATATGGTTACTTCTTTGGAAAAAGTTGCTTATTTTGCAAAAAATATGAAATAAGGGACGTGAATATATATTTTGGCTTCGAAGAAGTAAAACATATTAAAAATGCAGTTGTAACTACAGGCTCATTTGATGGTGTTCATATAGGTCATCAACTTATATTGAAACGCTTGAGCGAAACTGCTCAAAAAATAAATGGCGAAACTGTTCTTATCACCTTTTATCCACATCCTCGTCAGGTTTTGTATCCCGATACTTCGGGCAAGGATTTAATGATGATCAATTCGCGACAAGAAAAAATTGACTTACTGCGCAACGCGGGCCTCGATAATATCATTTTTGTAAAATTTACTAAAGAATTTGCCGAAACTTCAGCTAAAGATTTTATAAAAGACTATTTGGTTGATAAATTACACGTAAAAAAAATTGTAACCGGAACAAACCATCATTTTGGAAAAAACAGGGAAGGCGATATAGAGGAGCTTAAAATATTAGGTCTGAAACACGGCTTCGATTTGGAGCTAATCCCTTCGCAAGATATTCAAAATGTGGATATTAGCTCAACACTTATTCGCGAAGCCATCTTGCAGGGACAGGTAGAAAAAGCCGAAGTTTATCTCGGCCATCAATATCAAATAAAAGCACTGTTAAACGGACAAGGTCAAGCGCAATATTTACAAATGGGTTATAAAACAAAGCGTCTGATTATTGAAGAAAAATACAAACTTGTTCCGCCTTGTGGTTCTTATCTTATTCAAGTCGATTTTCTTCAAAAAACCTATAAAGGTCTTTGCTTGATATCGCTTTGTAACGAAACGGATAAAAACAATATCGATTTATATATTCCTGATTTCCCTGAGCAAGAAAATGAAACAGAACATGTATGTGTTCGCTTTATTAAACCCAGCAAAATTATTAAAGATCCTACTTTGTTAAAATCAGCGATTATCAAAGACTTGATCCACTTTAATAAGCTTCAATTTTAAGTATCCATGGACCATTTACTTCGTATTACTTTTTTAGGTACTGGCACTTCTATAGGTGTTCCTATAATCAGTTGCGACTGCGAAGTTTGTACATCTAAAAACCCCAAAGACAAACGTTTACGAACATCTGTTCTGCTTAATTATCAACATAAAAACGTCAATATCGATTGTGGTCCCGATTTTAGAATGCAGATGCTTAATGCCGGAGTAAAAGATTTAGAAGCCATTTTGCTTACGCATGAGCATCGCGATCATATTGCCGGATTAGATGATGTGCGTGCATTTAATTATCTTTTGAGAAAACCTATTCATCTCTATTTAAGTCCGCGTGTTTTAGAAAATGTAAAAACAGAGTTTCCCTATATTTTTACTCCCGGCGATTACCAAGGCGGACCTAAATTAGAATTACACAAACTTAGCAAAGAGAAAATAAATATTGCCGGATTGTGTATTCATCCTCTGCCGGTTATGCATCGTGATATGCCCGTTTTTGGTTTTAGAATTGGCGATTTTAGTTATATAACAGATGCTAATTTTATACCTGAAGAAACTTTCGAAAAAATAAAAGGAAGCAAAATATTGGTCTTAAATGCGCTCAGAAAAAGAAAACATCCTTCTCATTTTTGCTTGTCGGAAGCCTTGGAAATGATTGAAAAAGTAAATCCCGAAAAAGCATATCTTACGCACTTAGGCCATTATATTGGATTACACGATGAAGTAAATAAAACGCTGCCTGCCAATGTTGAATTGGCTTACGATGGTTTGCAAATTGAATTGCCTTATACAAGCAACCAAACTACGTAAGCAAGATATAGCATTAAAAAAATACTGCCTTCTAGGCGATCTATTTGTCGCCCTTTTCTGGTAAATACAAATACAAACAATAAAATACTGGATACAAGAACGACAAGTAAATCGGTATTTAAGGATATATTAAAAGGGATAGGACTTAGCGTAACACTAATTCCCAACACAAAAAACACATTAAAAATATTAGATCCTACCACATTTCCTACCGCCATATCGGCATTGCCTTTATAGGCAGCCACCACCGAAGTTGCAAGTTCGGGAAGTGATGTTCCCAAAGCAATAACTAAAATACCGATTACCGCTTCGCTTAATCCCAGATTTAGAGCTATAAGAGTTGCATTATCCACAATTAACACCCCTCCAAAATACAAACCTATAACACCGGCCACTAAATATAAAACCGATTTCCAATTGGGCAGAATTTTTACCTGATGTCCTTCGTCGGCAGAGCCATGTTTTGCAATAATAAAGGTATAATACATAAATATTAGGAAGAAGGCCAATAAGATAATGCCGTCGGAGCGACTAAGCATTGTTCGTTGAGTGCCATCAAACAACAAATCGTTAGCCATAACAAAAAGGACAAAAATGGCCAGGATACTGAAAGGGATTTCAAACTTAACGGTATTGCTTTGTACGCGTATTGGTTGCACTATTGCGGATACGCCAATAACCAGTAAAATATTCACTACATTACTCCCAATAACATTTCCTATCGCTAAATCGCTTTGCCCTTTAAAACCAGCCAACACATTGATTATCAGCTCGGGAAATGAAGTTCCAAAAGAAACGACCGTAAGGCCGATAACCAAGTTGGGAATATTGAATTTTTTAGCAAAAGAAGAAGCGCCTACCACCAATACATTGGCACTGCCAATAAGCACAATTAAACCGATGATTAGCAGCAAATAGGCCATTACTTAAGCCAAGCTTCCACCTCTTCGATTAATAAAGCAGGAATGCTTAATTTGTTCTTTTTACGGTATCCATTCAACACTTGATGAATTTTACTTGCTTTTTGTTCTTTCAATTCACGAGCTGAAGTAAATCCGGCATCCATAATGTGTTTTACCCATTCGGTAGGAATTCCGAGTGCCACAAAATCTTCCACTTTAGGCATTGCTTTTTTAGGTTCCGGTTTCATTTGCGGAAAAAGCAAAACTTCTTGAATGCTCGCATTATTGGTCATAAACATCACCAAACGATCTATTCCTATGCCCATACCTGATGTTGGAGGCATACCGTATTCAAGCGAACGAACAAAGTCCATATCAATCCACATGGCTTCATCATCGCCTTTTTCGGCCAGGCGTACTTGCTCTTCAAAACGTGCCAATTGATCGATAGGATCGTTTAATTCTGTATAGGCGTTGGCCAATTCTTTTCCATTCACCATCAATTCAAAGCGCTCAGTTAGTTCCGGATTTTCGCGATGGCGCTTACAAAGTGGTGACATTTCAACAGGATAATCGGTAATGAATGTTGGCTGTATATAATTATGTTCGCATTTTTCACCAAATATTTCGTCGATTAATTTGCCTTTTCCCATGCTTTCGTCCACTTCTACACCAAGGCTTTCGGCAATTTTAAAAATTTCTTCCTGACTTTTGCCGTTTAAATCGTGACCGGTATAATCCAGAATGGCCTGCAAAATAGGAACACGCTTAAATGGCGCTTTAAAGCTAATGGTGTTATCCCCAAATACAACCTCCGTTTTTCCGTGTACATCGGTGGCAATTTTTTCCAACATGGCTTCTGTAAAGTCCATCATCCAGTTGTAATCTTTATAGGCCACATAAATTTCCATTTGTGTAAACTCCGGATTGTGAGTGCGGTCCATCCCTTCGTTACGAAAATCTTTTGCAAACTCATATACGCCTTCGAAACCACCTACTATCAAACGCTTTAAATACAATTCGTTAGCAATGCGCAAATACATAGGAATATCTAAGGAATTGTGATGTGTAACAAAGGGGCGTGCTGATGCACCTCCTGGAATAGCTTGTAAAATAGGCGTTTCCACTTCCAGATATCCATAATTATTCAAAAACGAACGCATAGCATTGATAATTTTTGTTCGTTTAATAAATATTTCCTTAACGGAATCGTTCACAATTAAATCGACATAACGCTGACGAAAACGCATTTCAGGATCAGTAAAAGCATCAAAAGTTTTATCGTCTTTTTCTTTAACAACGGGCAGCGGGCGTAAAGCTTTAGACAGCAAACGGTAAGACGTTACATGGATGCTGATTTCGCCCATTTGCGTGATAAAAACATAGCCTTTAACACCTATAAAATCGCCGATATCGAGTAAACGCTTAAAAACCACATTGTACATCGTTTTGTCTTCATCCGGACAAATATCATCACGCTTAAAATACAATTGAATTCTTGAGGTAGGATCTTTTAACTCAACAAAAGAAGCGGCGCCCATAATGCGGCGACCCATAATTCTTCCGGCTATACTTACTTCCTGAAAAAGACTATTGTCTTTCGGAAATTTTTCTTTGATTTCGCGTGCAGTAACATTTACTTCGTATCCTTCAGCCGGATAAGGATCAATGCCTAATTTTTTTAATTCGTTAAGCGAATTTCTTCTAACTAACTCTTGTTCGCTAAGTGCCATTTTATATTGTGTTTTAGACTACTACTAATTTTGCAAAGATATGTTTTTTGTTTCTATGTGTTTTAGTGATAGGATGACTTTGAGTCATCTTATCACTTGTCCAGACATTTAAAAAGCTTTCACCCAAAGAGTGAAAGCTTTAAATTCATACCGCGTTTTTGTTTAGAAAAAACGGTAGCAATTATCTTCTACTTCGGTACTTTCTTCAAGTGAACGGTATAAATTATAGTTTACCTGAGCATCGAAACGATTTTGCATTTGCTTAGCTAAAGCCGCAAAGTCAACATTGACCTCTGCTTGTTTAAGTTGCTTAATTTTAAGCACATAAACTGCTTGTTTACCCATAACAGGAGCAGAAACTGCGCCTTCGTTCAATGCAAATACAGTTCCTAAAACCTCAGGTTCTGGACCATAATTTCCAAATCCGCGACTATCAAAACTAAGGTTTGGAACATTTTCTACCTGTAAGCTTAAAGCTGAAGCCATTTGATTTAAATCACCATTAGTTGAAGCAGCGTTTAGTTTTTCAATCATCGTTTCTGCTTTTTTACGATTGGTAACTGCAGATGTAATACTTGCTTTTACTTCTTCAAGCGTTTGATAGCCTTCTTTGTTTATGCGACTTAAAACGGCTACAATATAATTATTGCCATTATCGAATAAATTCGTTTCTTCTAATTTGGTGTTTTCGTTATAGGCCCACATAATCACTTGGCGGCTATCTTCCAATCCGGGAATGCTTGCTTGCATAGCGCTTAAATGATCGCCAATACGTGCTGAAAATCCCATTTCTTCGGCTGCTTTTTCAAAAGCATCAACAGAAGTTGCTTTACTGGCAAATTCGTTGGCTTTTACATAAACTTCCTGGAAAGTAGTATTGCTAGGCTCTATGCTACGTTCTATCATTGCCACTTTAACTTTTTTGGTCATATCGCGTTTACCATCAATAAGAATTACGTGGTAACCAAACGCGGTTTCTACCAAAAAAACATCGTTTACTTTTCCGTTTACAATGGCTTCGTTAAACTCAGGAACCATTTGGCCGTCGGGGAACCAATCGTAATGTCCTTTATTTTCTACTACACCACCATCGTTCGAAAATTCTACCGCTAAATCTTCCAGCTTGTTTTTGTTTTTACGAACTACAGTATACAAGCTGTCGGCTAATGCTTTTGCCTCATCTTTGGTGCGTTGAACATCAGCGCCAGCACGCAAAGCTCCTGTATAGGCAATTAAAATATGACTGGCTTTCATTTCTTTAGGTCGCATTTGCGAATCTAATAAACGAGCCGTGTTATAGGCGTTATTAAACATATAAGGCTCAACCGTTGTTCCAATTTTGCCATCAAACATAGCCAAATCGATTTGCACGGGCAATTCGCCTTGCATATACCATTTATCCAGATATTTATTGTCAGAAACTGAGTTTGCAAATTGTGCAGCATCTTTTAAATCGATGGTTTTAAACTCTTCGTAATATTCATCAAAACTTGCTTTTTGCTCTTTGCGATCTTCTGCCGAAGGCTTTACACTAAAAACAACATATTGAACATTACGTGTTTCGTCTTGTTTAAAGTCTTCTTTATTCTCATTGTAATACGCTTTAAAATCAGCGTCAGAAACAACTACATCTTTATCTGCTATGGCTGTATAAGGATAAGCTACAAAATCAACATCGGCCTGAGTTGCAGAATTTTCATTTAACATTTTTGCAAATGCATTTGGTAAATGATAAGCTTTGGCAACCAATTTGTTGAATTTAGTCATATAGTAATCTTCCTTAATCGCTTTCTCAAAATCGAACCATTGCACTTGATTTTCGCGAGGCATTCTGTCCAGATTCTGAAGGTAATTCAATACCATTTGAGGATTATAGGCTCCTGTTGACGGATCTGAAAAATACTGTAATATATAACGATGAGGATTAGGCCCTTGCACTTGATCAAATAAATCAGGAGCAGTAACCTGAAGTCCTAACTCGTCAAATTCTTTTTGCATAATGATTTGACGAACCATTTGATTCCAAACGTTTAACTTAATATTAAAGGCATCTTCAGCAGAAACTTGATTTTGTCCACTGTTTTGCTTTTGCATTTCGGTTGCTTTTTCCACCTGTATGCTAAAGTCTTTATACGAAATTTCTTCTCCATCAACCACACCAATATTATTTGGTGTACGTGTATTTCCTTTTGCAAAATCGCCTAAAATAAAAGCTCCAAGAGCGATAGCAATTATTGCAACTAATAATCCATAATGTTTTCTAATTTGTCCTATTGCGGCCATGGTGTTTTATCTAAATTTAAACAAGCTGCAAATGTACAATAGATTAGGAAATTTAAAAATGTTTTTTTTGTGTTTTGTTTGGCACAATGGCATTATGGATAAGTTTTCCTTCTTGATTAAGTGAAAGATAATGAAAAGGCATCTTATTTTGCGCGAAATTAAAGCTTAGCGGAGTGGTTGATTGATTTTTTGAATATTTTCATTTAATATTGAGCAAAATATACGATCGCCTTCTTCTAAACTCAATAGCATTAATTGTTTTTGGCTTAAATTAACAACCAAGGGAATGCCAATATCCACAAGCAATTCGTAACCTCTAAAAGCAGGGTAGAGTTCTAAAATTGTCCCTTCAAAAGTGTTCTCCGCCACTTGACTATTTGTAGCTTCCTTGCTCAATTGAATATCTCCACTATGAATCATAACGGCAAAAGGCGGCTCGTTTTGAGCCAAATACGCATCGCAGTTTAAAAGGATTTTTTGGGCTAGCTCAATTTGATTAGATACTTTATTTGTAACTTTAAAATAATTTTTAACGCCTATAAAATGAGCCACAAACTCAGAATGAGGCTGAGCAAAAACAGCTTCTTTTAATCCTTGTTGGATAATCTTACCTTGATTAAAAATGGCTACTTTGTCTGCAAGTAACAAAGCTTCTTCAAAATCGTGGGTCACATGAATAATGGTTTGTCCTTGTTTATGCAATTTTCTTAATTGACTTCTTAACTCCTTTTTAAGTTGTACATCCAGCGAAGCCAGCGGTTCGTCGAGCAAAAGCAAATCGGGCGATAGGGCCAAAGTGCGGGCAAGAGCCACTCTTTGTTTTTCGCCACCCGACAAGCTTGTTGTTCTTCTTTTTAAAAGATGAAGAATGTCCATTTGCGTTGCCAGTTCCATTACTCTTTTGGCTATTTTCTCTTTTGACCAATGTTTAATTTTTAAAGGATAGGCTATATTTTGTTCTACATTCAAATGAGGAAAAATGGCAAAATCCTGAAAAACCAGTCCAACCGATCGCTTTTGAATTTTTGTATGCGTTATATCTTTGTTGTTTAAAAAAATATGTCCGCTCTGTGGTGATAAAATTCCTGCTATCAGTTCAAGCACAACCGATTTACCGGCACCCGAAGGTCCAAGTAAAACAAAATAGTCGCCTTTTTGAAGTTCCAAATCAATATTGGAAATAGCAAATTGCCCAAAGCTTAGGTTTATGTTTTTTAATTTAAGCATTGCTATTTTTTCCTGATAACCAACGTAATAAGATAAAAACGAAAAGACTAATTGCAATAAAAATTAAGGCTACGGGTTGCGCATATTTTAAGCCAAAAGAGCCAAAGCGTTCAAAAATCATTACCGGTGTTGTCATTGGATTATAGGCAATAATAATAACGGCGCCAAACTCACTCATGCCTCTGGCAAACATCATAATCAAACCGCTTAATATACTTCGCCAGGCCAGGGGCAAAGAAATGCTAAAAAACATTTTAAAAGAGCCCGCGCCTAAATTTAGTGCTGCTTTTTCGAGGCGAACCGGAACAGCTTCAAAGCCATTACGGGCAGCATTGATTAAATAAGGCAAACTAACAAAAGCCATAGCCATGGCAATACCGGCAGGATGACCAACCAAAGAAAAGCCAAGGTATTCGGCCGCTTTTCCAATATAGCTATCGCGCGAGATAAAACCCAGTAGAGCAATTCCGGCAGCCGAATGAGGAATAACCACAGGAATATCGATAATACCTGAAATCAAACGCTTTAATTTAAATTCTTTTCGTGCTAATAAATACGCAAAAGGAATAGCTGCAATAGAAAAAAACAAAGTGCCCAAAAAAGAAGCGCCCAAGGTAAGGCCAATACTATTTTGCACTTCGCTTTCTTTACCCACATCAAAAATATCCGTTGCGGGCGTATCCAATAACATACCAATTAAAGGACCGAGAATAAATAGCAAAACCAGTCCACTTAAAAAAGTAAAAATAAGATTGATATTTTTAGGTTGATAAACCAAGTGCTAAACTAAAGTATTGATTATTCGATGCCTAGTTTCATCTTAATCTCATCAGGTAAAGCATCTTTATGAACCCAAACATCGATTGTTTTAAGTTCTACAAAAGCTTTTGATGCAAAGAAATAGCCGTGGTAGGCATTGCCTTTTTCGCTCCACGAGTTCTTTACTTTATAATAAATATGGCCATTTTGATCTTCGGCAATACCTGTAAATAACATGCCATGATCGTCGGTAGTTAAGTAATTATCGAACTGCTTTTGGCGCATTTCCTGCGTAATTACTTTTTCCTTGATGGGCTTATCAAATTTATAAAGCAGTTCTTGTTTCTCTTTCGAATCTAAGGCCTCCCATTTGGCTTGCTCCAAATTATCCAATTCAGGACTATTTTCGTCGGGAACAATAGCAACGCCATTTTTCCACGAAAAACCTTTTTCGCTCACATCAGCACCCCAACCCACCGAATATCCGTTTTCGAGGGCATGATTTACAATATCCATCATTTCGTTTAAAGGTAGATTGTAGATGCTGCCTCTCAGCCAATTATCAGGAATCTCAATCACAAAAGGTTCATAAAAAGGATGATGCGTATACGATCCAATAATGATATAATCATCGGGGTTGATGCCCAGAAAATCGGCAAATGATTTTGGTGTATACGTTTTGCCATCCACTTCAAATTCCTCAGGAACCACACCTAAATAAGCATCTAAAACACCTTCAAAACCATTTAACCATACCGGCGATAATTTTTTGTTTTTGTTTTGAATAACGGTGTTTACATAGCTCGATAAAAGGGCGTCCATTTCGGCGTGAACATGCTTAGGCTCGTCGTAATTAAGGCCCGGATAAGCATCTTCAGGAACTAAACCATAATTTTTAATATTGTATAAAACATCATGAATAATGCCGCCATTACCAAAATTCGTTTTTCCCTGAAAACGAACAAAACGTTTTGCTTTTTCTAAATACGACTGGCGCACATTGTACATTTCGGCCAAATCGTAAGCTCCTTTTCCCATGCGTAGCAATTCCGTTTCGAAAAAAGCCAATCCCGAAAAACTCCAGCATGTTCCTGTTCGGTATTGATCTTTAACAGGAGTAGTAGGAACTTCGTAAAGCATTTTAAATTGATAACCTTCTTCTTTTGGTTTTTTTTTGGCCAATACAGCAAGAGGCATCACTGCAATAAGCAGTAAACTAAGTAATCGGTTCATAGTGAATGTGTTTAAATTAATACTGTTCTTTCTCATTTGGGAAATCAAGTGTTTTTACATCTTGAATGTAGGCTTTAACAGAGCCCTTAATTTCCTCACTTAAGTTGTGGTATCGACGCAAAAAGCGCGGACTAAATTTTTGAGTGATTCCTAACATATCGTGCAAAACAAGTACTTGTCCATCAACATCAGCACCGGCACCAATGCCGATTGTAGGAATTTTAATCGATTTTGTAACTTCACCGGCCAGTTTAGCCGGAATTTTTTCCAATACAATAGCAAAACAGCCGGCATCAGCCAAAAGCTTGGCATCTTCGCGCAATTGATTGGCTTCGTTTTCTTCTTTAGCACGCACAACATACGTACCAAATTTATGAATGGATTGTGGTGTAAGTCCTAAATGGCCCATAACCGGAATTCCGGCAGATAGAATACGGTCGACCGATTCCAATATTTCTCGCCCACCTTCAATTTTTATGGCATTTGCTCCGGATTCTTTCATAATTTGAATGGCCGAGTTCAATGCTGCTTTAGAGTTTCCTTGATACGTACCAAAAGGCAAATCGACCACAACTAAGGATCGATCTACTCCACGCATAACTGAAGACGCATGATAAATCATTTGATCGAGCGTAATAGGCAGGGTGGTTTTGTGTCCGGCCATTACATTCGAGGCCGAATCGCCAACCAAGATAATATCTATTCCAGCAGCATCAAGCAAAGTAGCAAAGGAATAATCGTAGGCAGTAAGCATCGCTATTTTTTCTTCACGCAATTTCATTTCTTGAAGCACGTGGGTAGTGACTTTCTTATAATTTGATTCTAAATATGCAGACATAATCGTTGAGTTTACAGCAACAAAACTACAATATTTATTGTTTAGAAAGTTGTTTTAGGAACAGGACTTAAATTTTTTGGCAATATCCATTTTTTTGCTATTTTTAAACTCGGATAATATAAAGAACCGAATTTCTTATCTTTGCAAAAAAAGAGTTTATGGCCAAGCCTCAATTAACAACCCAATGTATCGACTGCTTTTGTGAATCAATTGCTTTTCAATCCTTAAGTAAGTCGGAGATTGATTTGCTAAATGCCCATCGTGTAGAATTAAAATTTAATAAGGGGGAGGTGATATGCAAACAGGGTTCGTTTGCAACGCATTTGCTGTTTGTGCAAAAAGGACTAACAAAAAGTTATTTAGAGGAAGACAGCCGGACACAAATTTTATGCATCAATCCTCCGGGTTGTTTTCTTGAAATTCCTTCTATGTCGGTCGACAATGTTTTTCATTATACAGTAGCGGCTTTAGAAGATGTAGAAGTTTGTTTTTTCGATTTATCAGCCATCAAAAAAGTAGCACAGGAAAACGCAAAGTTTGCCTGGTTTTTAATGAAAATAGGGCATGAAGCTCAGATTTTAACATTCGATCGCTTTTTTAGTTTAACCCAAAAGCAATTGCATGGCCGCATGGCCGATATTTTACTTTGCTTATCCAATCGTATTTATGGTTCTTACGAATTTGTGCTTGCCTTTTCGCGAAAAGATTTGGCCGATCTCACAGCGATGTCGAACGAAAGCGCCATTCGGATTTTAAAAGATTTTAAAGATGACGGCATTATAGAAACCGATGGTAAAGGCATTAAAATTGTGAATTTGGAAATGCTTAAAAAAGTCAGTCGCTTTGGCTAAAAAAAAAATAAGCACCCGTTGCCGAGTGCCTATTTCATTTGAAATAATGAGAATTTTAATTCGGTGAATTATTTATTCTCGAATTACATCGAGTGCAGAAACAGCTGCATCTAAAGAAATAAATACCTTTTGTTTTTGCCCGTCAAAATTTGGTGTACGATACCTTTTTCCCTCTTTGATAAACCCTTTTAAATCCAAATCGGAAAGTACCGTATTGCTAACCACTTCGCATCCTGCAGACTCAGGTATATACACTTTCACTGCCGAAGCACCTGTTTCAATATCTATATTTGTTTCGTCCTGTTTATCGCCAATTTTTAATCTTATCGACGATGCGCCGCCATCAATTTCCACTTTACTCACTTTAAACTCACGCAAATCGCCAACAAAATCAGCGGCACCAACATCCAGTTTCATTTCCCAAACGGGTTGGGTATTTAATTTAATATAGGCTCTGTTTTTATTGGTTCCGGATCGAATTCGTCCTTCTTCGAGCCGCACATAAATTTCGGTAGTTGAGCCGTTTTTCATTACTTCATTGCTGTACTGACCCACATTATTTTCGGCTTCAAAATCAAGCAAATAATTCGTTGTATCTTCGATACGAAATTTTCCGGCCGCAATATCCATATTTAAAACAGCCGTTTTTATAGAGGCATCGTAGTTTTCGTTAAACGTGTAGGTATACACATCATCGCTTTGGTTATACTCATCATCCGAATGATCCCAATCAACACCTCTCATATTCACATGTTTGTTAAAGCGCGTGGTCCAATGATCGCTATAATCGCGTGTGCTTGCAATAAAAATGGCCAACAACACAGTAATTACAGATAGTGCGGTTTTTAAACCACCTTTTATTGGCAGCATCGATATTCCCCAAATAATAAGTAAAGCCGGCCACATATCGAATAGCGATCTTAAACTAAAATCGAACCAGCCCAGATTATTAAATATAAATAGAGCGCCAATTACCACGAGGATTACTCCCCAAAAAACATTTTTATTATTCATCCGTCAATAATTTTATTCAATGAACGGGATGGAACTCGCATGTGAGATCTTCATCCTAATCTATGTCAACGAACATGCTCGTTTCATACGCTATTTATTTACGATTCTGTAGTTTCCTCTGTCTTTTCAGTATCGTTTTTGTCTTCTTTTTTGCTTCCGGGATAATTCATTTTTACGATGGCCAAACCGGCAATTACCAGAGCTACAGGCCATAAATCGGCAAAATCAATCCAAGGAAACATCGTGTCTAAGAGAAAAAATAAACCGATCAGAATCAGAATTGTTCCTCCAATGATACTTCCGTTGTGCGACTTCGTTTTTTCTACGGGAGAACGAAAAGGTTCTGTTTGCGAAGGATCTTCAGCCTCGGCTTTTTCAAAATGCTCTCCAAATCTCTTTTGTTCCACAGGAATAAAAATCCACATCAGAATATATATCAGAAAACCACCTCCTCCTGTAAAAAGTAAAACAACGAATAAGATTCTAAAAATGAGCGGATCAGTAGCAAAATACTCTCCCAGACCCCCGGCAACACCGCCTATTATCTTATCTCTAAAGCTTCTTCTTAATTTTTTTGGTTCCATGATAAACATTTTTTATTCGCCTTTATGACGTACATTTTTTAATGTGGTTACAAGCATTATTTTTTAGTAATTTTATCCGCTGAAAATAAGAAGAATTTTAAACTCATTTGTATGTCAGGACACAGTAAATGGTCAACCATTAAAAGAAAGAAAGGAGCGGCTGACGCAAAACGCTCAAAACTTTTTAGTAAACTAGTAAAAGATATTACTATTGCCGTTAAAGAAAGCGGAAACGACCCGGATAGCAATCCGAGATTACGCTTGGCCATCTCTTTGGCAAAAAGCGCCAGTATGCCTAAAGACAATATTTTAAGGGCAATTAAAAAAGGCGACGATAAAGATAGTGCAAACTATACCGAATTAACTTACGAAGGCTATGCACCTCACGGAATTGCTGTATTTGTTGAGTGTACAACTGATAATACACAACGTACCGTTTCTAATGTTCGGGCTATATTTAACAAATATTCCGGAAGTTTGGGCAAAAACGGCTCGCTTAGTTTTATTTTCGATCGTAAAGGAATTTTTTCTTTTCCCATAGAAAATTTAGATATGGACGAAATCGAATTGGAAATTATTGATGCCGGTGCCGAAGATTTTGAGGTAGAAGAGGGTATGGCAACCGTTACCACTGCTCTAGAAGATTTTGGCAGTATGATGAAAAAACTGGAAGAGTTAAATATTGAACCGGAAACAGCTGAATTACAACGCATTCCAAACAATACAGAAATACTGGATGTTGAAAATTCTAAAAAAGTTTTAAAAATGATAGATGCTTTTGAAGAAGACGACGATGTAACCAATGTTTTTCACAACCTGGAAATGACCGAAGAGCTTCAGGCTGCTTTGGAGGAAGAATAAAAAAAAACGAAAGAGAGGAAGCCGGAAAATGAATTTTTCGGCTTTTTTTAGCACTTGTAAATCTAGTTAAACCATTCTTTATTCTGTTCAATTACGGATAAAAAATCCGAAATCGAGTCTATGGCAAGAAACCGTTCATTGTCTTTTGCTGTATTTACAACCTTTTCGTGCACCCAAGTGGTATGATATGGAATATGAATGGCATAGGCTCCAAGTGCCAAAACCGGTAAAATATCAGATTTAACCGAATTCCCAACCATCAAAAACTCTTCGGGCAAAACGCTTAATCTATTCAAGAGTTTTTGATAATCTTTTTGGTTTTTATTGCTCATAATTTCGATATGATCAAAACAATTTTCTAATCCCGAATTGCTTAGTTTTCGTTCTTGATCCAATAAATCGCCTTTAGTGGCTAAAACCATTTTTATGCCCTGCTGTTTAATTTCCTGAAGACTTTCTTTTACGCCATCTAGCAAAACAAGAGGCACATTTATTAGCTCTTTTCCTAGTGCTATTATCTTTTCTATTAGTTGATTATTATCCTGATTATCTGTGATTTGAAGCGCTGTTTCAATCATTGAAAGCACAAAACCTTTAACGCCATAACCATAAAGATGAATATTCCGTGTTTCGGTTTCTAACAGGCGTTTATTTATCTCATTTTCAGGTAAAAAATCAGCCAATAAATCGGTGTATTTTTTTTCAATTTCGCGATAAAAAGGCTCGTTTACCCAAAGTGTATCATCGGCATCAAAAGCAATTATCTTAATCTTAGAATTGATTTTCATTTTTAAACTGTTGGATTTGATTTGCAAATCGTACTCAATTTCGTTTTCTTGGTTTGCCTGCCTAGCAGAGGAAAATATAAGTTCGGATTTTAAATACGCGCTTTCCAAATAATTTCTTCTCCACCTAAATCATACACAAATTTACGGGCCAAAACAAACAGAAAATCGGAAAGCCGATTCAAGTATTTAACGCAAAGCGGATCTAAAGTAAACTCTTCAGCCGCTTTAATGGTTTGGCGTTCGGCACGCCGACAAATGGTTCGTGCGATATGCGTATGCGAAGCCAGCACTTGTCCGCCGGGCAAAATAAAACTAGAAAGTCCCGGCAAGGTTTCATTCATTTTATCGATACTTTTTTCGAGCAATTCTACATCTTTCTCAAAAAGTTTCGGAAGCTTTTCGGCCGATTCTACAGAATCAGCAGCAATCAAACTTTCGGTAGTAAACAAGCGATCCTGAATTTCCAATAATAAATTACGTATTTCCTTATTTTCCGATAAATCACGAATCAAACCAATATAGGATTTCAATTCATCAATGGTTCCGTAGGCTTCTATTCTTTGATGATATTTGGGAACGCGTGAACCTCCGATTAATGCAGTTTGTCCTTTATCACCACCTTTCGTATATATTTTCCAGTCCATGACTTTGTTTTTCTTTATGCGAAATTAAGGTATTTTCGTGTAAAGTGAATTTGATTCTTTGTTTATCAAAGTCTAATTTATTTCTAAGTCTATAAACAAACCCTTTAAGTTTAAGTTCTTGACCTTTGAGAAGCTTTGAGTTATCTTTGTGTAACTCTGTGTAATAGCTATATCACAAAGATGCTCAGAGGTTTCACAAAGTTACACAAAGAAATTTCAATGTTATGATTGAGAATGATATTTCCGAATACTATTTATTCTAAATTTGGACTATGATTCCCAATAAAGACAAACAGTTTTATCAATTTTGCGCTTATGGTTTCCTAAAAAATCTGCGTTTTTTCGATCCGTTTATCCTCTTGTTTTTTTTATCAAAAGGCTTTGATTATTTTGATATTGGAATACTATATGCCATTCGCGAAATTGGTTTTGTTTTAACCGAAATCCCAAGTGGTATTTTTGCCGATGCTTTTGGAAGAAAGAAAAGTTTAATCATTTCTTATATCGCCTATCTGCTTTCTTTCTTAACTTTTTATTTTGCTCAATCTTTTGCTTTGATTGCTGTTGCCATGCTCATTTTTTCTTTTGGCGAAAGTTTTCGGTCGGGCACACATAAGGCGCTTATTTTTGCCTATCTGGAGCATAAAAATTGGATTAAACACAAAACCGATTATTATGGGCATACGCGCGCATGTTCTCAAATGGGATCTGCTTTTTCAGCTGCCATTGCCGCCGGAATCGTTATTTTAAATGCCAATCTAGAAATTATCTTTCTCTTTTCTACCATTCCTTATTTGTTTGGTTTGATTAACTTAACGCTCTATCCAAATTATTTGGATAAAATCAATAGTAACGATTCGTTCAACGTATTAATTCAAAATGCTTTTCGGTTGACTTTAGAAAGTTGGCAGGCTTTTAAACAGAAAAATTTAGTTTTAGCAGCTCTTAATCTTTCTATTTATTCAGCCTATTACAAAGCGGTAAAAGATTATTTTCAAGTTTTGATATTGGGATTTAGTATGGGCATTGTATTTTTGCCCGCTTTTAGTTCGGATCAGCAAAATGCACTGTTTATAGGCATTGCCTATACATTTCTATTTCTTTTATCTTCCGTCGCTTCCAAAAACTCCTCCAAATTTAATTCGCTTTTTTCTTCGGATATAAAGGCTTTGAATAGCAGTATACTGCTCGGGATTATGGCCGGAGCTTTAGCCGGAACTTTTGTTTTCCTAAATTTAAATTTTATAGCCATTCTCCTGTTTTTCGGTATTTACATTATCGAAAACCTTCGAAAACCCATAGGAATAAGTAAAATTATCGACTATTCATCGGAGCGAATAAATGCTACTGTATTGTCGGTAGTATCGCAAGTTCAGGCGGGAATTACTGCGCTTTTAGCTTTGTTTATAGGTTTTGTGGCCGATCTTTATTCCGTTGATCTGGCCTTAATCCTTAGTGCTGTTTTACTTCTTCTTTTTGCGCCTGTTTATTGGCTAAAAAAGCAATAAGGCTTTTTCTTTTCACTTCTATACTAACAATTTCATTATTTTTACAAAAATGCAGTCGCTGCCAGCAAAATTGCAACAAACAGAAAATACAATTTATCAATGAATAAAACTGTCGCCATACTTCTTGCTGCCGGAAAATCGGAACGTTTTGGAAGCGATATCCCAAAACCCTTTCTTGTTTTAAATGGAAAGTCTGTTTATAACTATAGTTTAGCTATTTTATTGGCTCATTCCGAAATTGAAAGTGTGTATCTTGTTGTTCCTAAAAACTTAATAATCGATATAAAAGAAAAACTTAAACTTGATTCTTTCTCAAAACCCATACACGTGATAGCAGGCGGAAAAACCCGTTTTGAAAGTGTTCAAAATGCTTTGCATCAAATTCAAGACGATATTAAAAATGTTCTTATTCACGATGCTGCACGGCCTTTTATCACGACTAATCTTATCGATAATTGTCTGGATAAACTTTCTGAATACAAAGCGGTTAGCTGCGCAATAGAATCGACAGATACTTTGGCAAGTACCGATAAAAACGGTTTGATTGCTACTTATCCCAGCAGAAAAACGATACAACGTATTCAAACTCCACAGGCTTTTCAATCCGCACTTTTAAAAGCAGCGTATACAAAGGCTCAAAAGGATAAAAATACCGATTTTACCGACGATACAGGTTTGGTTCATCACTATAAACTTGCACCTGTTTTTCTGGTTCGGGGCGATGAACAAAACATTAAAATAACCTATCCCTCCGATTTCGAACTTGCTCAATTTATCCTAAGTAAATAAATTCGAAAAGGTTTAGCGGTGTTCATCAGCACTTTATTTCCAATTTCCTTAAAAATTGTACATTTGCGCCAAATTTAAAACAGATGAACAAAAAACCCACTTTACTTATATTAGCTGCCGGAATTGGCAGTCGCTACGGAGGATTAAAACAGCTCGATAAAGTTGGACCCAATGGCGAAACGATTATTGATTATTCGATATACGATGCGATTCAGGCCGGTTTTGGCAAAGTTGTTTTTGTGATTAGAGCAAGTATTGAAGCTGATTTCAGGGCTTTTTTCGACAAAAAACTCGAAGGTAAAATTGAGGTCGATTATGTTTTTCAGGAAACAAATAAAGTTCCGGAAGGCATTCATTTTAATCCAGAGCGTCAAAAGCCTTGGGGAACAGGCCATGCTGTTTTAATGGCAAAAGATACCATTCAAGAAAATTTTGCCGTTATCAATGCCGATGATTTTTATGGTCGCGAGGCCTACCTTTCTATAGTTGATTATTTCAATAAACCCGATAAAAAAGAAACCGATTATTGCATGGTTGGCTACGAGCTTAAAAATACCTTATCAGAAAATGGGTATGTAAGTCGCGGCCAGTGCAAATCAGACGAAAATCATTTCTTATTTGATGTGATTGAACGTACGCATATTGAGCAAAAAGGAGAAAAAATTGTTTTTCAGGATGAAAACGAAAAACTTATCGAGCTTCCCGAAGACACTTTAGTATCGATGAATTTTTGGGGATTCGATCCTTCGTATTTTGATTTTTTAAACGAAAAATTCCGTCAATTTATAGAAGCCAATCAATCCAACCTAAAAGCTGAATTTTATATTCCTTCGGTTGTAAACGACCTGATTGAAGAAAAGCGTGCACGCGTAAAAGTTTTACACTCAAAAGCATCGTGGTTTGGAGTAACATATCAAGAGGATAAAGCGGGTGTAATTCAAAATATTCAAGCCCTTATTGCTACAGGAAAATATCCAAACAAACTTTGGTAAACCCCTTGTTGTTCTTCTTATAGGCTCGAAATATTTCAAACTTTCATTTCTTGTTATACAATTAACAAAAACGCTATTTAGACCTTAGATTTTTCTTATCTGAGGTCGATTATTCGCTTATTTTCCGTATGTTTGTGTCCCTTGTTTAAAAAGGCATTTTTTAATCTACTCTAACACAATAAAATATGAAAGTTTATCAAACAAATGAAATCAAAAACATTGCGCTCATTGGGGGGGCGAAAAGCGGTAAGACCACTTTGGCCGAAGCAATGCTTTTTGAAGGTAAAGTGATAAACAGAAAAGGTAATGTTGATGATAAAAATACTGTTTCTGATTATCGTGAAATCGAATTAGCAAAACAAAATTCCGTTCACACTACATTAATGTATACTGAAGTTGATGGAACTAAAATTAACATTTTAGATACTCCCGGTTTTAGTGATTATGTGGGCGAAATTATTTCTGCTTTGTCCGTGGTTGAAACCGCTGTTTTAGTTAGTAATGCTACTGTTGGCATCGACGCAACTTCAATCAATGCTTGGCGCCAAGCCGAAAAAACAAACACACCCGTGTTGTTTGTTATGAATCAACTCGATCATGAAAAAGCAAATTTCGATCAGGTTGTTGCTCAGTTAAAAGATAATTTTGGTGAAAAAGTGTCTGTTGCGCAGTATCCTGTTAGTACCGGTGAAGAATTTGACGGTATTATCGATTTGATTTTGATGAAAATGATCAAATGCAACAAAGACGGAGCTAAAGCAGAAATTGTGGATATTCCTGCCTCGGAAATGGAAAAAGCAAAAAAATTACACCTTTCGCTTATCGAAAATGCTGCCGAAGGTTCTGAAGAATTGATGGAAAAATATTTTGCCGACGATACGCTTTCGATCGAAGATATGCGATTAGGTATTCGCTTGGGCATGCGCAGCCGTTCTATATTCCCGGTATTTGCCGTTTCAGCCAAATTCAGTTTAGGTGTTGCACGTTTACTCGAATTTATCGAGTTTAGTTGCCCTGCGCCATCTGGTATTGCGGGCGAACGCAAATCTTCAACCGGAAAAATCTTCAACTCTAAACCGGAAGATCCTACTTGTTTATTCGTTTTTAAAACCTCCATCGAACCCCATTTGGGCGAAGTTTCTTTCTTAAGAGTTTACGGAGGTGCTGTTGAAGAAGGTATGGATTTAATAAATACGCGCACCGGAAACAAAGAGCGATTATCGCAATTGTTTATTGTTGCCGGTAAAAACAGAGAAAAAATTGCAAAAGCAAATGCCGGTGATATTGTTACAACCATAAAGCTAAAAGAAACACATACTAACGATACGCTTGCCATTGCAAAAGCAGAAGACGAAAAGCTGGAGCCTATTCAGTTCCCTGAACCCACTATCCAAATGGCTGTTAAAGCTGTAAATTCGTCCGACGATGAAAAGATGGGTGGAATTCTTCACGAAATGCATAAAACAGATCCAACCATTCATGCCGGTTTATCCAGAGAATTGCGCCAAATGATCATCAAAGCGCAAGGCGAATTGCATTTAAATACGATAAAATGGTATTTCGATAATGTGCATAAAATTAATATCGAATATTATGCACCTAAAATTCCTTATCGCGAAACCATAACCAAATCGGCTCGTGCCGATTACCGCCATAAAAAACAATCCGGTGGTTCGGGTCAATTTGGCGAAGTGCATATGTTCATTCAGCCTTATTCCGAAAATATGCCAACACCAACCGATTTCCCTGTTCGTAATAAAGAAGAACATGAATTGCCTTGGGGCGGAAAGTTGGTTTTCCACAACTGTATTGTTGGGGGAGCTATAGATGCACGTTTTATGCCGGCCATTCTGAAAGGAATTATGGAGCGTATGGAAAGAGGTCCGTTAACAGGTTCTTATGCACGCGATATCGCCGTTTATATCTACGATGGAAAAATGCATCCGGTTGATTCAAACGAAATCTCCTTTAAACTTGCCGGCCGCTTTGCATTTATAACTGCCTTTAAAAATTCGGGACCAAAAATTATGGAACCCGTATACGATGTTGAAATTCGTTTGCCAGAGGAAATGATGGGTGCCGCTATGACCGATTTACAAACACGCCGCGCCATTATTATGGGAATGGATTCTGACGGAAAATATCAGGTTATTCGTGCAAAAGTGCCTTTGGCCGAAATGCACAAATACTCTACCACTTTAAGCTCTATCACTTCCGGTAAAGGAACTTATACGATGAAATTCGATGCCTACGTTCAGGTACCTGTCGATGTTCAGGATAAGTTGCTAAAAGCTTACGAAGAAGAGCAAGAAGAAGAATAAAATACTTTATTCACTGTTTATCAAAAACCCCGATAAGAAATTGTCGGGGTTTTTTGTTTAAATTTGTTTAGCTACAACGCTATTTTTATGCATTTTTGCATACCAAAAATTTAATAGTATGATTCAGTTAAAACTCGCTGTTGATGCAGTTAAGCCTTTTCTTTCCGATGAAAAAATCAATCATTTTCAAGAAAAAATAAATACGGCTCATCACGATTTATTAGAAAATACAGGAGCCGGAAATGCGTTTTTGGGTTGGGTAAATTTACCCTCCTCCATTCAAGAATCATTGTTGAATGATTTGTTGGATCAGGCAAAAACGTTAGCCCAAAAAGCCGAAGTTTATGTTGTTATTGGCATTGGCGGATCTTATTTGGGCGCTCGTGCAGTAATCGAAGCTCTTCAACACCATTTTTGTTTGATGCTTCCCGGAAAATATCCCCAAATTATCTACGCAGGTCAAAATATCTCTGAGGATTATTTGGTTGATTTAATGGAAATTCTCGATAAAAAAGAATATGCAGTAAGCGTTATTTCTAAATCGGGAACAACTACCGAACCCGCCCTGGCTTTTCGCCTGATAAAAAATCACCTCGAAAACAAATACGGGAAAAAAGAAGCTGCGCAGCGGATTATTGCCATTACCGACGAAAAACGCGGTGCCTTAAAAACTTTAGCAGATAAAGAAGGCTATAAAACCTATGTTGTTCCGGATAATGTTGGTGGTCGTTATTCTGTATTGACACCTGTTGGACTATTGCCCATTGCCGTTGCCGGTTTCGATATTAAAAAACTCGTTTCCGGAGCAAAAGAAATGGAGCTTTTCCTAAAAGCAAATAAAACACTCGAAAGCAATCCTGCCGCCTTATACGCTGCCGTTCGGAATGCCTTGTATCAAGAAGGAAAATCAACGGAAATACTGGTAAACTACGAGCCGCGTCTATACTTTTTAAGCGAGTGGTGGAAACAACTATTTGGAGAAAGCGAAGGCAAGGAAAATATAGGCATTTTCCCTGCAAGCGTAAGCAATACCACCGATCTTCATTCTATGGGTCAATATATTCAAGAAGGCAAACGCATCCTTTTTGAAACAGTTTTATCTGTGGAAAACAGTCATCATAAGCTTCCTATTCCAAATGACGATGAAAATCTAGACGGATTGAATTATTTATGCAATAAAAGCATTACCGAAGTCAATCAGGGTGCCGAGGAAGCAACACGTCAAGCTCATAGCGATGGAAATGTGCCCAACCTACGTTTATCGATTCCTCAAATAAATGAAGAAAACCTGGGCCAATTGCTTTACTTTTTTGAGTTTGCCTGTGGATTAAGTGGTTATACTTTGGGCGTTAATCCTTTCGATCAACCAGGAGTGGAAGCTTATAAAAAGAATATGTTTTCCATTTTAGGAAAACCCGGTTTTTAACTATCGTTTTTATCAGATTAAAACCCTCCAAAAAGCCAAACAAAAACTCGTTTGGCTTTTTGCTTTTATCACCCTGTTTTTAAAATTGAAAAAATAACTTACTTTTATCGCAAGAAAAAATTCAATACGATACGATTATGAGAACAATACCCGGTTTATTCGAGGAAAGTGTAGAAAAATTTGGCGACCTTCCTTTTTTGTGGGAAAAGAAAACCACACAATACGAAAGTTTAACATATGCAGAAACGCGCAAACAGGTTTACGATTTATCAGCAGGTTTTAAAGCTTTTGGACTAAAAAAAGGCGATCGGGTGGCACTAATTTCTGAAGGAAGAAATGCTTGGGTAATCAGCGAGTTGGCCATGCTTTACCAGGGTATTATCAATGTTCCTTTGTCAATCAAACTCGAACCCTTTGAACTTGAATTTAGGATTAATCATGCCCAATGTCGTATGCTTATTGTTTCAGGAAATTTAGCGCCAAAAATTGAGGCAATCAGAGCTAAATTAACAGGCATTGAAAAAATAATTCTGCTCGATGAAAAAGAGGAATATGCGAAAGACGAAACACCCATCGATGAGTTGATTCGTTTAGGCAAAAATGAGCTAAGCACGAATAAAAATGCTTTTGAAGAAATTTGGAAAGGAATCGAAGAAAACACCTATGCTAATATTTGCTATACTTCAGGAACTACTGCCGACCCAAAAGGAATTATTCTTTCGCATTTAAATTATTATGCCAATGTGGATCAAGCCACCAGTTTGATGCATATCCCTTCTTATTATAAAACACTTATTATACTTCCTTTAGATCATTCTTTTGCACATACCGTTGGTATTTACAGTTTTATGAAATTCGGTGCAAGTATTGCCACCGTACAAGCCGGTAAAACAGGGCCGGAAACTTTAAAAAATATCCCAATAAATATCAACGAAGTTAAGCCTCATGTAATGATGAGCGTTCCGGCTTTGGCACGTAATTTCAAGAAAAACATTGAAAACGGAATCAAAGCAAAAGGATCTTTCGTTCAAAAACTGTTTAATCACGCCCTAAAAACAGCGGAAGATTATAATGGCTTGGGGTTTGATAAAGGAAAAGGCATGAAACTATTTAAAAAACCACTTTTGTGGATTTATGATAAAATTCTGTTTAAAAAAGTACGTGAAGGTTTTGGCGGCAATATGAAATTTTTCGTTGGTGGCGGCGCCCTCCTTGATACGGATATTCAAAAATTCTTTTATGCTATTGGTATTCCGATGTTTCAGGGCTATGGACTTTCAGAAGCCGCTCCCATTATTTCTTCCAATGCTGAACATCGTCATAAAATGGGTTCTTCGGGTTTTCTGGTAAAAGATTTGGAGCTTAAAATTTGTGATGATAAAGGAAAGGAATTGGCTCAAGGCGAAAAAGGCGAAATAGTTATTCGTGGCGAAAACATTATGGTTGGTTATTGGCGCAACGAAAAAGCGTCCGCCGAAGCTTTGCGCAATGGTTGGCTCTATACAGGCGACTTGGGCTATATGGATGCCGATGGTTTCCTTTATGTTTTAGGGCGCTCAAAAAGTTTATTAATCGGTCACGATGGTGAAAAATACAGTCCGGAAAGCATAGAAGAGGCTTTGATGGAGCATTCGCCCTATGTAGAACAATGCATGTTGCATAATAATCAAGATCCATTTACAGTAGGATTAATTTACCCAAACAAAGAAGCTTTACGAAAAAAAGTAAAAGCCAACGGATTTGAACCTGCTTCAGAAGAAGGAAAAAAGGAAGCGCTTAGCATTTTGCAGGATACCATTAACCAATATAAAGCAGGCGGAAAATATGTGGGTATGTTCCCCGAGCGTTGGTTGCCATCTACATTTGCCGTTTTAGATGAGGGTTTTAGCGAAGCCAATCATATGGTAAACAGTACCATGAAAATTGTTCGCGGAAAAATCAACGAAGCCCATGCCGATAAACTAAGTTTTCTCTATCAAACAGAAGCCAAAACGCTTCATAATGATATGAATCTGGAAAGCATGAGTAAGCTGTTTAAATAAAAAACAGCGCTACACCAAAAACACTTAAAAACGCACCGGTAATTTCAGCTAATGTAACTTTTTGTTTATAGAGTATGACTGCCGGTGGAATGATTAATACGGGAACGATGGCCATTATAGTGGAGGCAATTCCTGTATTTGTGTTTTGAACAGCCAAAAGAGAAAAAGAGACGCCAAGAAAAGGACCAAAAATAGATCCTAAAATAATGGCTCTTATTGCCTTTTTATTTTGGAAAGTGCCCGATACATTTTTCCATCGTTTTAAGAACGTAATGATAAGCGCAAATCCGACAATAGAAACGATTACGCGAATCTGCGTGGCAGCAAAGGCATTGTATTGACCCATACCATATTTACTTAAAACAATTCCGCCGCCTTGACCCAAAGCGCCAATAAAAGCAAAGATTAATCCACGTATAGGAAATTTTAGTCGCGATTTTTGCTCGCCATTGGGTTTATTCCAAATGGCAATTGCAATTCCTGAAATAACAAGTAACATTCCGGCTAATCCTTTTATATTCATAGTTTCACCTAAAGCTAGCCAGCCAAAAAATGCGGCAATTGGAGGCGCTAAAGTCATCATTAACATGGCCATGCGCGATCCAATAAGCGGATAAGAGGCAAACAAAAAATAATCGCCAAGTATAAAACCAACAACGCCCGATAAACCCAGCCAGAGCCAAATATGACCTGTTGCATCCGTCGGAAAAGCAAGTCCGCGACTGAAATACGACATAAAACTTAGAAAAACGAAGGCAAATAACAAACGAATTAGATTGACTGCAAAAGGACCTACACGTTTAGTAGCACCTTCAAAAGCAAGTGCAGTTATGGTCCAGAAAATAGCAGTTAGTAAGGCGGCAAATTCTCCAAAATGAGATTGAATCATGGCTAGGTTTTAGTTTGCAAATTTACATCGAATTCGAATAGCCGCTTCATTCATTTTTTTAAAAATTAGCGCTAAATATTTAGTATCTTCACAGGTAGAAATTAAAGCCTAATAAAAATGAAAGCAAAAAAGAAACAAGTACTGATTGCTTTGGATTATGATCCAACAGCACAAAAAGTTGCAAATGAAGGTTTTGCTTTAGCTAAAGCGATGAATGCCGATGTAATATTGCTTCACGTTATATCGGATATATTGTATTATTACTCACCGGAATACTCACCTATTATGGGTTTATCGGGCGAAATGGTATCTTTTCCGATTCATGCTGAAGGCGATGTAGGATTAAAAAAAGCAGCCCAGGATTTTCTCAACAAATCGAAACGGCTTTTAGGGGATGAAAAGATAAAAACAGTAATAAAAGAAGGAAATCTGGCTAATTCTATATTAAAAACTGCAAAAGATTTGCATATTGATATTATTGTAATGGGATCGCATAGTAGAAAATGGTTAGAAAAAATTGTGATGGGAAGCGTTACCGAAAGCGTGCTCAACCAAACCAACCGACCACTCTTTATTGTGCCTACCAGAAGTCATAAATAAAATCTAATGCTGTTTTTTCCGACTTATTGTTTTTTCGATTTAGAAAAATGGTGTAATTTAACGGCTGAAAACAGTACTTTAAACAAATCCCATTTTTAAATATGAAATTCAAACTTAGTATTATCGCATTCATTTTCATCACGCTAAACGCTTATACACAAACAAAAACTATCGAAATTGAATACCAAAGAAATAAAGACCATAGTGTCGATTTCTTTTACAAAAAGTCAGAACCCGGAAGTTATTTGTTATCGCTTAAATTTAAAAATGTAGTTAATAACTATTCGCCCGATTACATTGGTGTTATAAGTGGAAGTAGTGGAAAAATAACCACACTTAAACCTTTTAATATCAACAACGGAATCTCCTTTTCGTATTCTTATTCCTATATAAGAGGAATTCCGAATCCAAAAGTAGATGCTGCTTTTACGTATCTACTTCCCTTTTCAAAGGGAAATAAAGTATATGTTCGTGAACTGAATTTTATTGGTAGCACTCAATTTGGCAATGAATCACCAAAAAATTGGAAGGCTTATCAATTTATTTCTTTTGATAACGATAGTGTTTTTGCTTCGCGAAAAGGCTTGATAATCGACGTGATTGATCACTATGAAATGGATACCACAAGCTACTTTACAAGCAAAAAAAATGAAGTTTTGGTGGAGCATGCGGACGGAACCTATGGATCGTATTCCGGATTTGAAAAAAATGGAATCTTTGTGGAAAAAGGGCAAATGATTTATCCTCAAACGCCTTTGGGCATTCTGGGAAAAAGTAGTAATACCTTAAGAATTGATGGTGAAATCAAAAACGCATCAATTTCAAAATTAAATTTCAAAATTTATTTTTTAATTGATGCCTCAGAAAATCGGAATGAAACTCTATACAATCAAAAAAGTCGATTTGAATATATTACACCCCTTTTTTATACATCTGGAGGCAATCAAATACTTAAAAAAAATAGCTATTATACGGCAGATTTTGATGAAAATATTCTTTTGTTTGAGTTGACCAGAAAAGAATTGAAAAAAATAGCCAAGCGTAAACATTAACAGGCATTGGCAATTAAACAATTACCATGCTTATTATTCGCTTATTTTTTCCACTTCGGCTAATCCATGGATAATATATAAGCGCTTATTTTGCAAGTTCTTACACTGAAAACGTGTGCGCATTTTCTTTTCTACACGATAAGGAATCTGATTGAGCAAAAAACAATCGCCCAAAACTAAATCGTTAAGTTGTGGTTTTTTACTTGTTTCAGCATTATACATTTTTAATGCTTGCATGAGTTTAGAATCAGAAAAACTGGAGGCTTTTGGCTTCTGAAAATAATTATTTAAAAGTGGCAATAAGGATTTTGGAAAAACGCTATCGTTTAAAAACGGCTGCATCAAGCGCGAAAAAGCAAGCTGCCATTCTATACCATGAGGTTGAATACGTTTAAAACGAGACGTTGTTTTAAAAACTTCGGCATGTGCCATTTCGTGAACCAAAGTGATTAAAAAGGAATAGGGATTGAGGTTGTAATTTACGCTTATGCGTGGAGAATCGCCATTGCGAGCCACTCTAAAATCGCCCAGTTTAGTGCTTCGTGCGCGAGTAATTTTGAGTTGTACTTTATTTTTATGCAGCCATTCTACCATAGGCTGAACGGCCGCTTCGGGAATATAATTAAAAAGCAACTCTTTGTCTTTATTCATTTTTAAGCAATTACAAAATGTATTGTATTTGTTTTTTGATAGGAAAAGGAGGGGCAATTGCAATTTTTTGGTGTTTTACGCATTCCTTTTACAGTGGTTTTGCAAGCGCTTAAAACTAGCGCAGCAGCAAGCATTAAAAGTCCAATTATAGTCCGCAGTTTCATTAAATAGCACGCTGGTTTTATATCTTCAAATCACGGAAAAAATTGGCAAATAAAAAAGTATCTTTTGGTTTATGTAAATATTTCTTCGCTTAATACTTTCATTCCTGAAAACAATAATGCTTATTTTAGCAAAAATATTTAGGAATGAACCTGATAAAAGATATTGGTGCTTATTTACTATTGATGTCGCAGGTGGTATCACGACCCGATCGTTGGCGGATATTTTTTCAGCGGCTTAAAACCGAACTTTATGCCATTGGTGTCGATTCTTTTGGAATTGTGGCCATCGTTTCTTTGTTTTCCGGTGCAGTTGTTGCCATACAAGTGGCATACAATATTGATAATCCGCTACTTCCGAAAACGCTCATCGGTTTTTCAACGCGCCAGATGATTGTTTTGGAATTTGCTCCAACTATGGTGAGTTTAATTTTAGCCGGTAAAGTTGGATCAAGTATTGCATCCGAAATTGGTACCATGCGCATTTCCGGTCAGATTGATGCCTTAGAAATTATGGGAATCAATCCGGCTAATTTTCTTATTTTTCCAAAATTAGTGGCTGCTACTTTAATCAATCCTGCACTGATTATTTTCGGAATGTATATTGGAATTATTGGCGGATATTTAATTGCTGTATTTACAAATTTGCTTACTCCCGACGAATTTATAAGTGGTGTTCAGCTAGATTTTGAAAGTTTTACCGTATTTTATGCTTTAATTAAAACTGCAGTATTTGCCATTATTATAGTTACTATGGCCGGTTTTCAGGGATATATTGTTAACGGAGGATCTATTCAGGTTGGAAAAGCAAGCACCAAAACCGTGGTTTATGCCAGCGTTTTAATCATTCTATTTAACTTGCTATTAACTCAACTCTTACTTACATGATTGAGGCTTTTAACATATCGAAATTCTTTGGCGAAACCCAAATTTTAAAGGATATCTCCATAAAGTTTGAAAAAGGCAAAAATAATTTGATTATCGGCCAGAGTGGAGCAGGAAAAACAGTGCTGTTAAAATGCCTTGTGGGTTTATTCGAAGTAGATCAAGGACATATCGATTTTGATGGACGAAATTTTTCCTCCTTGGACTTTAAAAACCGCAAGTCCATCCGTAAAGAAATTGGTATGCTTTTTCAGGGTGGTGCTTTATTTGATTATTATAATGTAGAGGAAAACGTAATGTTTCCGCTCAATATGTATACCGATCAATCTTTAGAAGAAAAAAAGGCGCGCGTAAATGAAGTTTTAAAACGCGTTAATCTGGAAAATGCAAATAAGCTAAATCCCGGAGAATTAAGTGGCGGCATGACCAAAAGAGTAGCTATTGCCCGCGCCATTGCTAATAACCCGAAATATTTATTTTGCGATGAACCGAATTCGGGTCTCGATCCGAAAACAGCCAATTTGATTGACGATTTAATTGCCGAAATAACCGAAGAATACAATATGACAACCATTATTAATTCGCACGATATGAATTCTGTTTTAAAAATGGGCGATCATATTAATTTTATAAATAATGGTTTATTGAGTTGGCAGGGAAACAAACACACCATATTAATTGATGATAGTCCGGAGCTCAACGCTTTTGTGTTTTCTACTGAGCTCACCAAACGTTTAAAAAAATAAGTTATGGGAGTACTTGATATTATTTTTATAATTCCTATAGTATGGCTTGCCTACAAAGGATTTTCGAAAGGATTGATTATTGAACTATCCACACTTGTTGCCTTGGTTTTGGGCATTTATATTAGTTTGCACTTTTCGTATATCACAGCCGACTTTCTGAAGGATTATTTTTCGACCGATCCCAAATACTTAGGTATACTTGCCTTTATACTCACTTTTGTTTTAGTAGTTTTTGCTGTTAACCTGCTGGGAAAACTCCTCGAAAAAATTATCGACCTTGTGGCTTTAAGTTTTTTGAACAAAGGTTTTGGCGGTTTTTTTGGCGTTTTAAAAGCGGCAATATTTTTAAGCTTTGTTATTTATTTTGTGAATAAATTTGATAAAAGCAGACTTATTTTTAGCGAATCAATAACCTCTAAATCAATATTATACCCTTATATCGAAGATGTGGCTCCCGCTATTATTAAATTTTATAACGGAATAGACGAAGAGGATGGTGTTTTAGATAAAGTAAAAAACAAAGCCGAAGAAACCGTAGAAGATATTGTTAAATAAAAAAAGTGCGGCCTGCCAACCGCACTTACTAACCAAAAATCAAAATTTTACTAAATAAAAAAGTTTACTAATTTCTGTGAACTATGAGAAAATTCATTCAATTACAGAAGCAAAAATACAGCAAAGAAATACCGAAATATGTTAAGGGCATTTAACAAGCGTTAAAGAAAGTTAAAGCCTTATTTACAATAGGTTTCAACTCTATCTTTGCTAAAATTATTCCATAATTATGAATAAAAAGGTCATCTATTTAATCATTAGTCTCATGTCTTTTGCGCTAATAAGCCTGATGGTAATTCAGGTTTATTGGATAAAGAATGCCATAGTGGTTAAACAGGCTATTTTTAATCGCGATGTGGATGCCTCAGTTACGAAAGCGATTTACGATTTAGAACGAATCGACAGAGCACTAACTTACACCAAACAAAAAGAGCTCTTATCTCAAAACAAACTCTTGCTAAACAATGCTGTAGATTCGCTTAATCAATCCTTGATTTCCAACTTATTGAATTTTTCGCCCAACGCCAATATCAACGATATCAATAAAAGCGGGTTTAGTTCGCAACGCATAATTGAAAATTTGTTTTCGCAAAATAAAAAACTCACCAATTTTGTAGAAAACCGGATAAACGTAAAAATTGTCGACTCGCTTTTACACCGCGAATTTCGCTCTGCCGGAATCAACACAAAATACGAATTTGCCGTTTATAGTCCTAACAGAAACCGATTGGTTATCCAAAAAACGGGCAAATTTCCAAATGAAGTCTTAAGGTCTTCGTTTAAATATATGCTTTTTCCGGGCGATGTGTTTTCGCAGCACGATATTCTCTTGCTTTATTTTCCGAACGAGCAACAGTTTTTAATTACCCGTTTATGGATTTTATTGTTGATTTCGTTTTTTCTTATTTCGGCCATTATTTTTTCTTTTACTTATGTGGTAACTACGGTATTCCGACAAAAGAAAATATCGGAAATGCGCAACGACTTTATCAATAATATGACCCACGAATTTAAAACGCCAATCTCGACCATTTCCCTGGCCTGTGAGGCGATGTCGGATAAAGACCTTGTTAAAACAAACGGCTTTTACGAAGCTTATATTAAAGTAATTTCAGAAGAAAACGGACGCTTGTCGGGAATGGCCGAAAAAATATTACAGAGTGCCCGTTTTCAAAAAGGAGATATTCAACTCAAATTAGAAAATATTGATATTCACGATGCATTGAATGATGCCATATCAAAGATAAATTTACAAATTGAGAAAAAAGGCGGGGTAATCTATACCGAATTAAATGCCGAAAATGCCATTATTCAGGCCGATCGTGTTCATATTACCAATATTCTTTTTAACTTGCTCGATAACGCAAATAAATACACGCCCTGGGCGCCAATTATTCATATCGCTACAAAAACAATAGGAAAAGGTATTTTGATATCAATAAAAGACAACGGCATAGGCATTAGTAAATCGAATCAGAAAAAAGTATTCGAAAAATTGTATCGTGTACCTACCGGAAATATTCACAATGTAAAAGGCTTTGGTTTAGGACTAAGCTATGTAAAAACCATTGTAGAAAAGCATCAAGGAAAAATTACACTGGAAAGCGAACTTAAAAAGGGAAGTAGTTTTTCGATTTACTTGCCATTTAACACAATACTAAAACAAGCATAATATGGGACAACAGGAAATAAAAATTCTATTGGCAGAAGACGATAAAAATCTGGGTACTGTTTTAAAAGCGTATCTCGATGCAAAAAAATTCAAAACTACGCTTCGTATTAATGGATTAGAAGCTTTGGATGAGTTTAATAAGGGCGAATACGACTTTCTTATTTTAGATGTGATGATGCCCGTTAAAGATGGCTTTACCCTGGCTCGGGAAATCAGAGAAAAAGATAAAGATATTCCTATATTGTTTTTAACCGCAAAATCCTTGCAAGAAGATAAAATGGAAGGATTTAAAATTGGCGCCGACGATTACCTTACCAAGCCTTTTAGTATGGAGGAGCTTTTGGTTAGAATAGAAGCTATTTTACGCAGAACGCAAGTACATAAAGAAAACGTAAACAAAGAGTTTTTCACGATCGGTAAATTCTCTTTTGATGTAACACGCCACATTTTATCTGCCGATGGAGAGAGTCAAAAACTCACCTCAAAAGAAGCGGAATTATTAAAAATGCTTTGTGCTCGCCGAAACGAAACTCTGGATAGAAGTGAAGCACTAAAGCAAATTTGGCACGACGACAGCTATTTTAATGCTAGAAGCATGGATGTTTATGTAACAAAACTGCGTAAATACCTGAAAAGCGATCCGAGCATCGAAATATTAAATGTTCATGGTGTTGGTTTTAAACTAATTACGGAATAAATATTTAACTATGTGATACGATACTTTTGAGTCATCGTATCACAAGGAAATATCAATTATCGCCTATTTTACCCTTTTCGGATTTTTACTCACAAAGCTTTTCCATCCGGTATAACTATCGCCTTCGCTGCTCGGGTTTTTTTGTAGATAATGACAAACAGCCGCAGCCAATCCATCCGTAGCATCTAAATATTCAGCTTCTTCTTTTAGCCTTAAAATCTGTTTTAACATAGCTGCAACCTGCTCTTTAGATGCCGTTCCTTTTCCGGTTATGGCCATCTTAATTTTTCTTGGCGCATATTCGAAAATTGGAATATCGCGATACAATCCGGCTGCCATAGCCACACCTTGTGCTCTTCCTAATTTAAGCATCGATTGTACATTTTTACCAAAGAATGGGGCTTCGAGCGACATTTCATCAGGATTATACTCGTCGATTAAAGCCAGGGTACGTTCAAAAATCTTTTTCAATTTCATGGGATGATTTGCAAATCCACCCAATTTAAGCACGCCCATAGTTATCATTTCAATGGCATTTCCTTTTTGATGGATAAGTCCATAACCCATAATATTGGTTCCCGGATCGATGCCTAAAATGATTCTTTCTTTTTTCAAGAATTACTGGTATTGGTATAAACAAAGATAGAAAAAGCAAACGAAACGAGAGCTTTGCAGGGCGATAGATTTTGATTCAAATTGAGGCAAAATCAAATGAAAAACCACAGTTTACTTCCGTAAATGAGGATTTTGAAGAAGATTTTAACGAAGAGTTGGATCAAAAAATGAGTTTTGCAAAGC
>JAFGHU010000023.1 GCA_016929955.1 Bacteroidales bacterium | reverse complement strand
TTCTATGGCTTGATGCAATCCATCGGAATAACGACGGCCTTCCATTATACGTCCTGATTGTTCATCCACAATTTTAATTTTATTGTCGATAATGACATATTCTACATCTAACTCGAAAAGTGCATAAGCTTTTAAAAGTTGATTTACTGTATGAACACGCTCCGATTTTATTGCGTAATCGCGTAAAAGTTCACTTTTTTGTTTTGCTTTTTCGGTAAGCACTAAGTTTTTCTTTTCAAGCTCGGCAATTTCCGCACCGATATCAGGTAAGATATAAAAATTGGGGTCATCGTAGGAAGCGGTCATTAAATCAATTCCCTTGTCGGTAAGGTCGATGGAATTGTGTTTTTCGTTGATGACAAAAAAGAGTTCGTCATCGATAATATGCATATGTTTGTTTTGCTCGGCCATATAGAAGTTTTCTGTCTTCTGCATCAAGGTTTTCATGCCGGGCTCGCTCAGGAATTTGATCAGCGCTTTATTTTTAGGTAATCCGCGATAGGCTCTAAAAAGAAGTTCGCCCCCTTTTTTCTCTTGCTTATCGTCAGGATTAGAACTTAGAATTTTTTTAGCTTCAGCCAAAATAGAAGTCACTAATTTTCTTTGGGCTTGATACAAGCGCTCAATATTGGGTTTTAAAGTTTCAAATTCCTGATTATCTCCTTTAGGTGTTGGCCCTGAGATTATTAAAGGCGTTCTGGCATCATCTATCAATACGGAGTCAACCTCATCTACAATTGAAAAATTATGTTTGCGCTGTACCAATTCATCAGGATTGCTCGTCATATTATCGCGCAGATAATCAAAGCCAAACTCGTTGTTTGTACCATAAGTAATATCGGCCAGATAGGCTTTTCGTCGACTTTCGGAATTGGGTTCGTGTTTATCAATACAATCGACCAGAAGTCCGTGAAATTCGAATAGCATACCCATCCATTCCGCATCACGTTTAGCAAGGTAATCGTTTACCGTAATCACATGAACGCCTTTTCCGGACAAGGCATTTAAATATACAGGCAAAGTTGCCACTAATGTTTTTCCTTCACCAGTAGCCATTTCAGCCACTTTTCCTTCGTGTAGCACAATTCCTCCAATCAACTGAACATCGTAATGCACCATATCCCATTTGATCATACTTCCGCCGGCCATCCATTCGTTCTTGTAATAGGCTTTATCGCCTTTAATATTGACATTGTCGAACTTAGCCGCTAAATCCCTGTCGTGCTGCGTTGCACTTACTTCTACTTCTGTATTGTCTTTAAAAAGAGCTGCTGTTGCTTTTACAACAGCAAAAGCTTCGGGAAGAATTTCGTTGAGTGTTTCTTGTGTTATTGCATATTGCTTTTCTTCGAGCTTGTCAATTTGTTCGTAAATATTTTCTTTTTCATCGATACTAATCTTCAGACTTTCATCGGCTTTCTTTTTTAAGTCGTTGATTTCGTTTTCAACGTCTTGTATAGCTTCTTGAATGCGATTTTTAAAAGCGATTGTTTTTGCTCTTAATTCATCAGCACTTAATTTCGAAATAAACTGATAGGCAGACAGGGTTTTTTTTAATATGGGATCGATAGCCTTTATATCGCGTTGGGATTTGCTTCCCATTATTTTCTTGAAAAAATCTTTCATTTGTTTGTTTTTAACGGTCTGTTTTAGAAGAAAACACTATATTTATTTTTCTTTTCTGATTGATAGCATTAGAAGATAGTAAATATAGCGCCTTGCTTCGATCTATCTATTTTCGTTCATTTGATGCTAAGTATACAAAAATCATTCTTTTAGCAAATGTCTGTCTAATTGGCAGAATGCAATGCAAAAATAGAAAATATATTTTGTAATTCTTGAGAAGAAAGCATACTTTAATGCGCCTAATTATTGTTGAGAAGTATGTTTAAAAGTTTGTATTTCAATTTGGAAATCCTATTTTTTTTTGTGGATTTTTGCTAAAAGGATAAAATTCGATTTTTAGTTTGTTCAGGAATTCGAATACTCATTATTTTGACTTCGTTTTCATTTTATCTCCCCTTTGTATTTAGTTCATTATTACAGTTACTTATATCAATTAAACATATTTAATTGTTTCTATTTTATTCGGTAAAATGGAAGGCTAACATACAGATTTACAATGCTATTTAAGCTTTTGTTAAAGCAATTGCATTTTTGAGACAAAGAAAAGGTTTTGGGCTTATTATAAGAAAAAAATAAATAAAATACAAGCGAAAAAAATTATTTTTCTCCACATTTTTTCATACATTTTTGTCCTGTTCAAATGAGAAATAAAAACACGTTCAAAGGAGCTCAAAAAGTTAAACCAATTTTTTGAATTAAAAAGTTTTTATTGAATTTTGCTTTAGATTTAACGCTAATCATTTATTTATATGGAGAAAGATCATCTTGTAGTTTGGGAAAATTGTCTTAGTTTTATACGTGACAACGTAAACATTCAGGGTTATAAAACATGGTTCGAGCCCATAGTCCCCTTAAAATTGGCCAATAATGTATTGACTATTCAAGTGCCTAGTCAGTTTTTTTATGAATGGCTTGAAGAACATTATATCAAGCTTATTCGCATGGTTATTAAAAAAGAATTAGGCGCAAGCGGTCGTTTGGAATACAGTATTATTATGGATAATGCAAATCCCGGCCAGGATAAAAAAAGCATTAAATTGCCAACGTCCAGCAAAGAAGCCGTTAATAATCCTGCAGTATCAATGCCTTATAATATGAATAAAGCAAAGACAAAAGACATTCCCAACCCTTTTATTATTCCCGGAATTAAAAAAGTTAAAGTAAATTCTCAACTCGTCGAATCCAATTCCTTTGCGAATTTTGTGGAGGGCGATAGCAACCGCCTGGCACGTTCTGCCGGTTATGCTGTGGCCGAAAATCCAGGGAAAACATCTTTCAACCCCTTATTTTTATACAGCCCTACAGGACTAGGAAAAACGCATTTATCCCACGCTATTGGATTGCAAGTGCGCGAAAATTTCCCGGATAAAACGGTGCTTTATTTGCATTCCAACCAGTTTATTTCGCAGTTTATCGACAGTATCCGAAATGGAAATCAAAACGATTTTATTCATTTTTATCAAATGATTGATGTTTTGATTATCGACGATGTGCATTTGTTGGCAGGAAAAGAAAAAACTTTGGATGTCTTTTTTCAAGTATTTAATCACTTGCATCAAAACGGAAAACAAATAGTCATTACCTCTGATATTCCACCGGTAGAACTAACCGGCTTTAACAATCGCTTAATATCGCGATTTAAGTGGGGTTTAGCCGCTGATTTACAGGCGCCTGATTTAGAAACACGTATAGCAATAATCGAAAAGAAATTATACAACGATGGCATAGAAATGCCGCAGGATGTGATTGAATATTTGGCCTATAGTATAACAAACAGCATCCGCGAATTGGAAGGCGCTCTAATTAGTATTATGGCGCAAAGCTCCTTAAACAAAAAAGAAATTAACATCGATTTAGCCAAGCAAATCATCGATAAATATGTAAAATCGACGAACCGCGAAATTTCTATCGAATACATACAAAAAGTGGTCTGCGAATATTTTAGCCTGCCTTTGGATGTGATCAATAGCAAAACGCGTAAACGCGAAATCGTTCAGGCACGCCAGCTGGCGATGTATTTTTCTAAAAAACACACCAAATCGTCGTTGGCCACTATTGGGCAACATTGCGGAAATAAAGATCACGCTACGGTATTGCATGCCGTTAAAACGGTGAATAATTTGGTGGATACCGACAAAAAATTTAAAAGTTATGTCGACGACCTGGATAAAAAAATAAAATTACAATAAGCTTTAAAATGTCGGTTTTGCCGGCATTTTTTGTTTTAGTTCTCTGTCTTTATGCGCAGAATACGTATATTAGCCCTAAAAAAACATTTTGAAAGCAATTATTCTCGCCGCAGGATTAGGTACACGACTATTGCCCTTAACCAAAGATAGGCCTAAAGCGCTTATCCAAGTTCAGGGAAAACCCTTACTTCAGCATCAACTCGAAAAATTAAAAGCAGCCGGTTTTTCAAAAGTTTTAATCAATATCCATCATTTTGGAGATCAAATCGTTGATTTTCTTGAAATGCACAATTCTTTTGAAATGGATATTGAAATTTCTGACGAGCGTAATGCCTTATTGGATACGGGAGGGGCTTTGCGTAAAGCTGCTCATTTTATACAGGGCGAAGAACCGGTGCTTATTCACAATGTGGATGTTTTAAGTACAATCGCTTTGGAAGATATGTTTAATAACCATAAACTAAGAGCCGCCTGCGCTACTTTAGCTGTGCGCCATCGGCCCAGCACTCGCTATCTTCTTTTTGATGAGCGCAACCAATTGCGTGCCTGGGAAAATTTAAAAACAGGAGAAAAAAAGGGCGACTGGTCATCAATGCAATTAATAGAAGCGGCCTTTTCCGGAATTCATATTATCTCGCCGCAGTGTGTAGATTTGTTTCCTGACAAACAGGCATTCTCCATCATCGATTTTTATATCAGCCTTATCGATTCCCATACCGTAAGTGGATATTTTCACGACAATTCGGTTTGGTTGGATGTTGGAAAACCTGAAACTTTAACAGAAGCGGAAAAACTAAAACTTTAAAGTATGGCCTCAACCATCAAGAGGAGCTTCCTGGAAGCGCTAATTGATCAATTATTGATTGATTATACAGAAAATTTCAGTCGTCTGTGCATCATTACTCCCAACCGTCGTGCTCAAGTTTTTATCAAGAATTATTTGGCCGAAAAAGGAAAGCCTTTGATGATGCCAACGCTTTTTTCTATCGATGATTTTATTCAACACCTCTCTACTTCTGTAATTTTAGATTCTTTAGATCTGAGTTTCGAGTTTTATGATATTTATCGGCAGCTGGAAGGTGAAAATGCGCAGTCTTTCGAGCTATTTATTCAGTGGGCACCTGTTTTAATCAATGATTTTAACGAGATTGACATGCATCTGGGCGATGCCAACGCTTTGTTTTCCTATTTAAGTGATGATTATGCACTGCGCGAGTGGAATTTAGGCATTAACGACTTAAGCGACTTTCAGAAAAATTACCTGGCTTTTTTTCATAAGCTCAACGATTATTACCAGTATTTTACGCAGAAAATTCAGAGTCAACAAACAAGCTATACCGGTTTGGCCTATCGCTATGTGGCCGAAAATATTGATGAATTGCTAAAAAATAAGCATTGGGACAAGCTCATTTTTGCCGGTTTTAATGCGCTAACGCTTTCCGAAGAAAAAATAATCAGAAGCCTTTACGAAGGCAAAAAAGCAGATCTGTATTGGGATATCGATGATTATTATTTTTCGGATAAAAATCAGGAAGCGGGATTGTTTTTTCGAAAATATGCGCAATGGTATCCTTTTGATAAAACAAAAATGGCGCAACATTTCAAAGCAAAAAAAGAAATTAAAGTGATTGCAGTTCCCAAGGCTATTGGTCAGGCCAAAGTGGCAGCAGAATTGATCAGCAATAAACGCAGGTCAGTTCTTGGCGAAGCAAAGTGGCACGACAGCGCTCTTGTTTTAGCCGATGAAAATTTATTGATGCCGGTTTTGAATAGTTTAAATAAGGATGTGCTCCGCGAAACCAATGTCACTATGGGCTATCCCTTAAAAAATACATCTGCTCATTTGTTGTTTCGTTTGTTTTTTAAACTTCAATTTAACGGACAAAGGCAACAAAAATTGAGAAAGCAAGAAAGGATTCGTTTTTTAAATGAGGATTTGAAACAACTTTTACAAAGCCCAATAATTGCCGATTTTTTTGGTAAATATCCACGTTTAAATACAGCAATTCAAAAGCAACTTTTCTGGACAACACATGAATTGATCGCCTTGTGTGAGCAAAATGAAGCAGAAACGATTTCCTTTTTATTTACTGATTTTGAAGATAAAGCAGAACAAGCAATCGCTTTTTTTCAGCAGCTCATTCTTCAGTTCTCGCTTATTTATCAGGCTGGG
>JAFGHU010000204.1 GCA_016929955.1 Bacteroidales bacterium | reverse complement strand
TCTTCAAAATCCTCATTTACGGAAGTAAACTGTGGTTTTTCATCTGATTTTGCCTCAATTTGAATCAAAATCTATCGCCCTGCAAAGGTCTCAAATATGTTTATCTATTCATTTTGAATTTTCAAAAGTACCAAAATTTTTAAGACAATACGTGCTATTTAAGTGGATATATATTTAGCTCATTTCTTATTCTTTTCGATATAAGCAAAAAGATAATTAGAAATACATAAGCGACTTTCTTAAAAGGAGTACTTAAAAACAATACTTTTATCGCTAACTTTGACCGTCAATAAAAATTAATATGCCAAGTTATTCAAGTATTATAAAATCCGGAAACACTAGTTTTACTGAGACCTCTTTCAGCAATTTAATGAAAAAACGCATCTACCATGTACTGTTGCTTTCGAGTGCTTACGATGCTTTTATTTTAGAAGATGATGGCCGGATTGACGAACAGATTTTTAACGAGTACGTTTCTTTAAACCTGCGCTATCCTCCTCAGTTTATATTAGTTACCGACGAAGACGAGGCTTTTAAAGTAATGGATGAGCAAAATATTGATTTGGTTATCACGATGCTTAGTGCCGAAAAAGAATCTACTTTTGATTTTGCTACGAATTTTAAAAACGAATTTCCGGATATCCCCATAGTTGCTTTAACGCCGTTTTCGAGAGAAGTTTCTTTACGCTTCGATAAAGAAAAAACGCAAGTTTTTGATTATGTATTTAGTTGGTTGGGCAATGCCGATTTATTATTGGCCATTATCAAGCTTATCGAAGACAAAATGAATGCCGAATACGATATTAATGAAATCGGTGTGCAAGCCATAATTTTAGTTGAAGACTCGGTTCGTTTTTATTCGAGTTATCTCCCCAATATTTATAAAATCATTTTTACGCAGTCGAAACAATTTATGCAGGAAGGTTTAAACGAGCACCAGAAAATGCTCAGAATGCGGGGCCGGCCAAAAATTTTGTTTGCGACTACCTATGAAGATGCCATACACTTATACGATAAATTTCATGATAATTTATTGGGAGTAATTACAGATATGAGTTATAAGCATTATGGTATTCGGAATCAGTTTGCCGGATTGAATTTATGCAGGCATATTAAAATGGATAATAAATATACGCCGCTGCTTATCCAATCCTCAGATGCCAATAATATCCTTTTTGCCAAAGAAATTCGCGTAGGTTTTTTGCATAAACACTCTAAAACCTTGCTGCGTGAATTGAGAAGATTTATTATAAAACATTTTGCTTTTGGTCCTTTCGAATTTATCGATCCTCACACCCATAATGTGGTAGAAAAAGCGGCCGATTTAAAAGAGATGCAAGACAAATTATACTTGATTCCCGACGCATCTTTACGCTATCATATTACCCGAAATCATTTTTCTAAATGGCTAAATGCCAGAGCTTTATTTTCGTTAGCAAGCATTTTCAAAATGGTATCTGCCGAAGATTTCGAAAACTTAGACGAAGCCCGCCATTTTCTTTTCCACAGCATGCAAAACTTCCGAATCAACAAAGGGCGTGGGGTTATTGCCGAATTCAATAAAGACAGTTACGACGAATACCTGATTTTTACGCGCATGGGCAATGGTTCTATTGGAGGAAAAGCAAGAGGATTGGCTTTCTTAGATTCTTTAATAAAGCGAAATAAATTGCTCGCAAAATACCCTGATGTCCTTATCAGTATTCCACGAACAGTGGTGTTAAGTTCTGATATTTTCGATGAATTTATGGAAAGAAATAATTTGTATAAAGTGGCTCTTTCTGATATTTCTGACGAAAAAATTCTAGATCATTTTATAAATGCCAGCCTTTCGGAAAAAGTAACCGAAAATTTAAAAGCTTTTATTAAAATTGTACGCAAACCCATTGCTGTTCGGTCTTCGAGCTTGCTGGAAGATTCTTATTATCAGCCTTTTGCAGGCATTTACTCCACGTATATGATTCCTAATTTACATCAGGAACCGGAACAAATGATCAGGATGTTGAGTTTGGCCATTAAAAGCGTTTATGCTTCGGCCTATTTCAAATCCTCAAAAGCCTATATGACAGCCACATCAAATTTGATTGATGAGGAAAAGATGAGTATTGTTTTTCAGGAAATAACGGGTTCGCCAAAAGGGGATGTTTTTTATCCGTCCTTTTCAGGTGTAGCCCGATCCATTAATTTTTATCCTATTGAGCCCGAAAAGCCGGAAGATGGAATTGCCAATATCGCCATCGGCTTAGGAAAACAAATTGTAGAAGGCGGCCAAACCATTCGGTTTTCGCCAAAATACCCCAAGAAAATCCTTCAGCTTTCATCTCCTGATCAGGCAATGAGAGAAACGCAAAAGCAGTTTTATGTGCTCGATCTCGACCCGAAAAGCTTTACGCCCAGCACTGATGATGGAGTAAATCTAAAAACAATAAAAGTAAGGGATATTGATGCCGAATGGGGCTTGGATAAATTAATGTCGACCTATGATTTCGATAATAATATTATACGTGAGGGCCTTGGGCACAAAGGAAAAAAACTGGTTACCTTTGCCAATATACTAAAACACGACACTTTTCCTTTAGCCCAAATTTTATCGGATATTTTGCAAATTGGCGAACGAGAAATGAATACGCCAATCGAAATTGAATTTGCCGTTAATCTGAATAAAACAGTTTCTGATCCAATTCTATTTAATATCCTACAAATCAGGCCTATTGTTGCAAAAAAAGAGTTTATATCGACCGATTTATCCAAAATAAAAAAAGAAGACACTATTATCTTTTCGAATACAGCCTTAGGCAATGGCAGAATTACCGATTTACACGATTTTATTTTTGTTAAGCCGGAAAATTTTGATGCATCGAAAAGCCGCACTATTGTTGAGTATGTAAACAATTTAAACCAACAGATGATAGATGAAGATCGCTATTATGTTTTAGTGGGGCCGGGTCGTTGGGGATCGAGCGATAGTTGGTTGGGCATTCCGGTAAAATGGCCCAATATTTCGCATGCAAGAGTAATTGTAGAATCCGGATTGGAAAACTACCGGATAGATCCAAGTCAAGGCACCCATTTTTTCCAAAACCTGACTTCCTTCAGAGTAGGCTATTTTACAATTAATCCTTTTATAAACGATGGCTATTACGATTTGGAGTACTTGAATCAAATGCCTGCGCATTTTGAGAATGAATTTATCAAGCATATTCGATTTGATGAAGCATTACGTGCCGAAATAGATGGAAAAAACACATTGGGGGTTATTTTTAAAGCAGGTAAATAGCGAAAAGAAGCTGCTGATTTAAAGCCTAAGTTTATCGATAAAAATCGCTTCTAGCCTGACCATAAGACACAAAAATCCCCGTAATTAAACACAGTTAACTACGGGGTTTTTAAATCTTTATTCTAAAATAAAACTGGATGTACCAATTTCCTGTCCATCAGCAAAAACAATGACATCGTATTTACCCTCGAGCATATTGATATCTTCAAATTTTTTCTCCCAAACCAAGCATAAGTCAATGGCTTCGTTATCGTAATTTATCTGTTCGTAGATGGAATATTGAATTTGCTCTCCTTTGTAATTGAAAACAAAATCTTCGGCAATTCCGGGGCTTAAAATTTTCGTATCGGGACGCGCAATGCGAACATAAACATCTTTTAAACCTGGAGATAAAACCACATTTTTACTTAGCGTAAAGCAAACTTTAACCTTGTCTACACGACGCGATTTATCTGTAATAACCTCGTTTCCCGAACGTTTCACATAAACTCCTTCTGCTGTTACATTGTATGCTTCTAATACGGAAGCTTCTCCAATTTTTTCTGACAATTGCTCTTTTTCTTTTTCAAGAACGATATTTCTACGTTGTTCAGAATTGTATCGACGTTTAATATTTAAATTCTCTTCAACAAGTTTACTGTTTACGGTATACAGCGAATCCATTTGACTCACATAGTTTTGAGCAACTACACGTAAGCGGTCTAACTTTTTCTGTACGGTTCGGTATTCCCATTTATAATTCAGCAGCGTTTTAATTTCTTTGGCATTAGCTACAATTAAACTGTCTTTCACCGTCATTTCTTCAGCTAAATCGCCATATTCTTGCTTAATCCGCTCGTGTTCTGCCAATAAGGTATCTAATTCGCCCTGAAGCTCAATTCTTTGCGCTTCTTTTTCCTGAGTCAATTCTGACAGCATTTTGCTTTTTTGCATGCTACTATACATAAAATAGCCGGCTACTAATGCAATAACAGCAATCAAAACCCATAAATAAATAGGCGACTTGCTTTGAACATTTTTTGTTTCAATTTTGTTTTCAGTCATTCTTTTGTCCTTAAATTTCTACTTGTTAACAATCCTGTAATTTTATAACTCCTTAATTGGTATAATTCTAAGCGTTTGCAAAGGTACAAATTCTATAAGGAAAAATCATGGCTATAGCCTATTAAATTTTGTAAAAACAAGGAGTTACGAAAAAAATGCCAGATATTCCAATTCCTCAATAAAAATGCTTTTTGAAAAACAAGTTATCCCTACCGTTTAAAACCCAAACTTTAATGACACAAACAACTCTGCAGGGCGCAGAAAATAAGTAGATTGATAAAAAGCAGAAGCGTTGGTTTGATAACTTGTATAAGTTTTCGTATTGAAAATGTTGCTCCAGCGAAATTCAATATCGACTTTACGTTTTGTAATTGTATAACGATAAAAAAGAGTAGTGAAAAAATTATTATTCCCATCAAGATGGTAATATTCTGACGATAAACTAAAGAGTTGATTTCTTGTGGGAAACGCAAAAATATTGAATTTATGCGTTAACAAGGAGCGCTTACTCTTTTGCTCACCTTCAATAAAGGTTTGAATATAGCTTGCCTTTAATTCATATTCCGAATTTAACCAAGGAGTTATACGAATATTGAGGCCTGGCAAAAAATTATAAAAACGGGTTGTATTGTCGAATAAAACATCATTTATCAGCGACTTACCGCTACGTTGGGTATAGTTTACTTGAATGCTGATGTTTGATTTTGCAGATGAAATAAATTTACTCCCGCGCAAATTTAGGCTATGCGAATAGGAGGAGTTAGGCCGTTGAATTGCCTGAAAAATACTCCTTCCATCTGCCTGAATAAGATTGCTGTAAATCATAGTATTATGACTTATGGAATAGAGATAACTAAGGGCACCGAATAAAGAAGTAATCGGGTTTTTATACTCCAACCGCGACGAAAAATTGTTGTATGAAGTTTCAGAAAGTGGAACTGCATTTTGGCTTAAGCTTCGGTAATTTTTTAGGATATAAGCATAGTGTATCCCTTCCATATCACCTAATCTGTTTTTATAACTCCAGGAGCCTCTTCCTTTCCAAAAATTATTAAATTTATAATTAATAATTAGACTCGGATTGAACAAAAGACGCTGTAACTCCTGACCTTTATCCGACAGCAAGTCTTTCATATAAACATCTAGCCAGCTAATCGGAAGTTTAAGATTAATCGTGAGTTGTTTCTTTTTATATTCAACTTCAGCTTGCAAATAGGCATTCATATGCCGACCTTCGAGTTTATTGGTAAAATCGTCGCCAGCTTCACTGTTTTCGTCCTGTTGAGTAATTAAAATAGCGCTTTCCAGCATCTGTTTACGAAATGCAAAACCTATGCGAGGAGTGAAAGTTAGCCTTTTCCAGGAAAATCCATAGCTGGCTGAGTGGTCAACAAAAAAGCGGGTTAAATCAATTTGTTGTAACACCTTATCGTATAAATTATTCTGATTCAATACCGCATCGAATTGGCCCGGACTTACTTCCAAACTATGCGGACTGTTATCATACGAAATAAAGGATTGAAACTCGATTAACTTCTTACCTATTGCATTTACCGACCGTAATTCATTCGAAATCGATTTCAGCGGATTTTTCAAGGATTGAGATATTTCTTCGCTTCCGGTATCAATCAAACCAAACTGTTTGTACCAACGAGATTGAATTTTTAATTCATTGTTCAAATAGTTCTTTTTAATATTTCTAGTTAAGGTAAACTCTCCAATCAAGTAATCATTCCGAAAACGATTATTCATATTTTCTGTAAAAGAAAGACTATCCAAAGGCGTATAGAGTTCTCTTAGCAAAACAGCCTCTTGTTTTTGAATATCATTAATGTAATACAAGTTCGACCTTAGCTCAAAGTCCCTATTTATACGAAGTAGTCCATTTAAATTAAACAGGTGAATAGTATTATCGAGATAGCGTTTTTGATCAATTCCCGGAAGATTTGCTGTTTGAATATTCAAGATATTCGGATTTTCATTTGGACGATCTGCATTTCGGGTTAATTCATCCAGCGTCATACTCTTTAGCTGTTGCGATATATCGTTCCCTGTATTGTTTGTTTGATACGAAGCAAGTAATTGAAATTTCTTTGTAAAAAACATAGGCGTTGCATACAATTCCCAAAGGAAGGGACTAAAACCGCCCCCAATCTTTACCGTTCCGGTGCTTGTAATCTCGCGCTTTAACTTAAGGTTTAGAGAAGCTTGCTGCGAAAAAACCTTGTCTTTTAAAATCCGCAACGGTTGGTGATTTTCGAGTATTTCAACCGCACCAACCGTTCCATAAGGGAGATTTTTACTAATAACTCCATATCGACCATTCATCAAATCAAGTCCTTCAACATAAAATTTCCGCAAAGGCATTCCCTGATAAAGAATTTTCCCATTGGACTCTATTTCTATGCCCGGCATGCGTCGTAAAACATCTTCTATGGATCGATCCACTTTGCTTGCAAAAGAACTCACCAAATAACTAATGGTATCTCCATATTGCTTAATCGGCTTTGCCATCACTTCAAAAGCATCTAGTTTTTTAACATCGTATTCAAGCTCGAATTGCATTGTTTGCGAAGTATTGGCAATACGCCGATGTACTTCGCGACAATGCATAGAACTAAGCTCAATATCCAAACTATCTGTTGCTCTATTGACTTTGGTTTGGAAACGCCCCTGTTCATTGCTCACTGCATAAGCAACCATAACCTTGCTATTCGGCAAATACACTAAAATATTTATGCCTTGCAAAACCTCACCTTTAGTATCCATCACAGATCCCTGAAGATGAGTCTGACTACTAAGATTTTGTAAAAAAAGAATGGTAAAAACAAGTGAAATCAAAATTCTCATGCAATCTGTCAATTAATTTCAGGTAGTCAATCAATTACTACGTTGTTTTATCTACTTGTGCTTTTGCTTCAAATTTAGTCCATTATTTTATGCTATTTTCTTTTTAATTCAATAGGGTTGTTCTTTCTTGCCATATTTCGTGCAGCTCTTTGTTGCATCTCATTATTCAACCCAGCTGCTTTAGCTCTGTTGATAATATCATCTCTAAATGCATCTTTTGCCCGGAAAAAGTCTTGTTTTGTGGCTTTAATAAAATCCTTTTCCACATAATCAATCATTAAATCCTTAGAAGGCTTTTTGATAGAGATAAATTCAAAAACGTAGTGATTCTGACTATCAAATATTTTAACAATTAAACCTGGCAAACCGTTAAACTTATATGGTCCGTCATTAAAAGGAAGCTCCGGCGCAAACCAAGCCGTCCAACTTCTGCCGCCAAATTCAGTAGTGGCCTTTTGCACTTTATAGCCATAAAGAGTGGCGGTATCACCAGTTAATTGCCAGTTACATAAATCTAGGTTATCCTCAAATTTGAATGTTCCATCTAAAATATGCTCAGTACAAGTTAGTTTATCGTCTGGATAATTTTTAAAAATTTGGCTTCTGAACACAGTCCGAGGAAGTGGATTGCTTGTATTAGCCATTAATCCTTGAAGTTCAGGAAAAGATTTTATTTTTCGTGTTATTGTATCAAAACTAAAATATCCCTGACTTACAAACTTACTTCTTTTTCTACCTAGAAAAAGCAACATATCCTCTTGTCGAATAAAATTAGAGTTCGTAGAATCTTCTTGAAACTTCAGGGAATAAGTAACAATAAACTCCACAGATTCTATTTCCTTTATTGGAGCATCAAATTGCTGAGCGAATATTGGCAAGGAAACAAATAGAACAAATATTAAAATGAAACTTCTCATAATTCAAACCGTTTATTATCTATTAACTAAATTAGTATAGACGTTTTTATACTAAATGTAGGGTTTTCACCTACATCTAGTACCTTTGATAACAATCTTATTTTAGCCGCAAATATTTTCAGTAAAAAAAAGAATATCCTCAAGACCACAAACTACGGCATAAGCTGTAGGCTCACCATCACAAATAAAAAGCACATTATGACAATTCTCATCTTGCGGAACTTCTGCTTTAATTGTGGAGGGTAGTACAACAACGAATAAACCTACTAAAGCAAACATTGAAATAATTTTTTTCATTTTAAATAATTTTTAAGTTTGTAAAATAATTAGCCTTACAAACCTAAGGCTAGCCACTGACAAAGGATGTCAGTATAAAAAAAACTTAGCGAGTCATTACCCCCCCAATTTTTATTTAATTTAATTACCTCTTTATCAGCAGCTTTAGGCTCAAACTTAAATGTTAGCTTGCCTTCCTGCTCATAACAATAACTCTGTTTTTCTTTGTTAAAATAAATTGGAAAGCCCATTTCTTTTAACTGATTTATAATCCGGAAAACCGTTCGTTCGGTGATATTAAATCG
>JAFGHU010000203.1 GCA_016929955.1 Bacteroidales bacterium | reverse complement strand
TCTCCTGTGTGTCAAAATTATTTTGTCGTGGATGTTTCATCTTATCTAATTTATTTTTTATAGACAGAAGTTCCGAAGGGATTTCAGCAACGGAACTTCAATCTTCATTTAAGCACTTTTGTGATTGATATTGATAAGCTTAAGCCTTTATTTTTTATTCTTTAAAATAAACGCGTTTGACACGTCTTGAAATTCCGCTCAAAATTTCATAAGGTATTGTTTGCGCAATTTTGGCTAAATTTCTAATGTCTTTCTGATGATTAAAAATAATCACTTCATCACCTTCTTGTGCTTGCGTCGAGCTCAGATCTATCATACACATATCCATGCAAATATCACCAAGTATCGGAACTTTTGTTTCGTTTACGGAAACGGTACTCTTTTCATTGCCCAATAAGCGGTTGAGTCCATCCGCATAACCTATCGGAATAATGCCAATAGTTTTGTCTTCCTTGCATACATAGGATCTGTTGTATCCTATTGTTTCTCCGCTTTTTATATGCTTTATTTGAGTGATGCTTGTTTTTAGTCGACCAATATTTAGCAAATTCTTTTCCTCCATAGCACTGGGCGATATTCCATACAGTCCAATGCCAAGTCGAACCATATCCAATTGATATTCAGGAAATCGACTGATCCCCGAAGAGTTTAAGGCATGCTTGATTAAAGGCTGCTCAAAATGCGCTTGTATATTTTCACTTACCTCATTGAGAATCTGCACTTGTTCGTGTGTAAACTCATCAAAACGAGGATCGTCGCTCGCTGCCAAATGGGTGAATACTGATGTGGGATAGATTTGATTGTTGGACTTGAGGCGAGTAATCAACTGGTCGATTTCAGAAGGCTCGAAACCAAGGCGATGCATTCCTGAATCGATTTTAAGATGCACTTTTACCGGTTTGTTTTTTGGTAAAATATTCTTTTTAATGGCTTCTTCGAGTTTGCTAAGAACCGTAAAACTATAAATTTCAGGTTCTAAATCGTATTTTAGCAAGGCATCGAAACTTTGTTCGTCGGGACTCATTACCATAATGGGTAAATTAATACCTGATTTTCTGAGTTCAACGCCTTCATCAGCATACGCCACAGCCAAATAATCGGCTCTGAAATATTGCATAATATTCGCAATTTCATAACTCCCGCTTCCGTACGAAAAAGCCTTAACCATAATCATCAACTTTGTTTCGGGCTTTAATTTCAGACGGAAATAATTCAGGTTATTAATCATCGCATCAAGGTTGATTTCCAATACCGTTTGATGCGATTTTTGCTGTAGTGTTTTTGATATTTGCTCAAACTCAAAAAAACGAGCCCCTTTTAGCAAGATACTTTCGTTTTGAAAATTACTCAATGCAAATTGATTAAGAAATTCACTTGTAGTGAGAAAGAATGAGCTCTCCAGCTTAAATTGCTCGTGCAGGCGCGAAATTGCAGGCCCTATTCCTATCAGTCGGTCCACAGTTTTTTCTTCAAGCAAAAGCGCAATTTCGCGATAGAGTTCCATATCACTCTTTCCGCTTTGTAAAATATCGGAAAGAATAAGTGTTTTTTTCTTGTGCTGATTTTGTTGATTTAAAAAATCAAGTGCAATTGCCAATGAATTGATGTCTGAATTATAACTATCGTTGATAATCGAACAATTGTTAATACCTTCTTTTAATTCCAAACGCATAGCCACTGGATTTAATCGGATCATACGTTCTTTAATCACTTCATTGTCGTAGCCTAAATACAACATCATAGCCCACACATGGCAGCTGTTTTCTATCGAAGCGCCATCAATAAATGGAATCTGAATATCAATTTCCTTGTCTTTATAAAGCGCCGTTAAAAGTGTACTGCTTTCTTTTTTTTGGGTTTTAATTATCTGTAAATCTGCGGCCTGTTTAGTGCTCCAGGTAAAAGCTTTAACACTTTCGAGAATTTGAGATCGAATGATAACACCTTGAATTTCAGAATGATCTAAACAGTAAATCAAGGTTTTTACCTTGGTGAACAATTTTAGTTTTTCGCCTATTTTTTGACTGGCATTAATAAAATTTTCGTTGTGAGCCTGGCCAATATTTGTAAAAATCCCGATGGTGGGTTGAATTATGGCATGCAGTTTTTGCATTTCATCAGGCTCTGAAATACCGGCTTCAAAAATGGCCATTTGGTGTTGTTCTTTCATTTGCCAAACACTCAAAGGAACACCAACCTGAGAATTGTAACTTTTTGGACTCCGAATAATTTCCTTATCGGGATGAAGCATTTGATGCAACCATTCTTTAATAATGGTTTTTCCGTTACTTCCCGTAATTCCAATTACCGGAATACTGAATTTTTTACGCTTGTCGCTTACCAGGTGTTGAAGCGCTGCCAAGGTATCGTCAACAACTAAAAAATGGGCATCTGAATACTGTTTTATGTCTACAGGGAGCGTTGAAACCATAAAATAGCGCAGTCCTTTTTGATAAAGCGAAAGCATATATTTATGGCCATCGTTTTTGTTTGTTTTTAAAGCGATAAAAAGCGTTCCGCCGGGCGAAATTAATTTACGACTATCAATGAGGATGTCACTAATTTCAGGATCAGTTTCATCATTTGAAACCAAGCGGCCATTAACTACGGAAGCGATAACAGATAGCGTATACATACGATAAAATAAGTTTTATTTTTAAGCGCTACAAACTAATAAGGAAGTCCCGCTTTATCATTGTTTTCATCAGGCAGGCTCGAAGCATCCTCATCCTTAGTGGCTTTTTGGCTTATCTTTTTAAGCGCTGATGGTAAAGGGTTTTGACTAATTTCATCAAAAAGCTTTCGGTTTTTAAATATTTCGATGCCTAAATACAATGCCTGACGGAAGGAATCCGGACTTGCCAGATCTTTACCGGCTATTTCATAAGCGGTTCCATGAGCCGGTGATGTTCTTACAACAGGCAATCCTGCAGTAAAATTAACACCATCTTTAAACGCCAGGGTTTTAAATGGAATCAATCCCTGATCGTGATACATAGCCAGAACAGCATCGAAATTTTTATAATTTTCTGAAGCGAAAAACCCGTCGGCCGGAAATGGGCCGTAAGCCAGTATTCCTTCTTTTTGGGCTCTTTTAATAGCAGGAATAATAATTTCTTGCTCTTCATTGCCTATTAATCCATTATCTGAAGCATGCGGATTTAATCCCAATATCACAATCTTTGGTTTTCTAAGTCCAAAATCATATTCCAAAGAGCGATGAAGCACCTTTATCTTTTGAATAATAAGATCGGAAGTGATGGTTGAAGCGACATCTTTTAAAGGAATATGTCCGGTAATTACACCAATCCTTAAATTCTGCTGAACCATCAGCATCAAATAGTCTTTTGTATCAAAGGCTTTGGCTAAATAATCGGTATGACCGGCAAATTTAAAATTCTTCGATTGGATATTGTCTTTGTTTATTGGAGCGGTAACTAAAACATCGATATTTTTATTTTTTAAATCTTCTATGGCCTTTTCGATGGACCACAAAGCCATAGATCCTGCTTTTTTCGTCGATTTTCCAACATCCACTACCACCTCTTTTTCCTCGTGTGATAATATATTCAACTTACCGGAATGGAGTCGAGTACTGTCTTTTACAAAGTTTAAACCGATGCCGTTAAGGTTTAAATTTTTAATATAAAAATTGGCAACTTGCTGAGAACCATAAACAATGTTTGTAGAGAATTCAAATATTCGTCTATCACTAAATGTTTTTAAAATAACCTCGTAACCGATGCCATTATAATCGCCGTGACTAATGCCAACGACTATTTGATCCTTATTGCGCCTTATATCCATTGCATGTTTTTTGCAAATATACTTATATTCTTGTTTGTAACATTGTGGCTGGTACGCATTGTTTTTAACAGAAAAAGGGTATATTTAATCTTTATTTTGCAGCTGATTATTTTCTATTTTTGAAAAGCTAAACCACAATTACTATGGCCTTACTTAATTCTGTTATTAGTTGGATTATGAAAAAGCGGATGCATCAAATAGAGCTTTTTATCAAATATCCGCACGAGGTTCAGCAGGAATGGTTTAAGACGCTATTGTCGAGGGCGCAGGATACAGAGTGGGGGAAAACCTATGATTATAAGCATATAAAAACAATAGAACAGTATCGCCAGCGGGTTCCGGTTTCGAGTTACGACGATTTAAAACCCTATATTGATAGAACCAGAGCAGGAGAGCAAAATATTTTATGGCCAACAGTTATTAAATGGTATGCCAAATCGAGCGGAACTACTGCAGGCAAAAGTAAATTTATTCCGGTGAGCAAGCATGCCATCGAAGAATGCCATTTTAAAGGCGGAAAAGATTTGCTCTCTTTGTATGTAAATAGTCATCCCGAAACTATGATTTTTGACGGGAAAAGTATAGGCCTGGGAGGTAGTAATCAAATTAACGAGATAAACAATGAGTCTTATTACGAAGGTGATTTATCAGCTATTTTGATTCAGAATTTGCCTTTTTGGGTAGAGATGCAGCGAACGCCAAATTTGGAAGTTACTTTAATGAGCGAATGGGAAGAAAAGATTCAGAAAATGGCGCAAATTACTATGCATCACGATGTTACCAAAATGGCTGGGGTGCCTTCCTGGTCGATGGTTTTGATTAAAAAAGTTTTAGAACTCAGTGGCGAAGAGAATATTAAGAAAGTATGGCCAAATTTTGAAGTCTTTTTTTGGGGAGGCGTAAATTTTGAGCCCTACCGAAAGCAATTCAATCGACTTTTCGGAAACGAACCCGTTAATTATTGGCAAACCTATAATGCTTCTGAAGGTTTTTTTGGAATTCAAGATAGAAAAGATGCTGATGATATGTTGCTAATGCTGGATTATGGGGTTTTTTACGAATTTATCCCCTCCGATCAGCTCAATACGGATAATCCCAAAATTATCGGATTGGATGAGGTTCAGCTCCATGTAAATTATGCCCTGCTCATAACTACCAATGCCGGTTTATGGCGGTATAAAATTGGCGATACTATTGTTTTTACATCCCTTCAACCATACCGAATAAAAGTAAGTGGAAGAACGCAGAACTTTATTAATTCAGTGGGCGAAGAACTTATTGTAGACAATGCAGATAAAGCCATTGCCGTGGCTTGCCAAAAGTGCAAGGTGAATGTAAACGAATATACTGCCGGACCGGTTTATGAGCTCAATGCAAATAAAGCCTGCCACGAATGGATTATTGAGTTTGAAGAAGCGCCTAAGGATATGAATGCTTTTATAAGTGCACTCGACAATGCATTAAAATCGTTTAATTCTGATTACGAAGCAAAACGCTATAAAAATATGGTTCTAAATGAGCCGATGGTACATAGTGTCGGGAATGGCACGTTTTATAAGTGGCTGAAAATGAAAGGGAAATTGGGTGGACAACACAAGGTTCCACGCTTGGCAAATAATCGCGAATACTTGGACGAGATTTTGGAGTTGATTTAAAAGCCAGGCTGCTGAACTATTTAAAAATGAAGTCCATTTTAAAAAATATTAACAATCGAAAAAGATCGGGTTTGCCTTAAATTCAGCCATTTGGAATGGGAAAAGTACTTAAGATTAAGTTTTGGTTAAAAGAGTCTATTTTTGATCGTAAAATCAAATAAATTTATCATTTACCTTTGCTTGGTTTTAGGGCGAAATTCGTCAGTCGAGCATTTAAACAAGAAATTAATGGTCTACATTTTTAGTGGAAAACACAGCGTAAATTAGATAAAAATAAAAATCGTATA
>JAFGHU010000202.1 GCA_016929955.1 Bacteroidales bacterium | reverse complement strand
GTAAAGGCGGAACGCTTTTGGAAGAATGGTCAGAAAGATGGCCTCTGGGTTAATTATGATGAAAACGGAAATAAACTGGCTGAAGCCGGATACCAAGCTGATAAAAAGCATGGCCCTTGGAATATATGGAATGCGGATGGCCAGAAACTCTTTGAAATGCATTATAATCAAGGGCTTAAAGTAGGAATCTGGCGTCAATGGGACGATTCAGGCAAGCTGATTATGGAAAAAAACTTCGATCAAAATAAACAATAGGTTTGGAAACCTGGCATGGAAGTGTGCAAACTTTTATAATTCCTTTCTTTTTTTTTAAATAATTGTAATTTTGCCTCGATTTTTAAAAGGATGGGGAAAATTATTGGTATAGGAGGCGTTAGCAGAGCAGGAAAGACCAGTTTAGCACAACGCATAAGTGAGTGGTTTATTGATGACACAGTTAAAATTCTCCATCAGGATGATTTTATAGTTCCAAAAGCAAAAATGCCTTTAATCAAAGGTCAGATTGACTGGGAACATCCCGATTCGTTGGATTTTTTCGCTTTTCGTGATGCTATTTTAAATGAACAAGAACGTTACGACTATATTATTGCAGAAGGTTTAATGGTATATAATCAGCCCGATGTTTATTCGCTTTTTGAAAAAAAGATTTTTATCGAAATTTCAAAAGATACTTTTTTGAATCGTAAAACTCTTGATAATCGCTGGCAAAACGAACCCGCCTGGTATATTGAGCATATTTGGAACAGCCATTTTATTTATGGTCGCGTTCCTAAAGGGATGAAGAACGTGCTTTGTATGTCGGGTGAGAATCAGTTTATTGCCGGAATCGTTAAAAATTATATTTTAGAATAAAATGGCAGAAATTTCGCTTGATAAAACAATAGAAATCGAAGACTTGGTTAATCATTTTCCAAAATCGGTTAAATATCTTTCTGAAAAAGGAATCCGCTGCATTGCCTGTGGCGAGCCTATCTGGGGAACACTTGAAGAAGCCGCTTTGGAAAAAGGATTTGATCAGGAACAAATTGCACTATTTGTACAAGAATTAAAAGTGCTATAAGGGATCGCTGCGTTTTCTTTTTTTAAGGTAAACCAGATTGATTAAATAGAAAAGCGCTCCAAAAATTAAGGTAATTATAACCGCCCGAAATTCGTCTGTTTTCGAAGTTAACAATAGGACAATGGATAATGCTATTCCTGTCCAAGCCAAAAGTTTTCCATAGCGAAGTTTGAAATACTCTTTTTGATCTTTCATCCTTAGTCTAAGTTGCAATAAAGCAGCAGAAACGACCAGAAAAATCATCACTTTGCTTATCACGCTAATGCTTAAGGCATAGATAAAAGTGCCTGAAACACTGGCCAAAAATGCAAGTAGAGCAAATAAAAGTAAGGATCGGCTCGGTGTAAAATAGCGCCAATGTATTTTGGCCAGACTTGCGGGCAATTGCTTTTCTTCTGCCAGCGCAAAAGGAATTCTACCACCTATAAGCATAACGGTATTCAGTGTGCCGCTAACTGAAATGAATGCGCCAATTGTGATGAGTATGGCGCCTTTACTTCCCATAAACAGAAAAGCAGCATCGGCCAGCGGTTTTTCTGAATTGGCCAATTCTGGTAAGTTTCCGATGCAAACAAATTGAATTAAACCATAAAACAGGCTCACAATTAACAAGGCAAAAATGAGCGCAAAAGGGATATTCTTCTTCGGATTTTTAATTTCTCCGGTGCTTACAATAATCGATTCAAATCCGGTAAACGCAAAAATAAGCAAGAAAACAGATTGCGAAAATCCGTTTATTTCTGGCAATGCTTTGGGTATTTTAAGCAAATCGGACTGGATAAAGAAAAGTCCCACAACAATAAAAACAAGCAAAGGAATAAGTTTAGCAATGGCCAAACCATTATTCCAAAGGGTGGCATTTTTTATCCCTTTGTAATTGACAAAGGTAAAAAAAGCCGTAATTACGAAAATAACGACGATTTTGCCCGAAAAAGTGTCCAACTCAGGATAGAAAAAACTCAAATAAGAAGGTAAAATGTTTACCAGAGCAGCATAAGTAGCCAGACGAGTTATCAGTAGCAGCCATCCCATTAAAAATGCAGGAAAGCGACCAAAAGCTTTTAAAGTATATAAATAAGGACCACCTGTTTTTGAAAAACGACTGCCTACTTCGGCAAAATTTAAAACGAGAATCAAGACAATTCCTGCGGTTATAAACAAAGCAGGAATGCTATACCACAAGGAAAGTGCGAATATTTTAGATGGTAATCCAAAAATGCCGGCGCCAATCAAACTGTTGATTAACAGCAATACCAAATCCCATTTTCCTATTTCTCTTTTTAACATCACGCAGTTTAATTCCGGTCGAAAATAGGGAATTCTTTTCAACTAAAGGAATTTCTAATGCGTTCCGCTTTGGTGTATCTTCAATTTTACAGTACTTTTGAACGGCTTAAAATGAATATTCTCCTTATGGCTAAAGAACAGCTAAAATGTGTGCATTGTGGCGAAGACTGTGGAAAATATCCAGTTATTTGGGAGGATAAACCCTTTTGTTGTAATGGTTGTAAAACCGTATACCAAATCATCAATCAGCATAAATTATATACGTATTATGAGCTTGAAGATACGCCCGGTGTTAAGCTCGACAATCCTGAATTTGGTGATAAATTTGCTTATTTGGATGATGAAGAAATAAAAAATCAGTTGCTTGAATTTAAAGATGGCGACTTTTCTAAAGTTACTTTCTTTGTCCCAACAATACATTGCAGCTCTTGCATTTGGTTGCTCGAAAACCTCCACACTTTAAATGCAGGAATAAGTTATTCAAGTGTAAATTTTGTAAAAAAAGAGGTTGCTGTCACTTTTAAAGAATCTAAAATAAGTCTAAGGCAAGTGGTTGAATTAATGGCTTCAATACATTATGCGCCCTCGATTTCTTTGGATGATATGGACAAGAAGGATCCTAAAAAAACAAATCGGCAACTGATTTTTAAATTGGGTGTGGCCGGTTTTAGCTTTGGGAATATTATGATGCTTAGTTTGCCCGATTATTTGTCGGGTGGGACAGGAGTAGACCCTGCATTGCAGCGTTTTCTTAGCTTTTTGATTCTAATCTTAGCCGTTCCGGTTCTTGTTTATAGTGCCAACGATTATTTGTTATCGGCGTATAAAAACCTGAAAGTAAAGATGGTAAACACAGACATGTCCATTTCTTTAGGTATTCTGGCATTGTTTGGTCAATCCGCTTTCGAAATACTATCAAATACAGGAACGGGTTATTTTGATTCTTTTGCCGGATTTATTTTTTTCCTTTTGATCGGAAAATGGTATCAGGGAAAAACCTATGACGCATTGAGTTTTGAACGCGATTATAAATCCTATTTCCCAATTGCAATCACCAAAGTGGATGCAGATAAAGAAAGCATTACCCAGATTCGCGATTTAAAAGAAGGCGATCGTATTTTAGTTCGTCATAATGAGCTGATTCCTGTTGATTCGGAACTGGTAAAAGGAGTAGCACGTATCGATTATAGTTTTGTTACCGGTGAATCAAATCCGGTGAGTAAGTTAATTGGTGATGCTATATATGCCGGTGGAAAACAAGTTGGAGCGGCAATTGAATTAAAGGTCAAT
>JAFGHU010000201.1 GCA_016929955.1 Bacteroidales bacterium | reverse complement strand
TATTCCGAAAGAATACAACTGGGATAGTTTATCAGGAAAACGTGGTGCGGAGCTTGAATCGCATTACAATCTTCTCTTACGTGAATTGGGCAAAACCTCAGGAATACTCGGGCAGATATTTACCAAAGCACAAAACAAAATAATACATTCGCTCTCAATATTCTACTTACTTTGTAGTGAGAGAATAAAAAAACCACTCAATATCAATGTATTAAGTGGTCTTTTGATGTTCTTTGTTAAAGAATTGGTGATCCAGGCGGGATTCGAACCCACGACCCGCAGCTTAGAAGGCTGCTGCTCTATCCAACTGAGCTACTGGACCGATTTGCGGGTGCAAAGATAAATAATATTTTGAATTTTTATAATCGTTTTTCCTTTTTAAACCTTTAAAATTTTTTAAAAGATTTTGGCATCTTATTATTTATTTTATATTTGTTTTTTTAGAATCCAAAAATAACTTAATGATTATAGTATGTTGAATCTCGAAATTAAACCAAGAGTTGGACTAGGTAATATTTTATTTGGCGAAATTCCTGAAAACCTAACAAAAATAATGGGAAAGCCTGAAACTGTGGAAGATGTTCGTACAGATGATGACCTGAAAACAACCATTTTATCTTTCCCTGAAAAAGGAATTACTGTTTTTCTTGAAGGTTTAATTGAACCTATTGTTTCTAATTTTGATGTAGATAATAAAAGCGCTACTTTGTTTGGTGTTCCTATTTTTGAAAAATCCGAAGCCCAAGTTAAGCAATTAATGGAAGAAAATGGCTACGCTACTTTTGAAGATGAAGAAGAAGAGTGGGGCGAACGTCGACTGACTTGCGAAGATGCACTGATGGACTTTTACTTTGTTGATGGAAAACTACAAGCGGTAAATTGGGGCGTTTATATCAAAGAAGACGGTACAATTGACAAAGACATTTAGTGTTTTGTCGATCGCGGATGATGCACTAAAATTTCTTCTTTTAAATAATTCCGATCGAGGTGCGTATAGATTTCAGTGGTGATAATCGATTCGTGACCAAGCATTTCTTGCACCGCTCGTAAATTAGCACCTCCTTCAACCAGATGCGTAGCAAAACTATGTCGAAAAGTATGCGGACTGATATTTTTACGTATTCCCGCCCGAGCAGCTAAATCTTTAGTGATAAGAAAAACCATCGTGCGAGTGAGTACTTTTCCACGTCGGTTTAAAAATACAAAATCTTCATAACCTCTTTTAATTTCCAGGTGAACCCGCGATTGATTTACATAAATCGAAATTTGCTTTAATGCCTGAGAACCAATTGGAACCAGGCGCTCTTTATCGCCTTTGCCGGTTACTTTTATAAAGCCTTCATCCACAAAGATATTAGATAACTTTAGATTGATTAGCTCACTAACACGTAAGCCACATCCATAAAGCGTTTCCAAGATCGCTTTATTGCGCTCGCCTTCGGGTTTACTCAAGTCGATTTGATTAATCATTGCATCAATCTCTTGCATAGATAGCGTTTCAGGCAGTTTGCTTCCTAATTTTGGCGAATCGAGTAGGGCAGTGGGATCATCTTCCAAGTAATTCTCTAATAAAAGGTATTTGTAAAAAGCTTTAATGCCTGATATTAAACGCGCTTGCGAACGTGCTCCCAAGCCCAATTCCGTTACCCATTTTAAGAAATCTTGTAAATGAACGAGTTCTATTTGATTTGGCGAAATATCCAGTTGTTTAAAATCTAAATAGCTGATCAGCTTTTCTAAATCACTTAAATAAGCATCGATCGAATTGCTCGATAGCGATTTTTCTAATCGTAAATAGTTTTTAAACCCAGCACTATATGATCTCCAATCGGCCATTTAATCCTTTTAAACAAAAATAGGAAAGTATTTTGATTAATCGAAAGCGAAAGTCTTTTTGATTTTCGAATTTTGTGGCACATATTTTATTGTATATTTGTTTTTTAACCAAGTATTTAATTTTAAAAATTTTATTATGAAAAATGTTTTAATTCTTTTTGGCTTGATTGGCTTTGTTTTGTTTTTACAAGCTTGTGATAATCAGGTTGATAACAAAAAAATAGCAAAAACAGATTTGCCTGTCGAATGGTCGAAAAATGCCGTTATTTACGAAGTTAATATTCGTCAATATACGCCTGAGGGTACATTTAAAGCTTTTGAATCTCAGTTGCCACGATTAAAAGAAATGGGAGTCGATATTCTATGGCTTATGCCCATCCATCCCATTGGATTAGAAAATCGTAAAGGAAGTTTGGGTTCATACTATTCCGTTCAGGACTATACAGCTGTAAATCCGGAATTTGGATCTATGGATGATATGAAATCCTTAATAGCAAAAGCGCACGAATTGGGCATGTATGTTATCTTGGATTGGGTGGCAAATCATAGTGCCTGGGATCATGCCTGGGTTAAAGAGCATCCTGATTACTATAAAAAAGACAGTACCGGAGCTATGATTTCTCCTTTCGATTGGTCTGATGTTGTTGCTTTTGATTATAGCAATCCAGCCATGCGCAAAGCCATGGAAAATGATATGTTGTTTTGGGTGCGCGATATGAATATCGATGGTTTCCGCTGCGATGTAGCCGGCGAAGTTCCTACTGATTTTTGGGATGATGCCAGCAAGGAATTAAACAAAGTAAAACCGGTTTTTATGCTTGCTGAAGCCGAAAAAGTGGAGCTTGTCGAAAGCGCCTTTGATATGGATTATGGATGGCATCAGCATCATTTAATGAATGAAATTGCTAAAGGAAAAATTGATGCCAATGCAATGAATGATTATTTTGTTGAGCTCGATGAAGATTATCCTGAACGGAGTTATAAAATGTATTTCACCACCAACCACGACGAAAATTCGTGGAATGGAACAGTAGAAGAACGTCTGGGCGATGCTGCTGATGCATTGTCTGTATTGACTTTTACGATTGGTGATATGCCTTTGATTTACAATGGACAGGAATCGGCATTAAATAAACGTTTACTCTTTTTTGAAAAAGATTCAATTGATTGGGATGATTATAATAAAGCAGCATTTTTTAAGAAACTTACAGATTTAAAACACAACGAAAAAGCACTATGGAATGGCAGTTATGGTGAGCATTATGTCCGTATTCCAAGCTCTAATGATGAACAGATTTTTGCGTTTAATCGCGGAAACGTAAGCGTTTTGTTAAACCTTTCTCCTGAGGAAGTGATTTTTAGCCTCGAAGATCCCGATTTTGAAGAATACAAAACCTATATGGAAAAAGGTTTTGAAGGCAATTTTGAGGATAATGAATACGAACTTTCTGCCTGGGGTTATGTTATCCTGGTAAAGTAAGAAGTTTAAATCATTGTAAATATCCAACAAGGATTAACGATTTTAGATTT
>JAFGHU010000200.1 GCA_016929955.1 Bacteroidales bacterium | reverse complement strand
GTCAAAACTAAACAAAAAATAATACAAAAAGAACTTTTTTTTAAAATATTGTTTAAAGTGGGCAGATTAAACCACCCATTTGGTCGGGATAATGTAGTCTAAATCTTCAAATATATAGCGCATTTTAGAGCCAGGGCCGTGTATTGTATCGTATTTGTCGATATTATAAAGCTCAACCACCGCACCCTTTGGCACAGAAGAAATTCCTATTGATTTTAATTGTTCAACCGTTGCGGTTACAATTCCTGTTTTTTTGTCTGTTGTTTTCATATTTTATCTTTTATTAATTCGTGTATTAGTGGCCATTAAAGACCCGTCAATTCATCATTCAACTCTGTCATTATTTGCTCAACTACCTTAATAAATTTAGGCGTGTATTTATGTTCAAAAACTACCCGGTCAGGATTGTTTCCGTAGTGAAGACAAATTTCAAAATGAGCCGTTCTACCCTGGCTTTTGTTTTCCAAAATGCTTTTATACTTCGATAATTCTTCAATTTCGGTTAGTAATTCAGCTGCTTTTTTTGCTTTTGAGATGTCCATTTTTTAAGATTCTAAGTTTCTAAATTCAACTTCCAAATGTGTATCTCTGTGCGCCTCTTGCATACCATCACTCCAACCCAGATCAGTATAAAAAACATGCAGATCAGCCACATCCTTCCAGGCCAAACCTGCAGCAATACCCAGGCTTCTTTCTTCAGGGATATCATCGTTTAATATTGTTGGCTGGGTGTACAGCAGGTGAGAGGCTATGGGCGCTTCGCCCCGTTTTAGACTATCGAGTACGCACTTGCGGGCGTATGCTATGTTTTTGGTAATGTCGCCCGCGTAGGGGCTTTCTATGATTACTTTTTTCATTATTTTGGGGGTTAGACGTTAATACTGCTTGCCATGCAGTTGTGGTCGTAATTTATTGTATTTTATTTTTTCCTGAATATGTTTTTCCAGATCAATTCCGCGCAAGGCCGATAAGTCTAACAGGCGAATTACAGCATCTGCAATTTCATCTTCAAACGTGTCTTTATAATTTTTTTCAAACCATTCCTTCCAAGTAGCGTATGAAGGGGCCATTAGATGACCGGAGGCAAAGCGTCCATTTCTGTGCGCTTCCAATGCCTCAGACAATTCGCTTGTTATCAGCATTAATAATTCGCCAACATTCGCTTCCTTTTCATGAAAACCTTTTGCTTTATTGTTTCGAAAAATTTCAGCTGCATCTTCGTTTAACCCTGCACAAATTGGAGAAATTTTGATACTGATAAATGCCTCTATTTCACGCTTGAGATCTACAATGGCAATAATATCATCACGCCCATATCTCAACCTAAAGTCAACCAGCGCCTGGCTAATGTTTTCGTTTTGGACAATCATGGAGGTTTCGGGGGTAAAAAATTCGTATGTTTTCATATCTTCATTTTTATTCGTGAATTCGTGGCCATTCATAGCCGTTTAAAGATCATTATTAAGAAGGGCAATCCAAAAAAAACCAATAACAAACACAACCACTCCCCAAAATGCAAGGAACAATCGAAGACCTTCCGGCCAGTATATTGGATTTGTTTCGTAAGCGAAAAAGCTGACAGCCAAATAAAGCCCCGCAACTAACAGGAAGGGCAGCATATAGGCAAAAAGTTTTTTAAGAGTCATGATTAAGAAGTGTTTGAGTAAACAATAAATCGAAATGCTTCCGTAAATCATTCAGGTGCCGCTCGCTGGCCATTAACTTTCCCTCGAGTAATTTCTGACTCTCAGGATGAATGCCTTCCTGATCTAAATACTTCGCCACTGCGGCCAGAAAATCGGCTGCAAAAGGCATTGGCATTTCTAACAGTGGATTGATAGCTGCCGCAACGAGTTCAAAGCCATTTAAGCGGGTAGCGGTAAGCTGGCCATTAATCTGACCAATAATATCAACCTGGTCTCCGCGCTTTTCTTTTAACCAAAAGCGGGTGGCTTGTCTCGTGTAATCTTTTTCTACAATTAATTCCATTTGTAACTCCTTTTAAATGATGTTTAACTTTATTTTAAATGATATTCATTTTCCCACATTCGGTTATTTAACCAGGTCTCAGCATAAGCACTTTCCTGATTTTTGGAGGAAATAAAACGGTGGTATTTTGGTATTGCAATAAATACAAGTTCTCGCTCCAGTTTATCCAGGCTATTCCATAGCCTTTCTGTGCGGGCTTTTTTGCCAACTTTATATTTATATGCGTTCCAGAAGGATTCAAAACTTAAATCCTGTTGTACCCGGTTTAATTTTAATTTGTGCAGTACTACAAAAGATTCGAGCTCGCTCTCCATGGCGGGCAAATTGCTCAACATAAAATTGAGCTGCTTAAGTGTATTCTCTTTAAATTCGATGAACCTCAATAACTCATTCTCATCAAACTCGAGAACCACAGAGGCGTTGGTTTTTCCGGTAATTATATATCTCATAACTGTGAGTTGATTGTGTAAATAATTCGATCTATCAACACTTCCTCATATTCATTTAAATGGTAATCTTTAATAAGAATCGGCGTTTGAACAAAAGCCTCATCAAACGCAGCTGCTTGCGCGCTTGAGAGGCTTATGGTGTGGGTCTTGGCTGCGGATATTTGTAAAGCGGCAAGCTTAAGATGAAACTTCCCTAACAAAACCGAAACCATATAGCGGATGTTTCGTGTCTGCAACGAAAACACATTGTAATTGCTCAAAATATTGAGCAACGACTGTATTTCATCTCTATTTAACTCCAACTTAATTTTACTGTTAACGTTCATCATAAGGCTTGCCCTGGCGTTTTAAAATATCGTTAGAAATTATTTTCGAAATCCGGTGATAAGGGTAGTTGAAGCGGGCGGATAACTCTTTCAATTGCATATTTTTGTGATAATACAATTGAAGCAACTCCGCCTTCTTCTCTTCGCTTAGATCAATTATTTTGTTCATTTTTCTTTGGGGTTTTCTTTTTTTTAGGTACTGCCTGGCGCATTTCGTTCAACGTCTTCGCCACCACTCCCCGCATAAATGCCTTTATCCATTGCCTTTCGATGCTTGACAAAGCGCTTTTTTTTAAAAGAATCAAATCCAGTTCCAAAACCATTGCCTTCAGGCTTAAGGCTTTTCTGTTTTTTAGCGACGAATAGGCCGATGACTTAAGCCGCAAGCCTGTTCCTTGGCCTAATACATTGGCGCGTCGTTGCTCGATATCGCGCAGGGCATTGTTAAAATTTGTTTCGAAAAGAAGCGTTGTCATAACTTCCTCCAGGGTGATGTCTTTTTTCATGAGTTTGTTAGTTTAATGAGTGTTTTTTGTTCCTCTGATTGGATTCGAACCAATCTTAACCAGCGCAAGCGCAGAGGAAACCGACCGTCTATCGGTGTGATTACTTCGCAGCGATATAAGTGCTAAGTTGAGCTATCGCTATTTTCACCATCAACCGAGACTTCAACGTTTGAAACCGGAATGGAAGAAAAGGTCAGGCTGATAGCCTCATCCTTATCCTCATTATTCTTCCGGTAAAAGCTCACATTCATTCCAATTTCAATAATATTATGCGATTCCTTAAACAACTTCATGGCGTGCTGCCAACGTTCATCTTCGTAGCTGTCTTCCCACTTCAATAAAGCAGCCACAGCGGCAGGATTGAACTGACCATCTTTGCCACGTTGTAATAGTGTGGTAATGATCTCATAAGCCTTTTGATCTCTCTTTTTCACCATATCCGATAAAAATTCGCGGATCAGCTTTTCGGCTAAATTGGCGCGCTCGTCGTATTCCACTTTGGTATTTCTCTCCAGAACTACCCGGTGCAAGCCGTCGTTGCTACGGATGCCAAAACCACCCTTGCTGTTGGAGCGGACATCACCATAAGCCTTGGCTTTTTCGTAAAACGATTCCAGTTCTTCAATGGCTATGTTCTTAAACACAACCATATCGTTGTGTAATCCTTTTGCTCCAGCTACTAAAAATTCTACAAGCTCATTGCGGTCGTATTCATACACTTCTTTTAATCTGACTGCAGCTTGTTTCTTTTGAGCTTCGCGCTTTGCGATTTCCGTTGCTAATTCTTCGAGGCTTAATTTTGATAAATCGATTTTCTCATTCATTTTTAAAGTTTTTTTCGGGTTCATTTTCTTGCATTTCTTTAAGTAAATTTTTTGCGGGTATTCCTAAGTAGTTGTTAAAAGTTGAATAACTGATGTGAAATTTTGTGCGGATACGATCTCTGTAAATGCCTATAAGAGTTACACCACAATCGCGCTTTTGTTCATCGAGCACAATGTCCTGAATCTCTGCTATCCTTGTATAATAGTAGTATTTATTGTAGGCCATATTAATTACTGAGCGTTAAATAACTAAGTTCCTCAGCTGTTAAATTATTTACAAATTGGAGGTCTTTTGTCTTGTTTACAAAAGCATAGTAGAGTGAGTTCAAACGCTCTTTTCCAATGCTGTTGAATTTATCTTTGGAGGCAGCACGGCAAGCAATGGCTTTTATTTTATGAATGTTTTCCTCCTGGTTAAGTGCACGAAGCCATGCACCAATCGATGCAATAAGTCTTTTTCTGGCACGATCCATTTCAATTGCAGATGGCATTGTAATTTTTTCAATATTAGAGCATAGCTCTAATAGTTGATAACTGTCTAATTCGCGGCTGCTGGTGGCATTGTATTGCTCCAATAAATCCAACAAACCATCTTTATCAATACCTGCTTTAGATATTAGCACATGAAGGCGCTTTCTCAGGTAATTTTCTTGTTTGTCCATTAAACTTTGCATAACATTTTGTTTTTTAATTATTCTCTAAGCCCCAATAAGCATCAGCTAACTTTTGATTGATAATAACCGGCTCTCCACCACCATAGCGACCAACCGGGAATGCTTTGAATCCTTCAACAAACCATGCAACATTTGCATCGCGCCAAATTTTTAGGGCAACACTTCCTGCAGGCTTTTTACCATCTAAGTGACTCACATAAATGAATAGTTTCTTAGGAAAAAGGGCTTTTAATTTTTTGTATTCACTCCACTTCAAGTCCCAAAACTGAACAGTATCAATCACGATAATTTGTGGGGATTTATGTTTTTTGAGCCGCACGATAAGCTCATCGGGACTCTCTTTGTCCAGTAATAAGAATTTCCCGGCAACATCTTGCATGCTTTCACGGATATAAGCTTCCTGGATAGTAGCTGACAAACCTTCCTCTACAGAGTTGTAAGCTACTCTACTAAAATGCGTGAGGTACTTTGTCAATTGCATACTTAAACTTGTTTTACCGTTTTTAATATCTCCCTGAATAAACCATGTACCGGCCAGCTCAGGCCTTCCGACAGCTTCCAACCATTTGCCCTCAAATTCAAGCCGGTTAAACTTTGCATTGAGAACATTATCAACAGAAAAGGCTTTGCGCATAACATCACACTTTCGCTAATTCGTTATAAATACGGCGTAGACTTGGTCTGTTATCCTCACCCATTGTGCCTTTTAAAATAACATTGGTGTTGCCGGTACTATTAGCTTTAATAATCATCGAAGCGGTAGCAATTAACACTTTGTCGGCCTCTTCTTTACCTGCAGGAATAACCTTGCCATATTTCTTACCAAAGCGAGAAAATAACTCAGTATAACCAACCTTTTTATTGTCAATATTTCGGCGCATCTTTTCATGTAATCCATCGGCTCCCATCATGTAAAAAGCACAATTCCTCTCTACGGCATTCCAAAGAGCTTTACTCTCCAGGACGGCATCGTAATTTAAATCGGCATATTCGTCCCAAATAATTAAGGGGTTGGGCAATGTTTTAAGATAAAACACCAAATCTTCATAAACATCGGCATAGCGGCCATTGCTACCCACCCCAAATTCTTTTGCTATAAATCGTACTAATCTTTGTTTACTTTTCACCTGGGAACAATCCACGTATACAGTGTTTTTATGATTTGCAGCATAATGGCGGGCAGTGTACGTTTTTCCTATGTCGCTTAAATCGCAAAGCATGGAACTCGTTCCATTTTTTTGACAAATTTCAAGCTGTGTAGTGATAAACTGAAAAACCGGTGTATTAGCCGTTTTCCATTCCTTTTCATTGTTAAGACTAACATTGAGTCTGCGAGCTAAACTTATCCAGTTAGCATCGCTCAATACCTGATCGACATCTCCGTTTTTAATACGGCTATACTGTGCACCATTTATACCTATACTTATGGCGAATTTCGCATCTGATCCGTGAAAATTTTCACGCTGGATCTGCAAGGCGGTTAAAATTCTTTGTTTTAAATCTGTAGTCATTTTATAGTGTTTTAATATTTGTTTTATAAACTCTTTAGTGCTTTTGCTGCCCAATCTATAGTTTCATAATCATCATCAGATTCGTAACCTTTTGGTTGTGCATTTTCTACTATTTCAACTTCAATAGATTCAATATCTGCCGATATTTCTGCAGACATACTTCCGATATTTGGTATTTCCTGACGCTTTACATTAATAAACTTATCGTATTTAGTCAGGCGTTTATCTTGATGAAGCATAGCATCGGAATCCTCTTCAGTGCGTTCGATCGTATTTTCATTGTAATCGAATTGCGAGCGATTTAAGCCTTCGCCTATATAGGTATCGCCTTGGTATAGATATACCTTTAGAATCGATCCATCCGCTTCCGGAAGCCAATAAGCAGTTACTTGTTTGTTATTTGGTTTCAGGCGAGATAAACTGTCGAAATTGGTTAATTCGAATTCTTCCTGGTTAACTGGGCAGTAATCGTTGTTATAAATGGATGTATCAGTTGAGTTACCGATAAATTTATACAAATGCCAGGGTTCAATGGCTTTTAAATTTGGATTAATTTGCGATAAAAAGACTTGTTTGCGAGTCATTCCTGGATAAGTCTTTTGAAGTGGGTGTAAGTTATTATTGTGCTTATCGATATCAGCCAGGTCATCGGCAACAATGGTTTGAGGTTGGTAAAGAGGATCTACATAGTCACCCGATACTTTATTCCTTACAGCACGCCAAGCTTCGTGTTTTGCATACCATCGGCCCCGGGTATGTCCGGCTTTTTTAGCGGCTCCGTATTTTAATTCTTTAATTTTATGCTCAGCACGTTTATCGGTAGAGCTCTTTGCAAATCGCACAAATGGAAACACATCTCCGAGCCAACCCATATCTTTCATTAAGTGATGTTCCACTTCGAGTTCACCAGGCATTGGAAGACCAAGCTCCTGAAGTTCGATAAACATATTTCTGAATGATTCAATTACAGTATCGTGAGATGGTTTTCCAACCACGTAGGCTGGTCTGAACCAATAACTACTCACAACATCAACGGTTATGTATTTATAAACCCATCCACGAATACTTTTGCGGCTCATTGCAACGTCATCCATACTAATTTTGGATAGTGAGTATTGGCCAAGTTTGCGATGTTGTTTTGGTCTGCGTTTATTTACATAGTCAAAATTCCCATTCCGATCTGTGTATATACTTGTTTCATTCACAACGTCCTTCAGGTAATTCCAAACAGTTGCAACACTAATTTCCATTGCGCGACCTTTGTGCCGGAAATCTGATGGGCGAAATACCTCGCCTGTTTTTTTATCATATAGCTCCCGGATTCCTATCACAAATTGCAGGTATTGCTCATGGACTTCATTTACAAATGGTTTGTCGTTAGTTCGCCATAAGGCAAGTAATAAGCGCTCTATCGATACAGATACTTTCCGGGCAGCGTCGTTTCCTTCATTTTTATGAATGATCGAATAATAGCCATCTATCTGGTATTGCTCAAAAGCTCTTTTTAATGCTCTTTCATTAGATATTGGAGTTGTTGGATACGTAATCATTTGATTCATGTACCAATCAGTTGCTAGCTTCCAAAATGTACCTTTGTTGATGCGTTTGCCAGATTTAGCTCTTTGGGCTATTTGCTTATTTAAGCCTGTTTTAATAGCATTAAAAATGGATGCTCTATTCGTGTACTTTTCAATGTTTTTGGGATCGAGTGGAGTTGTATCTAGTTTGCGATATTTTATAAAATAATCTCGCGCTGCAGTATCAATTTCAACATGAAATATTGACTTAACTGCTTTTTCATTGAGACGGCCATAGGCTTTCTCCAGTTTCATCAATCTGTCGGGGCGTTTGATGCTCTTAACATCAATAAGAGTATTACCGTAAATGCCTCGACGAAATATATCCAATTGACGGCGTTTCGAATCATTTTTAAACTGATTCTCAGTAAGACCAGCTGCGAGCCAGTCATTAACCGTAAGTGTGATTGTTCCATCGATGTCTTTATACATGGTTAGATTATTTATTCTTTTCGATAAAATTCTTTTCAAGCCATCCATGAGAGGTGGCATAGTTAAATAGTAGTGCTGATGCAATGAAGTATCCAAATGCTATCAGCACTGCAGTTAATGAAGAGTGATCCGGATCGATTGTTAATGAGAATAGACTGAGTAAAAAGTTAGTTTTTATGAGTTTTGCCCGCATATCACATCGTTTTTTGTTGATTAGCCAATAATTCTCGCATCTCAATTATTTTAGTCAAAACATTAACAATATTTTCATGATGTTTTGATCCAATTCTATTCAATGCGACGTAAGCATTTGATTCTGTAATACCTATCATTTCGCCTGCAGATTTCAAGTCACCTGATTTTTTCTTTGTTTTAATTTCTTCAACTGTCATTTTTTTATACATTTGTCGTAAGTATTCGACAAAACTAAACAATTTATCTCGTCTAATCAAAATTTTATGCAAGAAAATTCGCTTATTAAACAGAATATTTTGAAATATCTTGAATACATTGGTATTACAAAGTATAGATTTTATAAGGAGACAGGCATAACAAGAGGAGTTTTGGATC
>JAFGHU010000199.1 GCA_016929955.1 Bacteroidales bacterium | reverse complement strand
TAAAGCCCACTTATCAAAATCGTTTTTTGAGCGGCCGTAAGGATTTAAAGGTTTTAATTGATCTACGATTTCGTGGCGGTCGTCGTAGCCCAATTCTCCCATTCCGTAAGTGGCTGCAGAAGAAGCATAAATTAAGGGAATGGCATAACGAGCACAGGCTTCCCACATATGCTGCGTATAATGAAGATTGAGTTTGTTTAAAACATTTAGATCGAATTCGGTAGTTGCAGAGCGAGCTCCAATATGGAAAATAAAATCTACTTTAGGATGATTTTCATTCAACCATGGAAAGAAATCATCGCGGTCTATTTTTGAAAAAAACGATTTGTTTTCGAGATTTCGTGCTTTAGTCAAATCCGAAAAATCATCGACTAAAACAAGATCCTTTTGCCCATTTTCATTCAATTTCCCAACCAAAACACTTCCGATAAATCCGGCAGCACCAGTAACAACTATCATAATAATCTTTTTTGCAAAAGTAGGAAATTTCTAAGCTTAAGCAGGATTAAGTTATTTGCTACTCGATTATTTATTCGCGTATAATGGTGTATTTACCCGATTTTTCGAGCTTAATTATAGTGCTTGCCATTTTTACTTGCTTGTCGGCTTGCTCTAAATTTACAATATAATTCACTTTTGCCTTAACGCCACTCTGAATATGGGCAAAAAAATGCGGACTTTCTTGGCCGGAAAAATTAGCCGAAGTGGATACGATAGGTTTCCCCAATAACTGAATAAGCGAGCGACAAAAATCGTGTTTTACAATTCGAATGGCAATAGTCCCATCTTTAGCAATTAGATTAGGCGCCAAATTTTTAGCCCCATTGTATATGATAGTCAATGGTTTATCAATCGATTGGATTAAATCCTTAGCAATTGGGGGTATTTCCTTTACGTAATGTTGAAGTTGATCAAAATCGGCAAGCAAAATAATCATGCTTTTAGTTTCTGCACGATTTTTAATCGTAAAAATCTTATTCACTGCTTTAGCATTGGTTGCATCACAACCGATACCCCAAATTGTATCGGTCGGGTAAAGTATAGTTCCCCCTTTAAGCAAAACTTTAAGCGCATTTTTTAATTCCTCTTCCATTTTTAGATCCGATCTAAAAGTTCGTTAATATTGATATTCTCCGCACAATTAAAATGCCCTTTAGGGCACTGTTTATGGCCGTGCAATCCACAAGGTCGACATTTTAAATTTTCTTTTGTTTCTATTATTACTGAATCGTCAGATAGTGGCCCAAATCCAAAATCAGCGATTGTTGAGCAAAAAATAGCCGTAATTTTTCCATTTACTGAACTGGCAATATGCTGTGCTGCCGAATCATTTACAAAATTCATCCAGGCATCGCGCATCAGTGCTGCCGATTCCAAAAAACTTAATTTTCCTGCTAAGTTCATCATAAAATCTCTATCTGTATTTTTTATCAGTTCATCGCAAAGCGCCTTGTCTTGCGCCGAACCCAATAAATAAATATGAAGATTGCTATCGATTTGATTTACAAAAGCGATCCATTTTTTTAATGGAAATTGCTTGGTAAACCACAATGAAGCAGGCGTTATGGTAATGTATTTTTGCGTTTTATATTGCGACATAATCGCATCCTCTTTCATAGTAGGATACAATGCAGGTTTTGCTTTATTTTGATCGGTTAATTTGGCAATAAGCTGATGATTTCGATCTGTTTCGTGCCAATTTGCTATTAATTTATGAGGAAAAGCTTTGCTGAAAAAGAGTGAAAATGGATTTTTCCGAAAGCCATACGTTTTTTTTGCGCCCGAAAACGTGGTGAAAATTCCGCTCGAGGCAAAACGCTGTAAATTAAAAACGGCATCGTATCTTTCCGCACGAAGTTGAAAAATGATCCTCAGCATATTTTTGTATTTCTCTCGTCTTTTATCCCACGAAAAGATTTCATTGATCCAAGGATTGCCATCGAATAAGCGTTCGTTGCCTTGCTTTACCAAATAATCTATTTGGGCGTTGGGATAGTGTTGACTAAGTTTTTCGCCCAAGGCAGTAGATAAAATAACATCACCTATTGAAGCCGTTTGGATAACCAAGAATTTTTTGTCGTATGTTCGATGAATATAATGCATAGAATATTTTTTAAACAGCGACATTAAAATCGCGTAAGGCGTCGTTTAAAGAGGTCTTTAAATCTGTTGAGGCTTTTCTTTTTCCGATAATTAAAGCGCAAGGAACCTGATACTCACCGGCAGGGAATTTTTTAGTATAAGTGCCCGGAATAACAACAGACCGAGGTGGAATAAATCCGCTAAACTCAATGGATTTTTCTCCGCTCACGTCAATTATTTTGGTTGTTTTGGTAAGTACTACATTTGCACCTAAAACCGCCGCTTCTTCAATACGTACGCCCTCAACTACGATGCATCGCGAGCCGATAAAACAGTGGTCTTCAATAATTACAGGTGCGGCCTGAACAGGTTCGAGTACACCTCCAATACCAACGCCACCACTCAAATGGACATGCTTGCCAATTTGAGCACAGGAACCGACTGTTGCCCACGTATCTACCATGGTATGACTGTCAACATAAGCGCCAATATTTACATAACTTGGCATAAGGACAACTCCGGGAGCCAGGTAGGAGCCATATCTCGAAAGCGCATGCGGAACCACCCGAACCTGGAGCTTAGCATAATTTGATTTTAATGCAATTTTATCGTGAAATTCAAAAGGAGGCACACTGATGGCTTCCATTTTTTGAATCGGGAAATAAAGGATAACACCTTTCTTAATCCATTCATTTACAATCCACTCGGAGTCTATTTTCTCGGCAATTCGGAGCTTCCCTGCATCGAGTAATGCAATCAGTTCACGAATGTCGTTTTGGATAGCAATATCATCTAATAAAGCGCGATCTTCCCACACCGCTTCTATGTTTTTCTTTAATCTTTCGTACATGCCAATTGATTTTAATAGCCTGTAAAATTAGTCATAATTAATGGCAGCACTGAATTTCTTGGCCAGAAAATTTTGTAAGAAATTTGACGCTAGCGAACATAAATCTTTTTGTTAACTTTGCAGCGGAAAAATTATGAGTAGAATTTTAGCAATTGATTATGGCCAAAAGCGTTGCGGTATTGCTGTTACCGACGAATTGGGAATTATTGCCAATGCGTTGGATACGGTTCCTGCCAAAGATTTAATTGCTTATTTGGAGAATTATTTAAAAAGCGAGAAGGTAAGCACATTTGTTATTGGCGAACCCAAACAGATGAACAACAAACCTTCAGATGCTGTGCGCTATATCAATCCGTTTATCGGACGACTAAAAAAAGTTTTTCCTCATATTCCGATTGAAAGAATAGACGAGCGATTTACCTCAAGAATGGCTTTTCAGAGTATGATTGATGCGGGTTTAGGAAAAAAAGCAAGACAGAATAAAGAATTGGTCGATAGTATTAGCGCCACGCTTATTTTACAATCTTATTTAGAAACAAAAAATTATAAATAAATGTTTTTACCTATTGTAGCTTATGGTCACCCGACCTTAAAAAAAATGTCGAAAGACATTGATAAAGATTATCCCGGGTTGGATGAATTGATTGCCAGTATGTGGGAAAGCATGTACGAATCGAATGGTGTGGGCCTGGCTGCCCCACAAATTAATTTGAATATTCGTTTGTTTGTGATTGATGCCGATCCTTTTAAGGAAGAATATCCGGAAGCTGCAGGTCAGAAAAAAGTGATTATTAATGCGCATATAGTTGAAGAAGAAGGCGAAGAATGGAGTTTTCAAGAGGGCTGTTTAAGTGTACCCGATATTCACGAAGAAGTAATGCGTAAACCTCGTATTCGTATTCAGTATTACGACGAAAATTGGGAGTATCACGACGAGTGGGTAGATGGAATTGTTGCCCGAATAATGCAGCACGAATATGATCATATCGACGGGAAAATATTTATTGAGCGTTTGAGCGCTATGCGAAAAATGTTGCTTAAACGAAAGCTGGCCGATATTACCGAAGGCAAAATTGAAGTGGGATACCGTATGATATTTCCAAAAACCAAAGGAAAAAAGCGTTAATACACTCCGTGTGTTTTAAAAAATGGATTTTTCATCCGGAAAGAAAAACTCAGAACAAGGCTAAAAAATATGTATTCCCGACTGATTTAAGGGTTCTCTCGAGGCGCAAATAAAGGCTCCAACATTTCTGCCAATGCATTGGATAAATGGCCAGAGGCTTTCAGCCTGAAAACAAATTGTGTATTTTAAAAC
>JAFGHU010000198.1 GCA_016929955.1 Bacteroidales bacterium | reverse complement strand
GTCGCCTCCCTTTTCTAAAAAACCTCGCTATTCATTTAGTGGGGTTTTTTTATGTCTTTTTTACTCCTAATTTTACCAAGATATAGGTAATTGATACTATTTTTTGACCTGTTTCTCGACAAAATTCTATCTTTACAATCTTTAAAAAATGATTAGAAATGCGCATTGCAATACCAACTAACGATAGAGAATCCTTATTTGCACGTACAGGCCAAGCAAAGGAATTTGCGATTTATGAAATACAAAATAAGTCTGTTTTGTTTATTGAATTTCGCGAGAATCCACACAAACACGAAGATGAGAAAGAAGACGAGCATGAACACAATCACCGTGATATGGTACACGCCTTAAATGATTGTGATGCGCTGGTAGTTAAAATGGCAGGAAAACATCTAAAAGTAGATTTTAAAGCGGCCAGGAAACCCCTTTTTAAAACACAAGAAACCCAATTGCTTTGTGTGGCTACAACTTATGCCAAAAGACCAGAATTCCATCCGGAAATTTAAAGCTCAGATTCTTCGATAAATGCGTCGAAAGCCAATTTTATGTCTTTTCCAATTCGTTGATGAAATTGAGAAAAAGCCTGAACCAATTTTTTCCCTTTTTCGGTTAAAACGGTTTGGCCTCCATCCTTCCCTCCTCTTGATTTCTCTAGTAAATTAAACCCAAGCATTTTTTCAATCTTTTTCAGATCGCCCCAGGTTTTTCTATACGTTATCCCCAGAGCTTCGGTAGCGGCCATGAGCGAGCCAGTTTCTTCTATTTTTTGCAGAATCAACCATTTGCCATCACCCATAATTCCTTTGCCTTCTTTATCAGACAGCCAGAATTTATAATTCAGATGAAGCGATTCGTAAGGGACTTCGTGTTTTGGATCCATCATTCTACTATTTGTTCAATCAATTTCTACTCATAGCGAAGCGCATCAATAGGATCAAGTTTTGCCGCTTTATTTGCCGGCAAGAATCCGGATAAAATGGCTACAATAAAACAAAGGAAAACGCCTAAAAATATCCAAGCCCAAGGAATTAAAAAAGAGCTGCCAATTAAAAAAGAGACGCCATTACCTACAGCGATTCCTAGTATAATTCCAACAAGCCCTCCAATTTGAGAAATTACAACAGACTCGATAAGGAATTGCATTTTTATCATTTGACTGGTTGCTCCCAATGCTTTTCGAATTCCAATCTCTTTTGTCCTTTCTGTAACCGATACTAGCATAATATTCATTAATCCTATAGCAGCGCCCATGAGTGTAATTAAGCCTATAAAAATAGCTGCTTTTGTTATCATTTTGATATTATCTATAAGCATCTCGGCCAAATTATTACTTTGTTCAATGACAAAATTATCATCTTCGCCCAATTTGTTTTTACGTATAATACGCATAATACCAGTAGCTTCGCCTATTGCAGCTTCCATATTTAACGGATTATCAACCAGAATATTGATTCTGAAATTTTGATTTGGACTAGGAAAATATTGGCGAACATTTTGAATGGGCAACCATACAGATCGATCTCCGCTAAACCCCATACTACTCCCCTTTTCCTTAAGAACACCGATAACTTTATATTTTCCGGCGCTAACGGAAATCTCTTTTCCTATTGGATCTTCATTATTTTTAAAGAGTGTTTTCACAATTTCAGCTCCAATAATAGCCACATGCGTGCCATAAAACACGTCGGTAGCCGTAAAATTCCGTCCAAATTCGATCTCTTCTCCAGAGGTTATGGCATAATCTTCATCAACACCCATAATTCGAACATTGGGATTCGTTTTTTCGGATTTGAATTTTATGGTTGCAATTCCTGAACCAAAAGTATATACAGATGTAGTTGCATTAAAAACAAACTGCTCTTTAAAGGTAGTAGCTTCGCTCCAATTGATAATTCGATAATGATCGCCACGATGCCGCTCCCCTCCTATTTGAACGTTCATTCCTCTGTTTTTCAAGGTAAAGGTATTTGCTCCCATCGACATAAACTGTTCATTTAGAAAGTATTTTATTGCATCGATAGACGTTAAAATACCAACCAAGGCCATAATACCAAAGGCGATAATCATAACGGTTAAAATAGTACGCAATAAATGAGATCGTATAGATTCAAGTGATATCCTGATATTTTCTTTGATTAATTTATTCATCTGTTAAACATTTAATATTTTGGTCAGATGCAATATCCATAGTATTTTTAGCCTGTGTTCAGCTTCTTATGAATATTTCATGGTTTATTTATCTTCTTTTCTTCCGTACGCAAGATCGCCGGCATCTCCTAATCCGGGAACAATATAGGCTTGAGCTGTTAGTTCATCATCAATTGCGCCTACCCAAATACTCACTTCTGATTTTGAAAAATGTTTTTTCATATATTCAATACCTTCCGAACTGGCAATTGCCGAAACTAAATAAGTAAATCTTGGTTTTTCCTCCTCAATTATAGCTTGATACGTAAGATGCATTGATGCTCCCGTGGCCAACATAGGATCAGAAAGTATCAATATTTTATCTTTTAAATCAGGCTTGGCCATATATTCCAATTTAATTTTAAAAGAGCCATCTTTATTGTGCTTACGATAGGCAGAGATAAAAGCACTTTCGGCTTTATCGAAAATATTAAGCATTCCTTGATGAAATGGAACTCCGGCTCTCAAAATAGTAGCCAAAACAATATTGGATTGCAAAGTAGGAACTTTTGCCACACCCAAAGGTGTTTGCACGTCAGTAATTTTATAATCTAAATCCTTACTTATTTCATAAGCCAATAAAGCACCAATTCGTTCTAGGTTTCTTCGAAATCGCAACATATCTCCTTGAATATGAATATCTCGAATCTCTGCCATATATTGATTAAAAATAGAGTTTGCTTCACCCAGATTGTGTACCATTTTTGTTTCCTTTTTACAAATTATTAGCTTTATGTATCAAACAAAGATAGTTAAAATGCAAGAATTAGATGCGACTTAAATAAAAAGGTTACTCGAGAAAATAAGCCTGCGATTTGCACGCTCAAAATGAGCACTTTATTCCTTTACCTAGTTAATAAATAAGCTTGAATTACAGGTTTAAAAAAGAAAGAAGCACGGATCCATTTTATTTGATAATAGCTAATTGGTTTCGAACCAAATCCCAGGTAAAATCGGGCCAATTGTTCATTATTCGAACCTTCAAAATCGAACACCAATTCCCTGCCGGCATGAGCTTCGATAAAAGCATCGAGCATATATGGCAAGGCCGCCAATTGCTTAGCCTCATCATTAGCTCCTGAAAAGAGAAAGGTTATCCGCTTATGACTTTGTAAAAAAATCCCCCCTGCACAAAGGTTATTCTCCGAAGTATATACACCCCAAACTTCAGCATTTCCTTGCTGTATAGCCTTATAAACCAATCGAATTAAGCGGACATAATCATCCTCGCTAAATGGTTTTAATGTTTTTCCTTTATTTGCTTTAAAAAGCTGAATGACCGCATCGGGTTTTAGGTTTTCAAAAATGGTTAGCTTGGATTTTTCTGCCTTTTTTAAATTCCGTTTTAAATTGACCGAATATTTTTCTTTAAGATGTCCATATTCATCCAATAAGTCCATTTCGATATTGCGACGCTTTTCGGGTTTAGATTTTAGGTATTTAGGCCTATTGTGCTGATTTAAATTTAGGTTTACATATTTATATTTAGACGGAATTTGATTCAGAAAATCTTCTAATAATTGAGGCGAAATGGGCACTTTTGAGAACAAACCCAGCTGCTGTGTAAAAACGGGTTGATAAATATAATTCAAACCAAATTTCTTTCTGTAAGGCAGCGGAAAAACAGCTCGATAATCATCCAGAACCAATCCTTCCCAATGATCACAAACAATATCGAGATACCAGGCATAAGCATAAAGGCGACCGTTTACTGAGGCTTTAACGCATTCGTCCCAGCTCCGTTTATTAATTTCGTTATGTGCTAAATATTTTATCAAGAACTATGGATTTTACTTAATAAATAGGTATACACTTCGCGCCAGCCTTTCCATCTGGCCTGATCGCTTAATGATTCGTTATGCCACAAACTTATAAATGTTCCGTTTACCGACTTTACTTCATAAATTAACGACTGAATAATGGCTTTGGCTTCTTCTATACCAACATCTTTATAATCGCGCAAAGTTCCATCCATTACGGCAAACGGAAAAACCTGCATTTTTGTTTCCGTTTCATAATCCAGATCATAAAAATAAAAAGGAGTACATATTCCGGCTCTAAAACCAGGCTCTGCAGCATAACCCATAGTATAATCTTCTACCAAATCGAGTGCTAATAAATTTCGATAGGTATCGGGCAAATGCAAACGTAAATAATGTTGCCTGCTTCGGGTAATTTCAACCTTAATCACTTTTTCCAAATCGCGACTTTCTCTTCTTATCAAATCGGGATTTTCATTCGATGCATAAGACAAATGAATTCCTATTTTTGCGCGATCAGCCAGCGTTTTAATTAGTGCTTTAAATGTTTTATTGCTCGATGAAATACTTTTATCCCAAGGCCCCAGCGCAGCAAATAAAATAAAATATATCGGCTTTAATTTATATTGCTTTTGCAATGCATATTGGTAATCAAAAGTGTCGAAGGGATCGGTTTCTCTCCGAAAAAGAACACGAAAACGTTGGCCAATTTTCTGAAAATCGAGTTTCCAAATATCATGGATTAAACCTCCAATATTACGGGTTAATCCTTTTTCGTAATACGACCAAGATTGATCTATATCGTAAGTTGGAATAAACTTAAATTTTTGAAAATTAGCTTTAAACTCGGGATAATGCTGCTGAATTAGATCTACAATTTCTCTAGCCCATATATTGATTACCGGTTTATGCAAAAATCCATGTTTATAAGCAAAACTTTCGTGGGCTGTAAATCGGCCGTGCTCATCTTTACGGTAAGGCATATACTCTTCGTATCGACTTGCAAAATAAAACGAAGCTGCAAATACATCAAACGGAAGCTTACTTTCTCTTTGATAAACAGGAAATGGAACCTGAATATTCTTATAAACAACTGTACTTATATCTTCTAAATTTAATCCGCTCTCGAACAATATTTTAGCAGCGCTAAAAAACAAAAGATGATCTTCCGAGTTACTTCCATACACCATTTTTGGCCCTTCAAACTTTCGAAATGCCTCTATATCGGATGACAGCATGTATTCTGCTCTGATGATATCCTTAAAAAAAAGCTTGAAAACATAATTCAAACGTTTTGTAATACGGGGTGTATATATGAAGAGCATATCGTCAATTTCTAATCAAAAATACAGGAAGCTATCGAGATTACAAAATTTAATAGAAAGATGTCGGCTTTAAGTACTTGCAATTTGTTTTTACTGCTATCGCGATCCGAAATAGAACAGCAATCGAAAAAATTACAATTCAACAATGGTAATGCCATGCCCTCCCCGCTCGATATGTTCATCATAGAAGCCAGATACATCGCGATTCGCGCGCAAATATTCCTGAATGACTTGCCGTAAAGCGCCTGTTCCTTTTCCATGCAAAATATGGATTTGATGAACGCCCAATAAAATAGCATCATCTAAAAATCGTTGAATATGAATCAACGCCTCATCAGCGCGCATACCTCTAACATCAATATTAGGATTGAATTCGATGGCTTTTTCGGATATATTTTCAGCTACACTACTGGTCGATTTCTGCGTTCGGCTTAGCTTTCGCTCCTGCGTTTTACTCACTTTTTCTAACCGATTTAATTCGATAAAAAGCTGCATCGTATCAAATATCACTTTTGCTTTATTGCCTTTTATTAAGGCCACGCTTCCCACTGTATTTTGCCCGTCAACAGTCACTAAATCACCATTTTGTATTGGCGTTTGCTTTTTAAGTACCGACTCAGATTTTTTACTTTTTACTTGTTTGCTTACCAATTTATGCTTACCCGAATCTTCTTTAATCGGCGTTGTTTCAAGTTGTTCTATTTTTTGCTTGATATCGCTGCGGAGTTTTTGTGTTTTTTGCTTCTCCGCGGCATTTTCACGAATTTCTTTAATTGTTTTTTCTATCAAGCGATTCGATTGCTCTAAAATACGTTTTGATTCTTTTTTTGCTTCGGCAATAATCGCTTTCTTTTCCTTTTGCAAATCGCTGTAGAGTTGTTCATATTTTTCAAGGGTATCAGCCAAATGTTCATCGGCTAATCCCATCAATTTTTGTTTTTGCTCCAATGCTTTTTTATCTACTTCCAACTGCTGAATCTGCTCTTCGAAATCGAGTTGACGGCGATCTGCTTTTTCATTGATTTTTTCGAGCAATGCTTTTGAAAAACCAATTTTCCGCGCTATTTCAATCGTAAAAGAACTTCCCGGCCTACCGGTCACAAGCTTATAAAGCGGTATCATCTTTTTGGTATCGAACAACATAGCTCCATTTACCATTCCGTTTTCATTGTTTGGTAAAAGTTTTAGGTTGGCATAATGCGTAGTAATAACACCAAACGCTTTTTTCTCGTTGAGTGCTTCTAAAATAGCTTCTGCAATGGCGCCCCCCAAAATAGGTTCTGTACCACTTCCAAATTCATCGATAAGGAACAAGGTTTTAGGATTTGCCTTTGCCAGAAAATAATGCATATTCAACAAGTGAGAACTGTATGTACTTAAATCATTTTCTATGGATTGCTCATCGCCAATATCAATAAAAAAACGTTTAAAAATACCGGTAATAGATGTTGATTTCATTGGAATTAACAATCCATTCTGAAGCATATACTGCAATAAACCAATGGTTTTTAGTGCCACCGATTTTCCACCGGCATTTGGGCCGGATATAATTAAAATGCGTTGTTCGTTATCCAAGTGAATATCGAGTGGTTCCACAGTTTTGCCTTGCCCTTTATGCGAAAGATATAGCAAAGGATGCCGAGCCTGATACCATTCTATTTCGGCTTTGTCGCGTAAATCGGGGTTTACCGCATTTAACAAGATTGCCAAACGGGCTTTGGCTATTATAAAATCGATTAAACTTAAAAAACGATAGGCGCCAATTAAAGAGTCGATCGAAGGGCGCAAAAAATCGGCAAAAGCAATTAAAATACGTAAAATTTCGCGACGCTCTTCAGCCTCCAGTTCTTTTATTCTGTTGTTTATCTGAAGCACCTTATCCGGTTCAATATAAACGGTTTGCCCGGTTGAGGACTCATCGTGGACTACACCCCGAATCTGACGTTTATAGGCCGCACTTAAAGGAATGACCAAACGACCGTTTCGCATAGTGGCCTCTACGCTATCGCCGGCCCACCCCGCTTTTTTTGCCAATTTTAAACTTTCGTTGATGGATTTTTCGGATTGCCGTTGCGCCGTTTTAATTTCCGAACGAATGGCATACAATTTTTCTGAGGCAGAATCTTTGATCTCGCCCTTCTCATCCAAAATTGAATCTATCTGCTTAATAATCAATGGATCGACAAAGATATCGGTAGAGAGATGATAAAGGTTTTTATACTCTTTTTGTCGGACTTCGAAAAAGGCAAGTGTCGAATTAATCGCTTTTAAAGATGACTTTAAATCGAAAAACCGTTCTGTTTTCAGGTAGGTTCCGGCTAATCGAATCTGGTTTAGATCAGGACGCAAATCAAAATAATCTTGTGTAGGAATGCCCAAATCTGCCAATAAAATCCTTTGCATTTCTTCCGTCTGATTCAACCACAATTCGATAGAAGAAAACGCGGTACTAAAACTCAATTTACTTACCCAGCTTCTGCCCATATCGCTTATGCACTGCTTATTGAGTAATTCTCTTATTTTTGAGAATCCAATTTTTTCTTCGAATTGAGGCGGGTAAATCATAAAACAAAGGTATAATAAAGTAATAATGTGCTAAAACGATTGGGATATCTTCTTAGCACATTATACATAGGTTTTGTATTGAATATAGATTAGCTTGCTTCTGCAGACAAATCATCTTCTTGTCGAAGATTATCGATGATAAAATTTTGTCGGTCGAGTGTGTTTTTACCCATATAAAACTCAAGCATATCGCTAATTGCAGAGTCTTTTCTTAAAATAACGGGGTCTAAACGCATATCAGAGCCAATAAAATATTTAAACTCGTCGGGCGAAATTTCGCCTAAACCTTTAAATCGTGTAATTTCAGGATTTGCGCCCAGTTTCTGAAGTGCTTTTTGCTTTTCTTCAGGCGAATAACAATAGATCGTTTTTTTCTTGTTTCGCACGCGGAATAATGGTGTTTGCAAAATATAAAGATGACCACGTTTGATCAGATCGGGATAAAACTGCAAAAAGAAAGTAAGCAACAATAAGCGAATATGCATACCATCCACGTCGGCATCGGTTGCAATTACAATATTATTATACCGAAGATTATCCATGTCTTCATCGATATTTAAAGCCGACTGCAACAAATTAAACTCTTCGTTTTGATAGACAATTTTCTTACTTAATCCAAAGCTATTCAGCGGTTTACCTTTTAGGCTAAAAACTGCTTGTGTAGTTACATTACGCGATTTAGTAATAGAGCCACTGGCCGAATCTCCCTCGGTTATAAAGAGAGTGGTTTCTAAATTTTGCTCGTGTTTACTATTTAAATGAACCTTACAATCGCGCAATTTTTTGTTATGCAAGCTGACTTTTTTGGCGCTATCGCGAACCAATTTTTTGATGCCGGCCATTTCTTTACGCTCTTTCTGATTCATCAGAATTTTTTGCAATAAGGTTTCTGCTATATCCGGATTTCGGTGTAAAAAATTATCGAGGTTATTTTTTACAATATCACCAACATAATTCCGAACGCTCATTCCGTCTGCCTCAATATGCTGGGAACCCAATTTTGTTTTTGTTTGTGATTCGAAAATAGGTTCCTGAATTTTAATGCTTAAAGCAGCTGCAATAGAAGAACGAACATCTGAAGGTTCGAAATTTTTATTGTAAAACTCGCGAATTGTTTTAACTACAGCTTCGCGAAATGCACTTAAATGTGTACCTCCCTGGGTAGTATGCTGACCATTAACAAAGGAATAATATTCTTCGCCATATTGTTTGGTGTGTGTAAAAGCAAATTCAAACTCATCTTGCTTTAGATGAACAATAGGATAGCAAATTTTACCGTCGATTTGATTTTCCAACAGATCGAATAAACCATTTTTTGCCACTATTTTTTCACCATTAAAATGAATGACCAGGCCATTATTCAAATAGGCGTAATTCCAGAGCATTTTCTCGATATAATCACTTATAAAGTGATAATTACCAAACAAATCGGTATCCGGAATAAACGTTACAATTGTTCCGTCTTTTTCATCAGAAGTTTCTATTTTGCCATCGCTAACAAGTTCACCTCTTTCAAAAACAGAACGTTTTGATTTTCCTTCTCTGATCGACTGCACCGTAAACGAAGAAGAAAGTGCATTTACGGCTTTGGTTCCAACCCCATTCAGTCCCACTGCTTTTTTAAACACTTTGGAATCGTATTTCGCCCCTGTATTCATTTTCGATACACAAGCGTTTACCATTCCCAGAGGAATTCCACGCCCATAATCTCTAATACTTACCTGACGATCAATTATTTCCACATCGATACGTTTGCCATTGCCCATAACAAACTCATCAATAGAATTGTCGATAATCTCTTTAATTAATACATAAATACCATCGTCATGAGCGGCACCGTCACCTAGCTTCCCAATGTACATTCCGGGTCTTAAGCGGATATGTTCTTTCCAATCCAGCGATTTTACACTCGCATCATTATAGCTCTCTGCCATTTATCAAATTTTTTACAAAAATAAGGATTTGCTTTATTGACAAAGCTTTCAGGCAATAAAACTTACAAACAGTTACTGTTAATATCTGATTAGTAATTCTTTAGAATCAATACCCAGCCGCCTGGCCATCTTTTCTTGATTCTGAAGCACCATAATAGACCTTATTTATATCGTCCCACATAATGGCTTGATATCCACCATATCCTCCTTTAGAGAATTGGATTTTATGCCCTCGACTCATTAATTCATTAATGGTTTCGAAACTAAAACCGGATTCCAGATTCACAATACCACCATCGGTCATAACTTCGCCGGTAGGTTGAGACGAACCGTCGTGACGAATTCGAGGTGCATCGCCGGCAACTTGTAAATTCATACCAAAATCGATGAGATTAACCACAATTTGCGCATGACCTTGAGGCTGCATGGCTCCTCCCATTAAACCAAAGCTAACGAAAGGCTTGCCATCTTTAGTAATAAATGCCGGAATAATGGTGTGAAAAGGACGTTTATGTGGTTCATACACATTCATATGGTTTTTATCTAAGCTAAAAAGTTCGCCACGATCTTGCAAGATGAAACCCAAATCACCGGGAGTCATTCCGGATCCCATTCCTCTGTAGTTGCTCTGAATTAAGGATACCATATTTCCTTCTTTATCTGCGACGGTTAAATAAATGGTATTTCCCATTTCCAATTCGCCGGCAGGATAAGAGCGAGCAGCTCTATCTTTGATTAAGGCAGCACGCTCTTTTGCATAATCTTTAGCAATTAATTCTTCGATAGGAAGTTTGTTAAAATCCATATCCGAATAATATTTTGCACGATCTTCAAAAGCCAGTTTTTTAGCTTCAATAAACACATGCATATATTCCGGCGAGCCAAAACCCATCGATGCAATATCGTAATTTTCGAGTATGTTTAACATCTGCAAAGCTGCCGTTCCTTGTCCGTTTGGAGGTAATTCCCATACATCGTAACCTCTATAATTTACACTTAGGGGTTCAACCCAATCAGAATGATGATCGATAAAATCGCGCATGCTTAAAAATCCGCCTTGCTCTCTCACGTATTCTACAATTTTTTCTGCAATCTCTCCTTTATAAAAAACATCTCTACCTCCTTTGGCAATCAACTCAAAAGTTTTGGCTAAACGTGGATTTTTAAAAATCTCTCCTTTAGCTGGCGCTTTTCCATTCGGCATAAATGTTTCTTTAAAACCCGGGAAACGTTGCAAAGACCTAGAACCATTCCAATAATAGGCAATTAATTCGCTTACCGGAAAACCGTTATTTGCATAATTTATCGCCGGTTGAAGAATGTCCTTCATCTTCATCGAGCCAAACTTTTTATTTATTTCGAACCATCCATCCACAGCTCCCGGAACAGAAACAGGCAGTGGACCGTGAGAAGGTATTTTTTTGTAGTTGTTTTCGAGAAAATAGTCGAGCGTTAAATCGTAAGGCGAACGTCCGCTTGCATTTAAACCGTAAAGTTTTTGAGTTTTAGCATCCCAAATAATGGCAAATAAATCGCCTCCCATTCCATTGCCGGTAGGCTCAACCAATCCTAAAACGGCATTAGCAGCAATAGCAGCATCCATAGCATTTCCACCGGCTTTTAAAATATCTAAAGCCGCTTGCGTAGCCAAAGGCTGACTGGTAGCCGCCATACCATGCTGAGATATCACTTCAGAACGTGTGGCAAATTGATTTCCGGTAATCCGATCTTGCGCTTGTCCGATAATAAAAGCGAAAAGTAAACTAAAAGTAATAATGGTTTGTTTTTTCATTGTGTTTGGTTTTTTATTTAAACTAATCTTTTATAGTGCTTTTTGAAATATTCTATAGGTCTTATATACTTTAGCATCAAAACGTTCATACATGGCTCTCATTTTGGCATTGTCCTCCATAATCAAATGACTATCAAATAATTCCATTTTAGCTTTTTGAGCCGATTCGATGACTTTAACCGCCAAAAGCGAAACGATGCCCTTTATCCTTAAGCTTTCTTCTACACTTCCCAGAAGCAAATTTAGCTGTTTGGTTTTTTTACCTGAGCGCAAGATGTGCATAAAACCAAAAGGAAATAATTTGCCTTCGGCTTTGCGCATTCCTTTGCTAATATCGGGCATAGCCACTAAAAAAGCCACTACATTTTTCTGTTGATCGATTACAATTTTTATAAAGCGAGCATCTAAAAAGGGCAAAAACCGCTCGGCAAACTCTGTAATTTCTTTATCGTCTAAAGGAGCAAATCCGTAGATTTCGGTATAGGTTTTATTTAAAAGCGCAAAAACTGGTGGTATATAAGGCCTTATTGCTTTTGTATTTGTAAATTCCAAAATCTGATATCCCGCATTGGTAACCCGCTGAAACATTGTTTCATAAATTGGAGAAATAGATTCAGGAACCTTAGCACGGTATTGTACCAAATCAATACTCTTTGCATACTTGTTGCGCTCCATATGATTAATCATATATGCGAAACTAGGATTTGTAACGATAATGGATACAGGATCTTCAAAACCGCTATACAAAAAACCCTGTGGATCTTTATCCGAAAAACCAATGGGCCCAACTAAATTTTCCATTCCCTTATCGATGGCCCATCGCTCGATAGCCTTTAAAAGCATATCAAAAATACGAGGATCGTCGTAGGTTTCCATAGCAAAAAAACGGGCGTTTTTCTCTTTATGCACCTCATTATAGGTTGGATTTATGATTCCCATAATGCGTCCAACCACAAGTCCATCTCGTTCAGCTATGAGCAAAATTGTATCGCAATGCGCAAATGAAGCGTTTTTCTTCGCGTCAAAAACTTTTTTTTCGTCTGCTATTAAAGGAGGCAACCAATTGGGGTGGTTTTTATGAATACGGAAAGGCAAGTGAATAAATGCATTTAAATCCTTCTTGCTGCTAACTGTTCGAATAACGGTGTTTGGCATATATCTGTTCTAAGCTATTAAAAAAAACCGGCAATTCGAATTTTAAACACCTGTATAAAAGCGATATAAACCCGATATTTAATTGATTTGATTAATTTAAAGCAGCTCAAATATATAAATTATATATTCATTTGGTAGTAGAATGCAAAAAAATGATGCTAAGGCGATAACGAAAAGTGCTAATTGGGCGAGCTAACAAACACCTTATTGGCATTTTCAATATAATCGAGCACTTGCTCAGCACCAAGGCCTGTTTCAGAAGAAGTGACAAAAACGGGAGGAAGCTCGTCCCAACTTTCATGCAAATAATTTTGATAAGCCTTCAGGTTTTCTTTTAACTTTCTCGGTGTGAGTTTATCTGCTTTCGTAAAAATTAAAGCCAAAGGAATTTGATGCTCAGCTAAATTTTCGATAAAATCGATATCAATTTTCTGAGGCGAATGGCGAACATCGATAAGCACAAAAGTGGTAAGTAAGTTTTTACGGGTTTGCAAGTAGCCACTGATCATGGTTTCCCATTTCGCTTTAATTTTTAAGGGAATACTGGCGTAGCCATAGCCGGGCAAATCAACTAAATACCATTCCTCATTAATATAGAAATGATTGATTAATTGCGTTTTACCAGGCTTGCCCGATGTTTTTGCCAATCCTTGAATGCCCACAATCTTATTAATCAAAGAAGATTTGCCCACATTGGAGCGCCCAATAAAAGCGTATTCAGGTTTATCTGGTTTTGGACAATTCTGATAATAATTATTACTGACTAAAAATTTAGCTGTTTTTACGATCATTCCTATGATTCCTAAACGATTTTATATTTTTCTGGATTTTTTGAATTTTTTGGATATACGTATGAAAATAGCGATTCTTTTTCTTCTCGTAAATATCATCAATAGTAATAAGCATTCCCGTTTCTTCTACGCCACCAAAATGATCGTTAACAGATGTGCCGAAAATCAACATACTTGAAGAAAGATTCATATACGCATTGATTAAAGGAGGAATATTTTCTTTGTTTTTACGTATGATTCTAACTAATATCTTGTAGTTTTCTTCAAAAGTGGTTCCTGTAAATAGGTGTTCAAATTCCTGATCCGGATATTTAGGTGTAATCGCTTCGCGTGGAAAAACCAAACGCTGGGGATCGGGGAAAAAATTCCGTAAAAAATAGAGTAAAACATCGCGTGCATAAGCATCGTAATCCGTATACATCGTCATTTTACCATAGAGGTATTTTATTTCCGGATGTTCAACCGACAAAGCACCCAAACCATCCCATAAATTATCTAAGGAATACATTCCTTTTCTAAGGTTATAGGTTGGTTGATAACTGGGTTGAACAAAAGATCTGCCCAGCTCAATAGATTTTGGAAGATAATCCTTGATGAATTTGGGAGAAAATTCAAAAAGTTGAGTAGTTGGGGTTTTTACCATCCCATCAAGCACAGGGATTTTATTTCCGCAAATAAAACGATAGCCACCAACAATTTCCTTATCGGTTGGATTCCATACAATCAATTGTTCAAAAGGATTTTCGGAAGTATCATAGCTGTCGATATCCATTTCCTTGCCTGTTCCTCCACCAGCTTCACGAAAAGTAATTTCGCGCAATCGCGCAACTTCGCGCATAAGATTGGGGCGCTGGTGCGCATTAAAAATGTACAACTCGTTTCCACCGTTGTTGGTATCCGTAAAAAAAATATCTTTAGTCAATTCTTTATCAAGAAGTGCTCGACTAACCTTTGGTATAATATTTTGCATGGCGTTTTCTCCTTTCATTTAAAACCTTAATCACGTAAGGCATAGACTTGCTTTTTAACTTCACTAGCCCACGCCAAATCCTTTTTCGACCGATCGAATGTTTGATACGGAATTGGTTTGCCAAAAATAATTTTTATTTCCTTACCAAATTGCTTAAACATTTCATCGGCCAGATAAAGCATTTCCAAATTCATTTTTATACCCAATCGTGCTCGCCAATTGGCCAATGTGTAAAAAAACGAGCTATTTATACCTTCAATATAGGTGGGTATTACATCCCGTTGGTAATCGCGTGATTTGCGGATAAATGTTTTTTTCCACTCCAAATCTTTAATAATTCCTTTTTTACGGCGCGAAACCAATCCGGCTGGAAAATAAAGCATAATCACATTCGAAGCAAAAGCTTTATCTATAATTCGCGCATTTTCCACATTGCTACCATGCTTATTTACAGGAATAAAAAGCGATTGCAAATTCGGTAAATTCATCAATAAATCATTAACCGGAAAGATAATATCCTTTCTTATTTTCCCAATTTCATGCATTAAAGCCAAACCATCCAAACTCCCTATCGGATGAGTTGCAGCAACAATATATTTTTTTGTTGGATTTATATTTTCTATGCCTTGAACATGAACCCTGACTTGAAATTCATCAAGCACAGCTTTTACAAAATCCAGACCGAATTTATCTTTATGAATCTCCAGAAAATTATTGATATAATCCTGATGGACAATGCGTTTTAAATAAGATAGTATAAATCGGGGAGTGTATTTAAGCGCTTCCTTGCTCTTAGAGGCAATGATTTTTTCAACATCAATAAAACCTGAAATTTCTTTTTTCTTGCTCATCATAAATCGCTTGTAATGGTGCTCAAAATTAAATAATAATTTACTAAAAGCCTATACACTTCATGATTTAGGAGCTTCTTTTATAAGTTATAAACAGCTCCACCACTGCACGATCAAAATTATAACCATTAAATGCCTGATTATATGGTTTTTATACCATAACTATTTATTTTTTTTGATGAACAATGTAACTTTTTATTAACAATGTGGTAAAAAGTGGTAAAAAGTGGTAAATATAAGCGTATTTTTACACTCAAATAGCAAGTATTAGATGATAAACCTAATTGGGACATACGAATGTAAAGTAGATGCAAAGGGTCGATTAATGCTACCGGCAGGACTCAAAAAGCAGCTGCAACCAATTATAAACGAGGGGTTTATTATCAAAAGAAGTGTTTTCCAAAAATGTTTGGAACTCTACCCAATGAGCGAATGGAATCAAGAAATAGCAGGCGTAAACAAGCTCAATCGTTTTGTTAAGAAAAACGTCGATTTCATCCGCATGTTTATGGCCGGAGTTCGAACTTTGGAAATTGACAGTGCAGGCCGAATTCTGGTTCCGAAAGATTTGGTCAAGTTTAGCGACATCAAAAGAGAGATTGTTTTAGCTTCTTCGGTTAACCGAATCGAGATATGGAATAAAGACCTCTACGAACAAGTTCTAAACGATCCGTCAATTGACTTTGGTTCACTTGCTGAAGACGTAATGGGGAATGTCCCCAACGACGATGAGATGTAAAAACCGAGGCTTATGTACCACAATCCAGTCATGCTAAACGAAAGTGTCGACGGGCTAAATATCCAGCCCAATGGCATTTATGTAGACGTCACCTTTGGTGGTGGTGGTCATTCTAAGGCCATACTGGATCGGTTAGGAGAAGGACGCCTAATCGCTTTTGATCAGGATTCTGACGCCCTATCCAATGCATTTAACGATACTCGGTTTACGCTTGTTCATCAAAATTTTAAATATTTAAAGAATTTTCTCCGCTTACATCAAGCAAGCCAAATAGACGGTTTAATTGCTGATTTAGGTGTTTCTTCTCATCAGTTCGATATTCCGGAGCGAGGTTTTTCGACACGCTACAACGGAGAATTGGATGCACGCATGGACAAAAGAAACGAACGTACTGCCGCTTCGCTAATCAATACGTATTCTTTAAACGATCTGACACGGATTTTTCGGCTTTATGGCGAATTAAAAAACGCTTACAGTATAGGCAAACGCATTATTGAATCCCGATTAAATGCGCCTATAAATACGGTTGATGAATTAAAAGCTTGTCTTGCTTCACTAGCTCCCCGACATAAAGAAAACAAATTTTTCGCTCAGGTTTTTCAGGCTTTAAGAATAGAGGTTAACGAAGAGCTCGATGCTTTAGAAAGCCTTTTAAAACAATGCGTTGAAGTGATAAAACCGGGAGGCCGTTTGGTCTTTCTATCCTACCACTCGCTCGAAGATCGCTTGGTTAAGAATTTTATTAAGGCAGGGAATTTTGAAGGAAAACAAGAAAAAGACTTTTACGGCAATGTTCAATCGCCATTTAAAAGCCTGACAAGAAAACCCCTTGTTGCCCAAGAAGATGAAATAGCAGAAAATAGTCGTGCACGCAGCGCCAAACTTAGAATAGCCATCAGAACCAATGAATGATTTTAATAAAGACATAGCACCCGATGAAGGCCATAAGAAGATACAAAAGAATTTCGCATCTACTTATATCAAACCCTTATTAGACGGCCGCTTATTTTCCGGGGAAAACTCGCAAAAAGAGCTGCCTTTTATGGCTTTTCTTTTATTCCTGATCATCCTCTTTATCTCCAACACTTTTTGGGCACAAGGAACCGTCCGTAAAATAGATAAATACAAACAAGAAGTAAAAGAACTCCGAATAAAATCAATATCCATTAAAGCCAAATTGATGGATAACACAAGACAAACTCAGATTGCCGACAAAGTCAAGAATTTAGGCCTTCAAGAATCGCTTACGCCTCCAAAGAAAATTTTTATCGATAAAAAAAGTAAATAAAATGAATAAAAACAGCACGATATTCAAAGCTTCTTACATGATGTATTTCCTCATCATGCTTTTTGGTTTGGGTATTATTTTTAAAGTGTTGCATATTCAAATTAAAGAAGGTGAAAAACTTCGCAAAACGGGTGTAGAGCACAGCACCAAAGAATTTAAACTAGAGGCATTACGAGGCAATATTTACACGCACAACAACAAGCTTTTAGCAGTTACAACACCCAAATATGAAATTCGTTTCGATCCTATTTCGAATAAAACCAACGATTTCTTCTATGCAAATATCGATAGTCTTTCGCAAGCGCTAAGTGCTCTTTTAAAAGACAAAAGTGCTGCCAGTTATAAAAAAGGGATAATACATGCTAGAAAAAACGGCAACTATTACTATTTATTGGCAAAAAACATCAGTTATGATGATTATCAGAGACTTAAAAAGTTTCCCATCCTTCGTTTGGGAAGAAACAAAGGAGGATTAATACCCATACAAACCAACAAGCGCGATTTACCTTACAATTTGCTTGCAAAGAGAACACTCGGTATTTACAATTATGATAAAAAACAGTATGAAGTTGGCCTGGAAGGTGCATATAACGAATATTTAAAAGGCACCGAAGGCACGCGCTTGATGCAAAAAATTTCCGGTGGACTTTGGATGCCTATCGATCCGGCTAATGAAACAGAACCCAAAAACGGAAATGATATCATAACCACCATCGATATCGACATACAAGACATTGCAGAAAACGCTTTATTACGGAGCTTACGTAAATACAATGCCAATCACGGCAGTGTAATTGTTATGGAAGTGGCCACAGGAAATATACTAGCTATTGCTAATTTAGGTAAAGACAAATACAACAATTACTACGAGGATTATAATTATGCGATTGGCGAAAGCTCAGAACCGGGATCTACATTTAAAACGGCATCGCTATTAGTTGCACTTGAAGATGGCGTAATAGATATCGACGACACAATAGACACCAAAAATGGCAGTGTAACCTATTACAATAAAACCATCCGAGATGCTCACAAAATAAAAGATGGAATTCTCAGTGTTCAAGAGGTTATAGAAGAATCGTCGAATGTGGGCATGGCCAAAATAATTGTTGAAAATTACCAAAACAATCCCCAAAAATTTATCGATGGCCTATACAAAATTGGATTAAACAAACCACTGGGTATCGCTATTAGTGGCGAGGCAAAACCTTATATAAAAAATACGAGCGACAAAACCTGGTCGGGAATTACTCTTCCATGGATGGCTCATGGCTACGAATTACAAATTACGCCCTTACAAACACTAAGCTTCTATAATGCCATTGCCAATAATGGAAAAATGATGAAGCCCCAGTTTGTAAAAGAGATTAGAACCATGAACAAAAGCCTGAAGACTTTTGAACCCGTTGTTCTGAACGAACAAATTGCATCGCCAAAAACCATTGCAAAGCTTCAGAAAATGCTGGAAGGCGTTGTATTAAGAGGCACGGCAAGCAATATCAGAAACAATTCCTATTCAATAGCAGGAAAAACAGGTACAGCTCAAATCGCACAAAAAAATCAAGGCTATAATAAAAGCAATTATATTGCTTCTTTCGCTGGTTATTTTCCGGCATCAAACCCAAAGTATTCCTGTATCGTGGTTATCAACGACCCCGGTGAAAAAAGCTATTATGGAAGCGCCGTTTCTGCGCCCGTTTTTAAAGAAATAGCAGATAAAATCTTTGCCAACAATACCGATTTGCTTGAAGATATCGACCCTGAGAATTCACCAAACAATCCCAGACCAAGAATTGGCTACCAGAATGACTTCAGCACAGTTTTCAATGCGATGGGCATTCCCTATTCGATAAATCCAAGAGACGAGTGGATTGTTTGTCTTTCAGCTCAGGATACAATCAATTTTGGACGAAGAATTATTCGGGAGGAAAGCATTCCCAATTTAGTGGGAATGACCGCCAAAGATGCCGTGTATATCCTTGAAGATTTAGGCATAAGCTGTCAATTAGAAGGAAAAGGATTTGTTGTTAAGCAATCGGTGGCTGCCGGAACAAAAATCAAAAAAAACATGCTTGTTTCACTCACTTTATCCGTTTCGTAATATGATAAAACTAGCAGAAATATATAATCAAATCGAAACTCTAAAAATTTGGGGGAATACGGATAAATCTATTCAAGGATTGGCTTTCGATTCTCGTAAAGTGGAAAAGGATTTCTTATTTGTGGCTACGCGGGGAACCCAAGTAGACGGCCATGATTATGTATCGAAGGCCATTGAAAATGGAGCCTCTAGCATTGTTTGCGAAACCTTACCTACTGAGCTGAATTCTTCGGTTTGTTATATACAAGTAAAAGATAGTCAGGAGAGTTTAGGATTAATAGCAGCATATTGGTATGGAAATCCTTCAAAAAAACTGAAGCTGGTTGGTGTTACGGGAACCAACGGAAAAACAACCATCGCCAGCTTATTGTATGCCCTATTTACAAATTTAGGATACAGTTGCGGCTTGCTATCTACGATCGAAAACAAAATCGATAAAAAAGCGTTTCCGGCCACCCATACTACCGCTGATGCACTGAAAATAAATGCCTTGCTTGCTCAAATGCTTGATGCCGGTTGTTCGTATTGCTTTATGGAAGTAAGCAGTCATGCATTGGCTCAAAAAAGAACAGCAGGGCTCCATTTTGAAGGGGGCATATTTAGTAATTTATCGCACGATCATCTCGATTTTCATAAAACCGTTCCCGAATACATCAAAGCAAAGAAATTGTTTTTTGATGCTTTACCAAAAACTGCTTTTGCCTTAAGCAACAACGATGATAAAAATGGTATGGTTATGTTGCAAAACTGCAAAGCGCAAAAGCATACTTACAGTTTAAAAAGTCTGGCCTCGTTTAAAGGCCGAATTATTGAAAATCAGATAGGCGGTTTGCATATGCAAATTGACGAAAACGAAATTTACTGTCGATTGGTAGGCCAATTTAATGCTTATAATTTGATGGCTATTTATGGCGCCGCTATTCTTTTGGGCGAAAATAAAGAAGATGTCTTGCCCGCTTTGTCCAATCTCCAATCCGTTTCGGGTCGTTTTGATTACCAACAAACACCAGATGGCATAATTGTAATTGTAGACTATGCGCATACTCCTGATGCTTTAAAGAATGTACTGGAAACCATAAATCAGTTGCAATATTCAAACAACAAGATTATTACCGTTGTAGGCGCCGGCGGAAATAGAGATAAGAGTAAAAGACCCGAAATGGCAAAAATTGCCGCTCAATTAAGCGACCGATTAATTCTTACTTCTGACAATCCTCGTTTTGAAAATCCGGAAAGTATCCTTGCTGATATGCAAGAAGGTTTAAATGACGAACAGCAAAAACGCAGCCTGTCTATTACCAAGCGCGAAGAAGCCATAAAAACCGCCTATTTCTTGGCTCAAAAAGGCGACATCGTACTCATTGCCGGAAAAGGACATGAGAATTATCAGGAAATAGAAGGAGAACGCTATCATTTTGACGACAAGGAAGTTATAAACAATTTAATAAATAAAAACCAATAAGCCATGTTCTATTATTTATTCGATTATCTCAATAGCGAATTTAATTTTCCCGGAGCCGGTGTATTTCAATACATCTCTTTTAGGGCTGGAATGGCTGCTATTACCTCACTTACTATATCCATGGTTTTCGGACGAAGATTAATCGATTATTTAAGACGAAAGCAAGTAGGCGAAAGTATTCGCGACTTAGGATTAGAAGGCCAGATGGAAAAAAAGGGAACGCCTACAATGGGGGGACTCATCATTATTGGTGCAATTTTGATTCCAGTGCTTCTCTTCAATAAACTGGACAATATCTATATCATCCTAATGATTTTTACTACCGTGTGGCTAGGATTTATAGGATTTATAGATGATTACATCAAAATATTCAGGAAAAACAAAGAAGGACTGGCAGGAAAATTCAAAATCATAGGGCAAGTTATTTTGGGGATTGTGATTGGGCTCACTATGTATTTTCATCCCGATATTACAATTAAGGAACAATTGCCGGCTTCTGTTATAAAAAGCGAAATACAAGTAAATCAATCAGATAAAGCTTTTACTCTTTCTAGCGAAACCTTAAACAGAGCGCCTATTCATTCAACACAAACAACTATCCCTTTCTTTAAAAACAATAATTTCGATTATGCCACACTTATAGGATGGATGGGTTCGGAAGCAAGCCAATGGGCTTGGATTATTTTTATCCCTTTGGTAATTTTAATTATTACGGCCGTATCGAACGGTGCAAATTTAACCGATGGTATCGACGGATTAGCCACAGGAACATCGGCAATAATTGGATCTACACTTGGACTACTTGCTTGGGTAAGTGGAAACGTTATTTTTTCGAATTACCTCAACATTATGTATATCCCCAATGTGGGCGAATTAACCATATTCATCAGTGCTTTCGTGGGTGCTACCATTGGCTTTTTATGGTATAATACTTACCCCGCTCAAGTTTTTATGGGCGATACCGGAAGCCTGACACTGGGTGGAATTATTGCTGTTTTTGCCATTCTTATACGCAAAGAATTACTCATTCCGGTTTTGGCCGGGATTTTCCTAATGGAAAATCTATCCGTAATGATTCAGGTTGCTTATTTCAAACATACCAAGAAAAAATATGGTGAAGGCAAGCGCATATTTCTTATGTCGCCCTTGCATCATCATTATCAAATAAAAGGCTACTCAGAACCAAAAATAGTCATGCGCTTTTTCATTATCGGACTATTGCTGGCCTTGATTAGCATCATCACATTAAAGCTAAGATAGATGAAAAAAATAGTTGTTCTAGGTGGAGGAGAAAGCGGTACCGGAGCAGCGATATTGGCAGCAAAACAAGGCTATGCCGTTTTTTTAAGTGATAAAAGCAAGATAGCCGAAAGCTATAAAAAAGTTCTTAAAAATCATGAAATCAGATTTGAAGAAGGGCAACATACTTTTTCAGAAATAGCCGAAGCGGATGAAATAATTAAGAGTCCGGGCATTCCAGATCATATTTCACTCATCCAAAACTTACGCAATACTGGAATTCCGATTATCTCTGAAATAGAATTTGCAGCCCGGTTTACGAATGCGAAATTGATCTGTATTACCGGTAGCAATGGAAAATCGACTACGACACTCCTAACCTACCATCTCTTTAAAAATGCAGGTTTACATGTAGGTCTGGCCGGAAATATTGGCAAAAGCTTTGCCTGGCAAGTTGCTGAAAATAATTTCGATATCTACGTGCTAGAAATCAGCAGTTTTCAACTCGATGGAATGTTCAGGTTTAGGGCTGATATAGCCGTACTTACCAATATTACGCCCGACCATTTAGACCGATACGAAAACAATTTTGAAAAGTATACGCAATCCAAATTCAGGATCATACAAAATATGAATCCTTCAGATTATCTGATTTATAATGCCGACGATCCTGTAATTAAGCAGGAATTGGCAAAGAGAAAATTAAATATCAGGCTTATTCCTTTTACGCTAGAAAACAAGGCACTAGACGAAGGAGCTTATATAATGAACGAAAAATTAAACATTAACATAAATAAGGACAATTTTACTATGACACTAAAAGAATTAGCACTTCAGGGAAAACACAACATCTACAATTCGATGGCAGCGGGTGTTGCAAGCAAATTACAAAACATAAGAAATCAGAGCATTAAGGACTCTTTGGCCGAATTTCAGAACATCGACCACCGGATGCAGTCTGTTGCTACTATTGGAGGTGTTGAGTTTATCAACGATTCGAAAGCCACCAATGTAAACAGCACCTATTTTGCGCTGGATAGCATTAGAAGGCCAATTGTTTGGATTGCCGGCGGAAAAGACAAGGGCAATGATTATAGCTCACTCGACAGTTTGGTACAAAATCGCGTAAAAGCGATTGTGTGTTTAGGTCTTGATAATCAGAAAATTATCGAGCATTTCGGTAAACTAGTTCCAACTATCATCCAAACTTACAGCGCCGCTGAAGCAGTAGAAGAGTCGAGTAAGCTTGCCAATCCCGGCGATGTTGTTCTGCTTTCGCCTGCCTGCGCTAGTTTCGATCTTTTCGAAGATTACGAAGAAAGAGGAAATCGCTTTATTGATGCAGTAAACGAATTGTAAAATATGAGTAAACTTGGCCTGCAGCTAAAAGGAGATAGCGTTATTTGGGGAATTTATATCTTACTCTCCATGCTATCGCTTGCTGTTGTTTATAGTGCTTCGGGATACCTGGCTTATAAACAGGAAGACAATAATGCCATACAGTATTTATTCAAACAAATAGGAATTGTTGCCATCGGATTTATTGTAATGTATCTGATGCATCGAATAAAATTTACCTATTTTAGTGTTGGAAGCAAGCTGCTCATCTGGATTGTAGTGCCTATATTATTACTTACCACGCTGCTTGGAACGAATATCAACAATGCCAGCCGCTGGTTAATGATCCCCGGAATTAATATTAGTTTTCAAAGCTCTGACTTTGCCAAAATTGTCCTGCTAACTTATTTAGCCAGAGCTTTGAGCAAGCTTCCCAAGAAAAATTTGGAGAGCAAAAATAAGGTGAGCCAATATGTGATACTTCATATTTTTACGCCTACTTTGCTCATTACTATATTGGTTCTACAAGCGAATCTTTCAACTGCTGCCTTAATTTTTGTTTCTGCTTTTTTTATGATGATCATAGGAAGCGTAAAATCGAAATACCTATTAACACTAGTGGGCGGAGGAATTGTCATTGCTGCATTTGCCTTTTTGTTGGTAAAAGTCAATCCCAATATCATCCCCCGTTTCGATACTTGGGTGAGTAGAATAGAAGACTTTAGATCGGGCGATCCGGAAGCCAACTATCAGGTTTTGCAAGCAAAAATTGCCATCGCCTCAAACCCGATTGTAGGAAAGCTACCCGGAAAAAGCAGTCAGCGCGCCTTTTTGCCATCGGCGCATGCCGATTTTATTTATGCCATTATTATTGAAGAATATGGAACGATTATAGGCTTTGTTCTTATTTTTTTATACTTAGCACTCTTTTTTCGAGCGCTAGTGATAGCAAAACACAGCTCCACTAATTTTGGAGCCTTATTGGCTATTGGATTAATGTTTAATATTGTTTTTCAGGCCATGGTAAACATGGGAGTTGCCGTGAATTTACTACCTGTTACCGGTCAGCCTCTGCCTCTATTAAGCTCGGGCGGAACATCGTTTGTATTTACATCGATGGCTTTAGGAATGATTCAAAGCATAAAAGCAGGATCGGATATCGACTTGAGTGCAGTTAATTCAGAAATAGAATGATAGAGGAAAACAAAAATATCAATGTATTAATAAGTGGCGGCGGAACCGGCGGCCATGTTTTTCCTGCTATTGCTATAGCACAAGCCATTAAAAAAATTCATCCAAAGAGCAATTTCCTTTTTATTGGAGCACAAGATAAAATGGAAATGGAAAAAGTCCCGGCTGCAGGTTTTCAAATTAAAGGCCTTTGGATTAGCGGTTTTCAGCGTAGCTTGAGTTTAAAAAATTTGATGTTTCCCCTTAAATTACTCAGCAGTTTATGGAAAGCCGGCCGCATAATTAAACAGTTTAAACCAGACGTGGTTGTTGGTGTTGGAGGTTTTGCCAGTGGACCAACACTATATATGGCAGGTAGGAAAAGAGTACCGGCACTGATACAAGAGCAAAATTCGTATCCCGGAGTTACAAACAAACTTCTGGCAAAAAAAGCAAAAACGATCTGTGTTGCCTATCCCGGAATGGATCGGTTTTTTCCGAATAATAAAATTATCGAAACAGGAAATCCTATCCGAAAACACATCATCCAAACGGAAGGAAAAAGAATACAAGCACTACAGCATTTTAAACTATCTCCGGATAAAAAAACCATTTTACTTGTAGGCGGCAGCTTAGGTGCAAGAGCAATTAATCAAGCTATACTTGCTCATTTCAAAAAATGGGCAGAAGCCGATTTTCAATTGATTTGGCAAACCGGAATTACAGGAATTAAAGATGCTGTAGCGCATATTAGCGAGTATCAGGCTAAGCATATTAAAGCCCATCAATTTATAAGCGAAATGGATTTAGCGTATGCAGCAGCCGATTTAGTAATTTCACGTGCCGGAGCCATTGCCATTTCAGAGTTAAGTGCTACGGCAAAAGCTTGTGTTTTTATTCCACTGCCTAGCGCGGCCGAAGATCATCAAACAAAAAATGCACAAAGCTTGGCGGATAAAAATGCGGCGCTGCTTATTCCGAATAAGGATGCAAATGAAAAGCTATTTGAAACGTGCATAAATTTATTACAAAACGAGCAGAAATTAGCCGCACTTAAAAAAAATATTATTCAATTTGCAAAACCAAATGCCGATATTGAAATTGCTCAAGAAGTATTAAAGCTAATCGAATGAATATAAGTCAGTTTACACATATCTACCTATTAGGAATTGGCGGTATCGGAATGAGCGCCCTAGCCAGGTATTTTATGGCAAACAACAAAGTAGTGGCCGGCTATGATAAAACAAGCTCTCCCCTAACCCAATTGCTTGAAAATGAAGGCGCAAGTATTCATTTCGAAGATGATATAAGCAAAATAAATCCCGCTTTTCTGAACAAGAAAAACGTACTTGTTATTTACACGCCTGCAGTACCGGCAAAGCATACGGAGTTAAACTATTATAAAGCCAATGCTTTTACACTTTTAAAACGCAGTCAGGTATTAGGAATCCTCAGTCGCGATAAAAACTGCATTGCTATTGCCGGAACCCATGGAAAAACTACGGTAAGTAGTATGACTGCCCATATTTTAAATAACGGAAAAGGCTGCAATGCTTTTTTAGGTGGCATTGCAAGTAATTATAACAGCAATTTAATTATCAACGAAAACAGTCCGAATTTAGTTGTGGAAGCCGACGAATTCGACCGTTCATTTTTGCAACTATTTCCTAATACGGCGCTTATCACCTCTATGGATGCTGATCATCTTGATATCTATTCCAACCATCAGGGATTGGAAGAAAGTTTTCAAAAATTTGTTGATCAAATACAAGAAAACGGGCAATTACTGATTAAATTCGGCTTAGAAAAAAACATCAAAACAAAGCATAGAGTTTATACCTATTCCTTGAACAATACTAATGCCGATTTTAAGATCGAAAATCTCCAATTGCACGATGGAAATTATCAATTCACCATTTTAGGTCCTTCACTAAAAATCGAAAATGTGAAAGTAGGCATGCCCGGCAGATTAAATGTTGAAAATGCTTTAGCCGCTGCAGCGGCAGCACATCTAAATGGAGAGGATTCTGAGTTTATAAAAACGGCTCTGGCTTCTTTCAAAGGCGTAAAACGAAGAATGGAATATATTGTCAAGCGCAAAGACTTGATTTATATCGACGATTATGCACATCATCCGGAAGAGTTAAAAGCAAGTATATTGTCCGTAAAAGAATTGTATCCGGATAAAAAATTAACCGGCATTTTTCAACCCCATTTATTCAGTCGGACGCGGGACTTTATGGATGGTTTTGCTGAAAGTCTAGCACTACTCGATCGCTTGATTTTACTAGAAATTTATCCTGCTCGGGAAGAACCTATTGCAGGAATAAACAGTGGTGTTTTACTAGACAAAACAAAGCTAAAAGAGAAGATTCTACTGCGTAAAGAGCAGCTTGTCCCTTATCTAAAAGAACAAAAGCCCGGTCTGATTTTAAGTTTAGGAGCCGGTGATATTGATCGCTTAGTTGAACACATAAAAACAGCCTTTGCATGATTAAAAAGATACTCTACCGAAGTTTATGGGTACTTGCTATACTTGCTTTATTGGCATTTGAAATCTATGCCTTGCAAAAATACGGCAATACGCCTTGTCCAAAATTAAACGTAGAATTAAACAATAATCTTGCAATACCTCAACTAACATCAGCACAAGAGCTAAGAACAGAGCTTCTCGAAAATCATGAGCCCATTGAAGGACAAAAGATCAAAAATCTGAACCTGCAACAAATCGAAAAAAACATTGGTAAAATCAGCTATATACAAGATTTCAATGCTTTTATCGACATCAGTGGAAGTTTTTCAATTAAAGCCAAACCCAGAAAAGCCATTCTTCGCATTTATAATCAAGCAGGGCAACAATTTTATTTAGGAAGCGACACGGTAGTAATGCCACTCTCTACAAAGCACAGTGTTCGCGTAGTGTTAGCGAATGGTGCATTGCCTAAAGTAAATATGAATTACTTCAATAAGAACAGTATTGATACGCTTCGTTTACCTGCTATCTATAAAAAAATATATATCTTGGCCGCAAAAATTCAACACGACCAATTTTTGAATGCATTGATCGACCAAATTTACGTAAAACAGGATCAGGAATTCGAATTAATTCCTAAAACGGGAGTTAGTTATATAGAATTTGGAACACTAAACAATATGGACGATAAATTAAGGCGTTTAAAGCTTTTTTATATCAACGGAAAAGAAAAAATAAACTGGACTATTTATAAATCGATAAATCTAAAATACGAGAATCAAGTAGTTTGCACAAAAAATTAAGAATATGGAAGCCTCAGACATTATAATTGTAGGATTGGATATAGGGACAACAAAAATTGCCGCTATTGTAGGTCGACGCAACAAATACGGAAAAATAGAAATTCTTGGATCGGGAAAAACAGAATCTATTGGTGTTAAACGTGGGGTTGTTTCAAATATAGAAAACACGGTTCAATCCATAAAAAAAGCGATCGAAGAAGCCGAATCCAAATCGAATGTTAAAATTGATTATGTAAACGTAGGAATTGCTGGTCAGCATATTAAGAGCTTGCAACATCGGGGAATAATCATTCGCAAAAACATAGATGATGAGATTTGTCAAAAAGATGTAGACGATTTACTGGAAAGCATGCGCAATTTAAATATGAGTCCCGGTGAAGAAATTATCGATGTAATACCTCAGGAATATATTGTTGATGGAGAACCCGGAATACGTGAGCCTGTTGGCATGTTGGGCAATTCGCTCGAAGCAAATTTTCATATTATTATTGGTCAAACTACCGCCGCAAAAAACATTTTCAAATGCGTTCGTAAAAGCGATTTAGATATTGTTGATCTGATTTTAGAACCTATTGCATCTGCAAAAGCGGTTTTGAGCGATGAGGAAAAAGAAGCAGGTGTTGCCTTGGTGGATATTGGTGGAGGAACAACAGATGTAGCCATTTTCCACGATGGAATTATCCGACATACTGCCGTTATTCCTTTTGGCGGCGATGTAATTACAGAAGATGTAAAAGAAGGCTGTTCGATTATTAAAAAACATGCCGAAGAATTAAAAGTGAAGTTTGGATCTGCTCTGGCAAGCGAAAACAAAGAGGAAGAAGTTGTTGCTATTCCCGGTTTGCGAGGTAGGCCACCTAAAGAAATCACTTTGAAAAATCTAGCCAGCATAATTCAGGCGCGTATTGAAGAGATTATAGAACATGTGTATTTCGAAATAAAAAATTCGGGTTATGAAAATAAACTCATTGCCGGCATTGTGCTTACCGGTGGTGGCGCTTTATTAAAACATATTGCGCAACTTACTGAATTTATGACCGGTATGGACACGCGCATCGGCTACCCCAATGAGCATTTGGCCGAAGGTACGATAGAAGAGCTGGCTAGTCCGACATATTCAACGGGTATCGGCCTTGTGATTGAAGGATTTGAGCGCTATGACTATGAAAATCAACAACCTGCAAATGCAGAAACACATTCTGTTGAAAAGGAATCTCCTATGCCAAAGGATAAAAGTTTCTTTCAAAAAATTCAGGATTTTTTCGATAGCGATACAGAAGATCTAAAATAATAGTACACTGCAATACTAGGATAACGGAATCGTTTCCCCATTCGGTTTTCCGCGGATATCAACAATTAATTTGTTAATAAAAAGGCTTATACTAGCTAAAGAAAGCCTGTTTTAAAGCTAATTTAGTACTTTAAAATAACCACATATGCTAAATTTCGATTCTCCTAAAAACCAATCCAATATTATCAAAGTCCTTGGCGTGGGCGGTGGCGGCGGAAATGCCGTAAACCACATGTTTAAGCAAGGGATAAAAGATGTTGACTTTATTTTGTGCAATACCGACAATCAACATCTGGAAGATAGCCCGATTCCAACAAAAATTCAATTGGGATCAAGTTTGACCGAAGGACGAGGAGCCGGATCGAAACCTGCAGTAGGACGAAATGCGGCCATTGAAAATATTAACGAGATTAAAGAACTATTAAGCATTAATACTAAAATGCTTTTTATCACCGCCGGTATGGGTGGTGGAACCGGAACCGGAGCAGCTCCAATTATTGCTGCTGCAGCTAAAGAATTAGATATCTTAACCGTTGCCATTGTAACTTTACCCTTTGCTTTTGAAGGGCGCAAACGTACTGAGTTGGCCAAAGAAGGAATTGCAGAGTTAAAAAAACATGTCGACACTATACTGATTATCAACAATGATAAGCTACGCGAATTGTATGGCAATCTGTCGCTATCACAGGCATTTAGTCAGGCCGATAATATTTTAACCAAAGCAGCTAAAGGAATTGCCGAAATAATTACCGTAACCGGATATATCAATGTTGACTTTGAGGATGTGAATACGGTAATGCGAAATAGCGGTGTGGCCATAATGGGCGCAGGCAAAGCCGAAGGCGAAAACCGAGCCATAGAAGCTACAGAACAAGCACTTTCATCTCCTTTATTAAATGATAATGACATTAATGGCGCAACCAATATGTTGCTTTATATCGCTTCGGGCGAAAATGAAATATCGATGGATGAAGTGAGTGAAATTACTGAGATTATCCAAAACCGTACCGGTAATGATTGTGAAGTGATATGGGGAAGTGGACAAGATCCTGAATTAGGCGATAGTATTAGTATTACTTTAATTGCTACAGGTTTCGATCGTAAAATTGCAAAAGAAAACAAAAATAAAATAGTCATTCCTTTGGAGGATGATTTAAAATCGGTACAAAAGAAAGTGGATTTAGAAATCGCAGACGAATCTATCCCTAATATTGAATTAATCGATCGCTCAAAAAGCACGGAAACACAAACCAAAACAGAAAAGACTGTTTATAATCTGGACGAAAAAAAAGATATAAAGGCCGAATCGCGCAGTTTTGATTTTGAGCCCAGTAAGGAGCTAGTTATACGTGAAATTGAAAGTGATACTACAGCCAATTATAACGATGAGCTGTTTGATCAAGAATCCGCACGCGAAGACCAAAAAACGGCGCCTTCGACTGATAAATCTACGCAAGACGATAAACATAAAGAACGGACTAGAAAACTAAGAGCACTTTCTTATGGAGGAAAAATGAATATTGATGAGCTGGAAAGCACTCCGGCTTACAAAAGGAAAAATATTAACCTTTCGCAAAGCAAACCTTCAACCGATTCTGAGGTAGCCCGATTTACGCTTTCAGATAGTGAAGATGGATTGGAAATAAAATCGAACAACAAGTTTCTCCACGATAATGTTGACTAGTAAAAACGACGATGAAAAGAGCCCGGCTTGCCGGGTTTTTTTTTACCTTTGTTTTTCGAAAATACAAAGATTATGAGCTTAGAAATTCAGATCAATAACGACATTAAAAAAGCGATGTTGGCCAAAGACAAAAAGACTTTGGAAGCACTAAGAGCAGTTAAAGCCGGTCTTTTACTAATTAAAACCGGTGGCGATATCAATAGCGAAGAAATTCCTGAAACTGTAGAAATTCAACTCTTGCAAAAACTGGTTAAGCAAAGAAAAGAATCGGCCGAAATGTATCAGGCTCAAAATCGCAGCGAATTGGCCGAAGACGAACTTTTTCAGGCCACCATTATCGAAAAATACTTGCCCGAACAGATGAGCACTGAAGAAGTGAAAGCAAAAATCGAAGCGCTTATTTCAGAAACAGGTGCTTCGAGTATGAAAGATATGGGTCGCATTATGGGCATGGCTTCCAAAGCTTTAGCAGGAAAAGCCGATAATAAAACCATCTCTGCGATTGTAAAAGGATTGCTCAGTTGATTGATTCGCTAATTTTTATTTTATTCTCCTTGGCGATTTGTAATTTTTTTTAATTTTGCAGCCTTAGTTCGCTAAAATCGGACAATAAAAAACGGGGTGTGGTGCAGTTGGCTAGCATGCTTGCATGGGGTGCAAGTGGTCGCAAGTTCGAGTCTTGCCACTCCGACTTAAAAAAAGAGCTTTGAAACAAATGTTTCAGAGCTCTTTTTCAATAAACAATTCAACTCTGCATTCTAATCATTCAAACCCCGCCTTAATAATTTCAATGCATTTATAAAGAACAACAAGCGCAATTATACCTACAATAATAACATAGCCCCATTCAAAAGACTTCGGTTTATTTTTGTTGTTCTTTTTTCTAAAAAATTGCATCACTATTGATTTTATCGGTTTAAATTATCCGATTTTTTCTTGCTTTCGGTCAACGGAATTTGCTCTTTTATTTCTTTAACTTGATCCGTTTTGGATTTATCATCAACCGGCAAGGTTTTCATCTTATTGGTATCCACCACAAGTGTATCTACAGCAGGCAAATCTAACTTAAGCGTATCAATAACAAGGGTATCCACGACTAGCGTATCAGCCATTTTTTCCTGAACAGGAACTGCAAGAGGATTGATTAACTGCATCGATTTTTGAACCTGACAATTGGAAGCATCCATCACTGTAAGCGTATATTCGCCATAGCTTAAATTAGCAATATCTTTTGTTGTTGCTCCATTGCTCCATAAAAAAGTGTAAGGCGGAATACCGCCATTTACATCAATAGAAACACTTCCATTTGTTCCATCACCAATAAAAAGACTGTCAGTAATGCTAATTTCCGAAGGTTCACTTACCGTATAATTGGCTTCTTTTCTTTGTCCGTTTTTATCGATAACAGCTACAAAATAATCGCCTGCTTTCAGGTTTTCATTATCCGGATTATACGTATCATTATCCCAAAAAACAGAATAGGGCATTTCTCCTCCGCCTATGCTTAGCTTAACTGCTCCATCGGAGGCTCCAAAACAAGAGGCATGCCGAATATCAGCTTTGAAAAAAAGCTCGCGCTCAACAACCACCGTTGTTGAACATTTACAATCGTAAAAATCGGTAACCGTAACCGTATAAACTCCGGCACTAAGATGAGCGATATCTTCGGAGATCGAATTATTACTCCATTTATAACTGTATAAGTTTAAAGCGCCACCATCAACACTAAGGTTAATTTTACCATCGTTTCCGGCTTCTGTTTCCGGAAAGGCAACGGCAGAACAAACCAATTCTTTTGGCTCATTAATACTGAATTGAGCTTCCTTTTTATTGCCTTCGCTATCCCAAACGGAAAGTTCGTACTCATTTGCCGGAACATTTCGTAAATCTTCAGTAGTATCGCCAGTGCTCCATAAAAAACGATAAGGAGGCGCATCGCCTTCTATGGTGATATCAATAAATCCGTCTTCTTTACCAAAGCAAGAAGCATCGCTAAGTTCGTGTTTGATTTCTAATTTCCTGTCAACAGGCACCTCTTTGCCGGCATTCGCCTGATTCAATAGTTCATTTAAGATTTCTGCTCTTTCTTGCACATCTATAGCAGATTCATCTTGGACAGGTTTTTCCTGCTTTTGCGGTTTAAAATTCTTGTCTCGAATTAAATCGCAAGTGCCTTTTATCTTGTATTTTTTACCGCCTGATAAATCAATTTCAGTAACAAGCACATATTCATTGTTTTGCCAATCGATTAAATCGTAATTTCCGGACACTTTTTTCCCGTTTCCTAGTACTATCACAACAGAACCATCGGCTTGCGTGGTAGGCGAAAGTGTTTCTGAATAAACCATTTGGCCTTTTTCAGAGCCTTGCATAACTTGAATACGCATACCAATGGTCTGATTAATCACCAAAAAATCATTGTTATCGTAAATTACGGTTTCGCATTTCATTTTCTGGGTCGACTGAGAAAAAGCCGAAAAACAAATCAGAAAGTAAAACAAGGAAAGAAGGATAAACTTAACTGGATACAATAATTGTCGCGTCATAACAAAATAAAATTTAAAATTTTCAAATGTTCTGCTTTACTGACTACAGAATGAACACCTTCGTTTTTTCTTCTTTTTTAAATTCCGCGCTCCTATAAACGAACGACTATTTTCTGCGGCTGTTCAATTAAAAGCAGCTTCTAAATCCTTCCAAATATATTGAAATTAATAGAATTCGCAAAATGTAACTAAAACTAATATAGAATCTTAGATTAATAATGATGGGGTTAAGCACATTTTTCTTTAAATTCGTATCATCAATTATTAAAACGCAATACAAAAACACTCAAATGCGACGATGAAAAGAGTCCCAAAATACATTAGCATTCGAATTTTTCTCTCTTC
>JAFGHU010000197.1 GCA_016929955.1 Bacteroidales bacterium | reverse complement strand
GTTAGGTTGGCCTCCCACATGCTCTGGCTCCAAGTTAACTCGTCAATAAAATTTAGTTGTTGATTGAAAAGTGGTCAGTAGTTTAAGACTTATAATAATTCTTAATTGGGAGATTAAGTTTAGCGAGGGAAAATGATACTATTTTAAGTCAATATCCTATATTTACAAATTCAAATTAGGATCCCAAAACTAAATTCAAAAAATGACACAAAACGCATCCCCCTTAATAAGGATTAAAGAACTAAAGAAAACATTTAGCAACGGCAATACAAAAAACGAAGTTTAAAAGGAATTAATCTGGATATTTATCCCGGTCAAATTATTGGTTATATCGGTCCAAATGGTGCCGGAAAAAGTACAACCGTAAAAATACTTTGCGGAATAATCAGCGATTTTGAAGGAGAAATTACCGTTTTTGGACATGATTTAAAAACCGAAAGTCTGGAAATAAAAAAACGCATCGGTTATGTTCCCGAAAACGGCGCCATGTACGATTTACTTACTCCAAACGAATACCTCACTTTTATCGGAACCTTATATGGACTTGATGCCACCAAGTTAGCGAAAAGAGCAGATCACCTGATGAGCTTTTTTGAAATGGAAAAATATGCCGATCAACGGATGGATACGTTCTCGAAAGGAATGAAGCAGAAGATTCTGATCATGTCAGGAATTATTAACGACCCCGATATTCTTTTTCTTGATGAACCACTCTCTGGTCTCGATGCCAACTCAGTAATCTTGGTCAAGGAAATGTTAACCCGATTAGCCGCCAATGGCAAAACCATTTTCTATTGCTCGCACCTGATGGATGTAGTAGAAAAAATATCGGATCGTATTTTGCTTATTGATGGTGGAAACGTAATCGCTGATGGTAAATTTGATGAGCTAAAAACTGAGCAATCATCTACCTTAGAACAATTGTTTGCACAGCTTACCGGAAGAAAAAATGGAGATGCAAATACCGATGTCTTATTTAAAGCTTTTGATGAGAACTAAGCTATGGTAAAATTTGCATTATTTATTGTTCGACTCTTTAAAAGGCTTATTCAATTGTGGGGCGTTGATTATCCACAATTTGAAACCCTATTACAAAATAAACTTACCCTCGATTTTCGTAGAAATCCTTCCAACTTTAAGTCATCGGGGAAGAAAAATCAGACTTTGTTAAAACAGCTCTTTATTTATGCCTTTTTAGGTGGTTTTGTTGGAATCACTTTGTTTAGAATTAATGATATCCTTCTGAATCTCACCATTATTTATGCTGTAATCATGGTTATGCTTGCCACTACGCTAATTAATGAGTTTACTTCTGTTTTATTCGATGAACGCGACAATGATATTTTACTCGCTCGTCCGATAAGTCATCGTACTTTATTATTGGTTAAATTAATGCATATTCAGTTTTATATGGGATACATAGCCTTGGCATTATCTCTTTTTTCTGGAATTGTGTTGGCTTTTAAGTTTGGCATTCTGATTAGTCTGGCTTACTTTTTAGGTGTTGGATTATCGGCTTGGATTACTTTACTTTTTACGATTTTTTTTTACCTGTCGCTTTCAAAATTTGTAAGCGGTGAAAAGTTTAAGGATTTCATCACTTATGTCCAGATTGTCTTGGCCATTATTATATTTGGAGGCTATCAATTGCTGCCGCGAATAATTGATATGGATAGCATGAATCAGGCTTCGATGGCAATCCATTGGTGGACCTATTTGATTCCTCCGGCATGGCTAGCGGGTTTTGTAGGCAGCTTTTCTTTAGCTGAAATCAATACTGATATTATCCTTCTTTTTGCTTTAGCTATACTTGTTCCCTTTACAGGCGCCATCATCATCATTCGGTTTTTATCCAAAGGCTTTGGCGATATTTTAGGTCAGGATACAGCAGAAGGGAATCAAGAAATTGAGAAGAAATCGTTCAAAGAAAAACTTTCCGAAAAGATGAATCGTTTGTTTTGCGTGACAGATATGGAACGAATAGGCTGGAAATTGGCCATGAAAACCACGCAGCGCGATCGCAAATTCAAACAATCGGTTTATCCTATGTTTGGATTTATCCCCGTATTTGTAATAATAATGGTAAAACCCGATTTCAATAACTTACTAGGTTCTTTACAACATTTAGGAGAAACGAGCAATTACCTCGCGTTTATATTTTTTGGTTTCTTTGGCACAATAAGTATCGCACAACTACCTTATACAGAAAATCCCGAGGCGGCATGGATATACAAAGCTTTGCCTTTTACAAAACATGGACATATCAGTTCCGGCGCAATAAAAGCAATGCTTTACAAGTTCTTTTTTCCTATATATATAATCCTTACAATATTAGCTCTTTTAATTTGGAATATCCAGATCTTTCCCAAAATGCTTTTGGGCGGATTGCTGACCATGCTTGTTGCAATACTTGGCACTATTCTGCAAAAAATGGAACTTCCTTTTACTCAGGCTCGCGAAATGCAGCAAAAAGGGGGCGCCGTGCTCAGGATGTTTCTGGGTATGTTTTTGATGGGTGGAGCAGCAGGCTTAGTTTATCTAAGTACGTTTTTAGGCAATTGGATCATTCTACTGATAAGCGTTTTAGTTATTGGAATAATTATGCTTACTAACCGTTATATTCGGAATAAGAAATATAAGATAAGTTGAAAAAAGTCAAATCTTTACTTCTCATAAAAATGCCATTCCCGAATATGTTTCCAGACTTTAGGAGCTAGAAAATGCCGAATATCTTTTCCTTCTTTTATCGCTTTGCGTATAAAACTGCTCGAGATCTCCATTTGGGGTGCATCAAAAAATTGAATATCGCCTTTGGCTTTAAAATCTTCTTTTTTAAAACCCGGACGAGCATAAACGTATAGCGGATAATAATCGAGAATAGTTTGATAATTTTTCCACTTATGGAAACTACTCAAATTATCGCCACCAACAATTAAGCAAAACTGATGCTGAGGATGTTTTTCGTGCAGGTAAGTAAGCGTGTCGATGGTATAAGAGGGTTGAGGCAATCGGAATTCAATATCCGATGCGCGAAAACGAAAATCATCTTCAATAGCGAGTTGCACCATTTCCAAACGTTGATAATCTTCGAGTAAAGTCTTTTTTTCTTTCAAAGGATTGTGAGGCGAAACAACAAACCAGATTTCAGTTAAATCGCTAAACTCCAGCATATAATTGGCAATGGCTGTATGACCAATATGTATGGGATTAAAACTCCCAAAAAACAAGCCTATTTTATGTTGAGGAGCGTTCATTTTTTTAAGAAATCCTGAATTTGTTTTTTTGTTTCTTCAATGGCTTTGTCCAATTCATCATTTACAATAACAAGATCAAACTGAGGTGCATAACGCATTTCTTGAGCGCTTTTTGCCAAGCGTTTTTGAATGCTGGCTTCATCATCGGTTGATCGATTACGTAGTCGTTCTTCCAAAACATCCAAGGAAGGTGCTTGAACAAAAACGGCTAAAGCATCATCACCAAAATATTTTTTAAGATTCAATCCTCCAACAACATCCACATCGAAAATGGGGTATTTCCCACTTTTGAAAATACGTTCGATTTCGCTTTTTAAAGTGCCGTAAGAGATGTTTTCGTAAACCTCTTCCCATTCGATAAACTCGTCGTTCTTCACTTTTTGTTTAAACTCCTCGGGACTAACAAAATAATAATCTTCACCTTCTTTTTCTGTTTTTCTACTTGGCCTGCTGGTCGCTGAAACAGAAAACGAAAAAGGCAATCCGGCTTTGAGAAGCGCATGCACCAATGTGGTTTTACCTGAACCGGAAGGTGCCGAGAAAATAAATACCTTGCGTTTGTCCATTATAAAATATTCGAAAGTTGCTCTTTAATTTTTTCCAATTCGTCTTTCATCATCACCACTAATTTTTGAATATCTGCACTATTGGCTTTTGAACCAATTGTATTGATTTCGCGACCGATTTCCTGAGCAATAAAGTTAAGTTTTTTTCCATTGGCGCCATCGTCATGTATGGTTTCGATAAAATAATCCAAATGGCGTGCTAGTCGCACTTTTTCTTCTGTAATATCCAGTTTTTCAATATAATATATAAGCTCTTGTTCAAAACGATTGCTGTCAAAAGAGGCATCTTCGATTAAACCGTTCAGGCTTTTCTTAAATCTTGTTTTGAGCAAATCGATACGAGGCTCTTCAAAAGGAACAACCGCTTCGGAATAGTCTTTGATCAAAGCAATGCGTTGAATAAAATCTTGGAGTAGCGCCTTTCCTTCATCTACTCGATAAGCATTGATATTTTCTGCTGCAAGCTTTAATCCCTTTTCAACTTCCAGCCATTCAGCTTCGTTTAGATCTTCTACAGGCGAACTTAAAACATCGGGCATTTTTAAAAGCGTGCTTAATAAATTTGGATCTTCAGGTAAATGAAGCTGATCTTTTAACTCCGAAATTTGTTTTAGATAGGCTTGGGCTGCGGCCTGATTTACTTTTACCGAAGTGTCTACACCTTTGTTTTCAATACCAATACTTAACTCTATTTTACCGCGCTCCAAAACAGCATTAAAGAGCGTTCTGATTTGAGGCTCTTTTTCTTTGTAAAGCGATGGAATTCGGGAAACAAAATCGAAATATTTGCTGTTTAATGCTTTAATTTCGATGGTGATGCTTTTATTTGCTAATACGACAAGTGCTTTTCCGTAGCCGGTCATTGATTTAATCATAATTCAATCTTTTTGCAAAGATAAGATTTATAGAAAGACCATAATTAGATTAATTGCAGGGCTGCTTTTAATCGTTCTAAAATCAACTGAATTAAACTAAAATTTGATGGATACAATAGCCATTATTTCCCCTCGGTGTTGTTATCAATTTAGAATGCGCAAAAAGTTTTTATCGAAAAATATTCCCAAATAAAGGACGATAGCAATTGCTGTTTTGTAAAATATAAAATACAGGTAATCAGCTGTATATACACAAAGTTAAGCTTCTTAATATCGGCGTATTTACATAGATTAAATATAAATTAGGATAGAGCCAAATTTGCCCAAAATTTTTGAACTATTTTTGCGCAAAAGTTAAGCTTGCTTGATTTTTAAAGCCAAAACCTAAAGTTCTTAAAACATGAAAAATACTTCTTTGAAATGGAGCCGGTTTCTATACACCTGGTTGATGTTAATGGTCGTTTGGTATGCTTTTACGGTTAGTTTTGCAACTGCCGAAATTGTTACAGGACTTCTCGTTACAGGCCTAATTGCCGCATTAAACTTCACTTCTTTTACACATTACGGATTTCGTCTTTTTCATCCCAGAAGAATTTTGTATATACTGCAGTTTACCTATGTATTTATTATCGCTTTGGTCAAAGCAAATTTTCAGGTCGCACGCATTGTAATTAATCCAAAATTACCTGTAAATCCGGGAATTGTTAAGTTTAAATCCACCTTAAAATCTGATTTTGCTAAAATGGTTTTGGCTAACAGCATTACGCTTACTCCGGGCACACTTACAGTTGATTTAATTGAAGATGAATTTTATATTCACTGGTTAAAAATGACCAGTCACGACGAAGCTGGAATTTACGAAGCTATTGCCGCTGATTTTGAAAAAATTCTCATCAAAATATTTGATAAATAGATATGATTTTCGAAGACTATTTTAATCTGGTAATTATCGCTATCATTTCTCTCGGGATTCTCTTGGGATTTGTGCGGTTTATAAAAGGGCCCACAGCCTCTGATCGCGTGGTTGCACTTGATACCATGTCCGTTTTAGCAATTGCCGCCATGGTTTTTATGGCGCATGTTTTTGGGCGCTTTATTTATGTTGATGTTTCATTGGTATATGCTGTTTTAGGCTTTATTGGCGTTTTGGCATTTGCTCGTTATTTGGAGGGAGGCATATAATATGGAAACCATTTTTACATACTTAGGCTATTTTTTTATAAGCGTTGGCGCTGTCTTTTTGTTTCTTGGTGCCTTGGGCATTATCCGTATGCCCGATTTATATACACGTATTCAGGCCGGAACCAAAGCTTCTACCTTAGGGGCAATGAGTCTGATTTTGGGCGTGGCTTTTTTGGAGCCGGATTGGTGGATAAAATTAGTGCTGATGATTTTATTTATCGCCTTTTCAAATCCGCTTAGCTCACACGCTATTGCTCGCGGTAGCTATAAAGATAAACTTAAACCATTTTCTCAGGAGCATGTAGATGCTTACGAAGAAGTGGAAGAAAATAGGGAGGATTCGAAATGAGTTGGTTAGTTATTCCAATTATTGCTCTGGTTATTTTAACTATTGGAGCAGCCATTTATGCTGTAGTTTCTAAAAACTTGCTTTATGCTGTAGTGGCGACAGGTTTGGTAAGCCTGGGCTTATCCTTGTTCTTTTTTATACTACAAGCTCCCGATGTTGCGCTTACCGAAGCCGCTATTGGCGTGGCTTTAACAACGATTATATTTATTATTACCATACGTAATACAACGGATAAAGAAACCTGTTGCGACGAGAAAACAGCTCCTGCAGAAATAAAGAAAGGAGATACAAAATGATTAAAAGATTAGTTGTATTTGGTATTATAGCGGTTATCGGTTTTTTCCTTGTGGATGTTATTAACCATATTCCTTTTGGCGAAGACCGGGGAAATGTGGGTGATTATTATCTCGATAAAACACCCAGCGAACTCAAAGTATCAAATACAGTAACAGCTATTGTTGTCAATTATCGTGGTTTTGATACTTTGGGCGAGGTTACTGTATTGTTCCTTGCCGCTACAGGTTTGGCCAGCATTATGTACCGACGCCGACGCATTGGTGAGCAGCAAATCCGCGCTAAATTGCCTTCCAGTAGGATTGTTCAAATTGGTAGTCAAATCTTATTTCCGCTTATCATTTTATTGGGTGCTTATGTGTTTATTCACGGCCATTTATCTCCAGGTGGAGGTTTTCAGGGAGGAGCTATTATTGCAACAGCTACTTTATTGATGCTTATTTCGTATCGGAAATTCAAAGTCAACCACAATACCATAAGCTGGATAGAATCGATTGCCGGAGTTGTATTTGTCTTGATAGGTTTTGCAGGCCTTTTATTAGGAACTACTTTCCTTCAAAACTTTTTGCCAACCGGCGAATTGAACGATTTATTGAGTGGAGGGATCATCGGAATAATATATGTGGCTGTTGGTTTTAAAGTGGCCGCCGAACTTGCCGGTGTTATCGATACAGTATTGTTAAACAACAGGCCTGGAGCCAAAAATGAAAATTAAGACGTAATGATGAACGAATTTTTAACGATCAGCTTTTATGGAACAGCAATTGCCCTTATCTTAATTGGGCTCTATGCGGCCTTGGCTAAGAAAAATCTGCTCAAGATCGTCATCGGTCTTTCCATAGTAGATTCCGGCCTTCATTTGCTTTTTGTGGCCATTGGATATATAAATAACGGAACAGCTCCTATTTTTTCACCCGAAGTTTTAGGTTCCGCTCAACCTATGGTTGATCCCGTACCCCAAGCCCTTGTACTTACTGCAATTGTTATCGGCTTTGCCGTGACTGCCGTAGCACTTTCGCTGGTTATCCGTTTGTACAGACATCATAATACTGCAGCTATTGACGAAATAAAGAATTTAAAATGGTAATTTCTCCAGTAC
>JAFGHU010000196.1 GCA_016929955.1 Bacteroidales bacterium | reverse complement strand
TGCGATTGACAAGGCTTGCGTTTTAAATTCAAGTGTATCGGGCAGAATTTCCTGAAAACCTTTAAACGCGCTATAGCCAAGTGTAGTACTTAGACTTAGAGCCGTGTTAAATTTTCTTCCGATAACCAAACTTCCGTTGGCTTGAAACTCGCCCTGTTTTTGCTCCGGCCAAAAGGAATTGAATTTTACATCGCCAAGAAATATGGATGTGCCCCCATTTACGCCAACAAACCACTTAGGTAAAGCTTTGTTATCAGCACTTGAATATTGGGCAAAAAGGGTATGATAATATCCGAATATAAGTATGATAAGTAGTACCTTATGTTTCGATTTAATTTTCACTTAGTATCCGCCTTCTTTTGTTGATATACAATCATCCCAATTAATCAAAAATAATTAAATTTTGGGTGCAAAAATAACTAGAAACTAGGAGGTTTAAACAAAGTGTTGTTAATTAATGGAATATCAATAACTAGAGCGCTTAATTTTTTACTTTGAATTTCCCTCTGCAATTTTTCTTTATCACTTTTAAAGCCGCTTCGTCTTGCAAGCCTGAGGTTTTTGCCCGATGAAAATAAATGCAGGCTTCTTTCTTATTGCCTGATATTAAATAAGATAAGCCGATATTATAATAGTTGCGTATCCAATTTTGGTATTGATTATTAGCTTTGGGTTTAAGAATAAGTGCTTTTTCAAATGCTCTTATAGCAGCACTGTAATTTTTCAGTTCGTGCAAAGTGCTTCCCATTAGCGCATAGATATGCCAATTTTCAGTATCCGGTTTTAGATTTAAAGCGCTTCTAAAATCAGCTAAGGCAGCTTCGAAATTATTTCTTTCGAAACGCAGTGCTCCTCGTTGGTAAAAATCGTTAAAACTAATGGGATTTAGTAAGTTAAAGTCTATCTGTTGAATTTTTGGAGCACGTATAAAATCGACAAACTTTTGATAAGGCACTTCGAAATAACTGCTTTCGAAAAGACGATCTTTGTTTGCAGGGAGCAAGTATTTTTGATAAATACTTTCTTGATTAAATAAGTTGATATAGCGGAAACGGAATAATTTTTCGCCATTTACAATCGTAGGCATTACTGCCAGAATCATAGTAAATTTTGATGGTTCTTCCATTTTAGCCACTCGCAAGATATTATATGCGATTTGTGTTGTCAATAACTTTTGATCAAAATCGATGATATTATCAGAACAAAAAACATCTAAATTAATGGCCAGTGGCTCATTAAAAATGCTCATATGTGCTATTATCGCATTCAGTTTAGTGGCCTTAAAAACGATATAATGTGCATTTTCAGTTTTTTGAAAATTCTGACGGAGCTCAGGGAACTCAAAATAGCCATCCGCATACTCAGTAATTAAAACAATATATTGCTCATCTCCAATCAATACTTCGCGCAGCTCCATTTTATTGAAATTTTGTCGCCCGAGTTTTTGTAAGGGATCAGCACTTAGATTTTGTTCCGAGCTATACAATAAGATTTTGTTTTTCTCGCTCAACCAACTGCCGTTATCCTGCAATACCCATCCTGTTGCGTCATCCAAAACAGAAAGCGCCTCACTTATTTTAGGCAAGTTAGATTTGCTTCGCTCAATTTCCTGCGCGCTTATTGCAAGACTAATAACTAAAGAAAGAATAAGGATAATTGATTTTTGCATGCTTCGTTTTGTTAAACAAATATAAAATTATTTCGCTTCGACACGGGAACGAATACTTTAAAAAAATTAATTGATAGCTTTGCTCACTAATTAAACAAAATGAGATACATGTTAATAGCTATTGGTATTGCATTAATTATAGGACTAGCCTTTTTTTATTTCACTATCTCTCCAAAACTTGGAGGGAAAAATAACGCTAAACAACTTGCAATTTTAAATCAATCGCAGGCTTTTAAAAATGGCAAATTTGATAACTTGATGCCCACGCCTATGGCGGCTCCCAAGTTTTCTACGCTAGTAAAATTCTTCTCGAAAGATGAGGAGCAAGCCCCTACTAGGCGCTTGAAAACACAACCCTTTTTAAAAGAAGAGTTCTATGCTGTTTCGAATGATAAACTGGCTTTTAGCTGGTTTGGACATTCATCCGTTTTGCTAAACATAGGTGGTACTGCCATTTTAATCGATCCTGTTTTTGGCGAAAGAGCTTCGCTTTTCACTTTTATGGGACCTAAAAGATTTAATTATAGCAACCAATATACAGTGAATCAAATGCCTCAGATTGATGTGGTTTTAATTTCGCACGACCATTATGATCATCTGGAATATGAAACAATTTTAGCTTTAAAAAATAAAGTAAAGCATTTTTATGTTCCTTTAGGTGTGCGTGCTCATCTCGAGAAATGGGGCGTAAAATCAGAAAAAATTACTGAACTCGATTGGTGGCAGGAAGTTGTTTTTTCAGACAAAATAAAATTGATTTTTACGCCTACACGTCATTTTTCCGGTAGGGGATTGCTCAATAGAAATGAAACCTTGTGGGGATCTTGGTCCATCATAAGCGAAAATCACAAGGTGTTTTTTAGTAGCGATTCCGGTTATTTTGATATTTTTAAAGAAGTGGGTAATGCAATTGGTCCTTTCGATCTGGCTTTTATAGAAAACGGACAATATAACCAAGACTGGGCTTCTATTCATATGATGCCCGAAGAGTCTGCTTTGGCGGCTTCCGAACTAAATGCCAAAGCTGTTGTTCCCATTCATTGGGGAAAATTTAGTTTGAGCATTCATTCCTGGCGCGATCCCATAATTCGTTTCAGCAAAGAAGCATCAAAATATAAGTATGCTTTCCTTGCACCGGCTCCGGGTCGAATAATGATTTATCCCTGGGCGAAAACGCCTGAGTGGTGGAATGATTAAATAACGATATAATCATCTTCCTTTGCGTTTTATCTGCATTTTTTTTAGAGCTAATTTTATTGTAATTTTAGCCTGAAAAACACAAGCTTATCTGTTTTTAAGTATAAAAATTAACCAAATGAGAATCAGGTATTTCGTCTTCTTTTTCTTTTTATTGTCGATTGCTGCGTGTAAATCGAATCCGAAAGAGCAACAAATCACAAAAAATCTAAGCATTTTTTTTATAAATGATCCGCACGGTCAAATTGAAAATTTTTCTAAAATTAAAGCTATTGTTGATCAGGAAGCATTAAAAACAAATGTTATACTCGCTTGTAGCGGCGATCTGTTTTCAGGAAATCCTATTGTCGACAATTATCCTGAAAAAGGCTATCCGATGATCGATTTGATGAATAAAGTGGGATTTGATATAGCTGCCTTGGGGAATCATGAATTTGATTATGGCGAAACAGTATTGAAAAATCGGATGGAACAGGCTAATTTTGATTGGGTTTGCGCAAATGTGAATATGACAAACTCTGTTGTTCCTGAACCCTACGAATATCAAACACTTAGTGTTGGTGATCTGAAAATAACTTTTTTGGGCTTGGTTGAAACAGGAGGCAAGGCAGGCGACGTTATCCCCTCAACGCATCCTTGGAAAGTGCAAAACTTTATTTTTGAAAAAGCAAAGGATGTGGTGTATAAATATGCAGATATTAAAGCAAAGGAAAATGCCGATTTGTTTGTGGTTTTATCGCATTTAGGTTATGATAATGGTTACAGTTTAGGCGATATACAACTGGCCGAACAATTTCCCTATTTTGATTTGATTATTGGTGGCCATTCGCATCAGAAGGTGAATACTACGGTAAATGAAATACCCATATTTCAAGCGGGTAGCTATTTAAATTATTTAGGAAAAATTGAGCTCACAGTAAAAAATAAAAAAATTGAAACGCTAAACTGGGACCTCATTGATTTGAATGCTGCTGTAGATTATGATGCTGATATAAAGGCACTTATTGATGAGTATAATAATTTACCTTATTTGAAAGACGTCATAGGATATTCAGTGATAAATCATTCGTCGAGCCAAATCGGTTGTTTTCTTGCAGATGCTTATCGTACTCAAATGCATGTGGATGTTTCTTTTCAAAATTCAGGAGGAGTCAGAGCCGGTTTAAATCAAGGCGATATTACGAGAAGAGAAATTTTTGAAATTACACCCTTTAATAATGGTACAATTATTTACGAAATGAGCGTTTCTGCCATCAAGAATTTCTTAAAAGGCTCGCATGCGGGATTTTATTACTCCGGTATTCAGATTGAACAGCAACAAAATGAAATCCTTATAAGCGATTTAAGTAATCGTATCCTTCCTGATCAAAGCATTTTATCTGTTGGTGTAATTGATTATTTGCCGGCGGTTTACGATCAGTATTTTCCGTCCACCGGCAATATTCAAGCACAAAATGATGTCGAAACCATTATTTCTTATCTGGTGGAGGTTGATAATCAGGTGAATTATCCAAGTTGCACCCATTATTTTCGCTATCAATAAATCTCCAGCTTTTGAATGGTTCGTTCAGCATTATTTTCCAATTCTACAAAATAAACGCCTTTTGAAAGATGCATTAAATCAAGGTCGATTATTTCAGTATTCAATTGCTCTTGAGCATAAACCATTTTGCCTAGATAATTATAAATACGCAGGTTCAATGCTTTTTCAGGGAAACTGTTCAGTTTTATTTTAACCATTCCATTCGAAGGATTTGGATACATAGTGATATGGAGGGGATTTTCAATAGCCGAGCTTCCCACATTGATCGTTGTATGGATATTGATGGCTTGCATCGAGGCCAAATCTGCCGATTTAAATCCCCAGAAATAAGCAATATATTGTAGTTTATCTTCTGTAAAACCTATAGCGGAATTTGATGGTGATTCTACCAATAAGCTGTAGGTATCGTTTTCGTCTTTTTCTCTCAAAGTAACAAAAACGCCCGACTCCGCAGAAACGGTAATGTCATAATCGATATTTCCCCAGCCAGCATCAGGATTTTCTATATCCGAAGATACAACATAACCCCCAAAGATATTTTTTAAAACTTGATCGTTTTTGTAAAAATCTGATGTTGCAGTACCTCCAAAGGCAGCATATCCCATACCTCCATAATACAAGTCGCCACCATAAGACTCCAGGTCATATGCATAGGTTTCTGTTGCTAGTGTATAACTCAAAGTACTTGTTGTTCCGTCGTAAATATAAATTTGTCCCGATAAATTATTTGAAGTGGATTCAGATGCTCTTTGTGCTGAAAAAGCGAGATTGTTATTGTGTATGATTATTTTTCTTACTCCATAACCATCGTAGGCAATAGACCAGTTTGTGCCATCAAAAACATAAATTTTACCTTGGTCGGCCGAGGTATAAGTTCCTCCTGCATAGAGTTTTCCGTCATAAATTACCAAGTCGGTAATGGTCATCATTGGCGTGTCGTAGGCAGTTGTCCAACTCGATCCATTCCATTTATAAATAGTGCCCGACCAATGTGTACCCACATAAAGTTCATCGCCATATTTTGCAAAGCAATAGGCTCCATTAGAAAAGCTTCCTCCCATATTATCCCAGGTTTGTGTGCCGCTATTCCATTTTAGCACATAGCCATTGTAATTTCTTCGGGCTCCGATTAATAAATCTCCATCTACACTTTCAATAGTGAATGTTGATGTTATCCCCAGTGGTGTTAAATCTGAAAAATGCTTCCAACCATTCGGACCAAGTCCATAATCGTTTTCTGAATCATCGTAAGTATAAATATTATTTCCATACATAACATAGAGGATTTCCTCATGAATGGTTGCGTTTGTTAAAATAAAATTTCCGGACATGCTGTGTTCCCAACTGTTATTTGTCGGATTATAAATAAAAACTCCGGCATCGGATCCAATAAATAGTTTATCCTTGTATTCCACAATTCCATAAAAGGAGTTTTTTGTGTTTTCGATTAAACTAATTTCCCCCGGCGTGAGCGTATATTCCATATTGCTTTGACTGCTGAACATCGTATAATCTGTTAGTGTAGCTTGTCCTGATCCGCCCGACCAGTCGGTTTGCGTAATTACGGTTTGCGATAAAGCAAATAGGCTTAAAACCAAAAAATTAAAAAGTAAAAATTTTTTCATAGCAAATGTGTTTAGGTTTGATCATTATGTTTTTTTGTGGAAATAAAAAGTAATAGCTAATGCAATATTCTGAATATCAATAAAATAACAATACAGACACGCTTGCATAAAGACTTTTACAAACATTTATTCCTTTCCTTATGCTAAGTTATAAAAACAGTATACTCGTAATCAAGGGCTTAAAATGAAAATTATTAACTGTAGGGGAATTGAGAGAAAGCGTAAGGATTGAGCGATAATTCGCAAGAAAAGTGGTGCTTTTTAAGTTAAAAAGCACAGCGAAATGAACAAAAAGCAGAATGCAGATTTAAAGGATTTCTAAAATGGCAGCCAAAGTATTTACTTCGTGAAGCGGTGATTCTGTATGCAATTTGTTTTCGAAATTGACATAGATTTGATCGATGCCTACATTTTTAGCACCTAATATATCAGCTTCTAAATCATCGCCAATCATTATAGATTCAATTGGTTTTGCTCCTGTTTTTTCGAGCGAATACTGAAAAATTTTAGCGTTTGGTTTTTGAACTCCGGCCATTTCGGAAGTGATAATGGTATCAAAAAAAGGAGCTAATCCTGAGTTTTTTACTTTAACAAACTGGACTTCAGAAAAGCCGTTGGTGATGATATGCAGGTGGTATTTCTTACTCAGGCTTTCAACAACTTCGAGCGCTTGAGGAAATAATTTTGTTTTTGTTGGGCTAATCCGAATATAAGCTGCAGCCATTTGTTTGGCCATTTCATAGTTGTCGATGCCGAAATTTTTTAAACTCCCATAAAACCGCTCAACACTTAAATACGCTTTTGTTATTTTTCCGTTTTTATATTCATCCCAAAGCGTTTGATTATAAGCTTTGTAATAGGTTAAAAAGCAATCGAAACTGGCAATTCCTTTTTCTTTAAGCTGGTAGGTATCAAAAAGTTCACCTAAAGTGATTAAGGCATTTGAATCAAAATCCCAAAGGGTTCGATCTAAATCAATAAAGAGGTGTTTGTATTTAGTCATTGAAGTGGATTAAGCTCATTAAATCGATTTGGCATTTCTAATTTGGGCGATGGCCTTACTCGGATCATCTGCTGAAAATACAGCATTTCCGGCTACCAAAATATCAGCACCGGCTGCATATAGCGCTTTTGCATTTTCGGTATTTACTCCACCATCTACCTGAATTAGTGTTGATGCATTGCGTTGTTTAATTAGTGTTTTGAGTTGTTCGATTTTTTTGTAAGTATGTTCAATAAATTTTTGACCGCCAAATCCCGGGTTTACCGACATCAATAAAACATAATCCAAATAGTCTATGCTATCTTCCAAAAGCATTACCGGAGAGTGCGGATTCAAAACGATTCCTGCTTTTGCGCCTAGTTTTTTTATTTCTTGAATAGAACGATGAACATGGGTCGATCCTTCGATATGAAAACTGATATATTGAGCGCCTGCTTTTGCAAATGCTTCGAAATAATTTTCCGGATTAACAATCATTAAATGAACATCCAAAGGTTTGGTAGTTAGTTTGTTAATTGCGGAAACTACGGGCAAGCCAAAAGAAATATTTGGAACAAAAACACCATCCATAATATCCAGATGAATCCAATCGGCTTGACTTGTGTTTAGCATCTGCATGTCCTTTTCAAGATTGGCGAAGTTGGCAGATAATAAAGAGGGGGCAATCATATTCTATTTTTTTTGTAAAGGTATTGTTTTTAAATGAAAAAGGGCAGCTGTTAAGCCACCCTTTTATTTTATCCTAAATAAGTTTTTAAAATCTTGCTTCGCGATGTGTGTTTGAGTCGGCGAATGGCTTTCTCTTTGATTTGACGCACCCTTTCGCGCGTTAAATCAAATTTTTCACCAATTTCTTCTAAAGTCATTGGATGACTATCGCCTAAACCAAAGTAAAAGCGAACCACATCGGCCTCGCGAGGAGTGAGTGTAGAAACCGCCCGATCAATCTCTTTGCGTAAAGAATCGTAAAGCAATTCCGTTTCCGGAGTTATGTTTTCGTCGTTACGCAATACGTCGTAAAGGTTATTGTCTTCATCCTGTATAAGCGGAGCATCCATAGAAACGTGACGGCCTGTGTTTTTTTGCGACTCTTTAACCTCGTCGAGCGAGATTTCCAAGTATTTTGCAATTTCTTCAGGTTTTGGTTCGCGCTCAAACTGTTGCTCAAGATGCGCATAAGCTTTGTTGATTTTATTTATCGATCCAATTTTATTCAAGGGCAAACGAACAATTCTTGATTGTTCTGCCAAAGCTTGTAATATGGATTGACGAATCCACCAAACAGCGTAAGAAATAAACTTAAAACCCCTGGTTTCATCAAAACGTTGAGCAGCTTTAATTAGTCCCATATTTCCTTCATTAATTAAATCGGGAAGACTAAGTCCTTGGTTTTGATACTGCTTAGATACAGATACCACAAAACGGAGATTTGCTTTAGTTAATTTCTCCAAAGCTATTTTATCACCTTGTTTAATGCGTTTTGCAAGTTCTACTTCTTCATCGGCAGTAATCAAATCTACTTTTCCAATTTCTTGAAGATATTTATCTAAGGATGCTGTTTCACGATTGGTAACCTGCTTCGTAATCTTTAGTTGCCTCATATTCTTTTGTTCCCTCCAAATGGCTGATTATACGATATATTTATTTGCTAGTTTCAAAATACGCTAATTTCTATCGCGATTAGAATTTCTGTGACGATCATCACGACCACGATTGTTAGAATTGTTACGGTCACGATCTCCGCGAGGCCTTTCGGCACGTGGTGGACGTTCAACATAACCTTCCGGTTTTGGCAATAATGCTTTTCTCGAAAGTTTTAATTTACCTGTAGTTGAATCAACTTCTAATAGTTTTACTTCAATTTCTTCACCCACTTTTAAAACGTCTTCAACATTTTGAACGCGTTCCCAGGCGATTTCTGAAACGTGAAGTAAGCCTTCTTTACCGGGCATTATTTCAACAAAAGCACCAAATGTAGTGATCGATTTAATGATTCCTTTATAGGTTTCACCGGCATCAGGAACAGCTGTAATATTCTTGATTCTTTGAACGGCTTGATCTAAAGAATCTTTATTTACTGCCATAATATCAATAACGCCTGTCTCTCCAACTTCTTCAATAACAATTGTCGAATTCGTGGTTTTCTGGATTTCTTGAATAATTTTTCCGCCGGGACCAATTACAGCACCAATAAATTCTTTTGGAATAACCATTTGAACGATACGAGGCACGTGAGGTTTGTAATCTTCGCGGGGTGTAGTAATCGTTTTCATCATTTCGCCCAAAATATGCATACGGCCTGCTTTTGCTTGCGCTAAAGCTTCTTCAAGAATGGCGTATGAAAGACCATCCACCTTAATATCCATCTGACAAGCCGTAATTCCATCTTCGGTTCCTGTAACTTTAAAATCCATATCACCTAAATGATCTTCATCGCCTAAAATATCAGAAAGAACAGCATATTTTCCGGTCTGTGTGTCGGCAATTAAACCCATGGCAATACCCGATACAGGTTTCTTAATTTTTACTCCGGCATCCATTAAGGCAAGTGTTCCGCCACATACAGAAGCCATTGAAGATGAGCCATTTGATTCTAAAATATCAGAAACAACACGAATCGTATAAGGCAATACTTCTTTGCTTGGAAGCACTTGTTTTAATGCGCGCATAGCCAAGTTACCATGGCCAATTTCGCGGCGACTCGTTCCTCTTAAAAAGCGAGCCTCACCAACAGAAAATGGAGGGAAATTATAGTGCAATAAGAAATCGTTATTGGCATCATAAACCGCACCATCAATTTTTTGCTCGTCGAGTTTAGATCCTAAAGTAACACTTACCAAAGCCTGGGTTTCGCCACGTGTAAAGATGGCAGATCCGTGCGACATAGGTAAATAATCTACTTCCGTCCAAATTGGACGGATTTGGTCTAATTTACGACCATCTAAACGGGTGCGCTCATCCAATACGAAATTACGAACCGCTTTTTTCTCCACTTCGTGGAAATAACGTTTGAACATCCCTGCTTTTTCTTCTTGATCTTCTTCAGAAAGTGTAGCAAAGAATTCCTCTTTTATTTCAGCAAATTTTTCGCTGCGTTCGTTTTTTGCAGATGCGGCAGAAGCTACAGCATATAATTTATCATAAGTAGCGGCCTCAACAGCGGCTTTAAAATCTGCATCGTTAGTTTCGTGATTGTATTCTCTTTTTGTTTTTGCTTTTTCTACCATATCTGCCAAATCCAATTGTGCTTGACATTGGATTTTAATGGCATCATGAGCAAATTTCATGGCTTCTAGCATATCGGCTTCAGAAATTTCTTTCATCTCACCTTCAACCATCATAATATTATCCATAGTAGCAGCAACCATTAAATCGATATCCGATTCTTCCAATTGCTCAGCTGTTGGATTTAAAAGAAAATTACCGTTGATACGTGCAACTTTTACTTCGGAAATAGGACCTCCGAAAGGAATATCAGAAACGGCAAGTGCTGCAGATGCCGCTAGTGCTGCAAGTGTATCGGGCATTACCGTTTTGTCTGACGAAATCAGACTGATAATCATTTGTGTTTCTGCGTGATAATCGTCTGGGAATAAAGGACGTAAAGCACGGTCGACAAGTCGAGCGATTAAAATTTCGTATTCTGAGGGACGAGCTTCACGTTTGAAAAATCCGCCGGGAAACTTTCCAGTAGCCGCGTATTTTTCCTGGTATTCTACCGATAAAGGCATAAAGTCGACATCTTCTTTAGCTTCTTTGTTAGAAACTACGGTAGCCATAACCATAGTATTTCCTTGTTTTACGACAACTGCTCCGTCTGCTTGTTTGGCTAGTTTTCCGGTTTCAATAGTGTATTCGGAACCATCGGGCATCGTAAACGTTTTGGTGATACCAATTTTTGACATATTTTCTTCTGTTTTAATTTTTCAGTAATTCTAATTTGCGGTATATAAATACCAAAAAAGGCAATTGTATAATTGCCTTCATTTTATGGTCTTTCCAAAAATCAATAGGATTATTTACGAAGACCTAATTTTTTGATAAGCGTTCTATAACGCTCAATATCTTTAGCTTTTAAATAATCAAGCAATTTCCTTCTTTTACCAACCATAAGAACCAAAGAACGTTGAGTTGTTTTATCTTTCTTATTAAGCTTCAAATGCTCTGTTAAATGAGCAATGCGAAAAGTGAACAATGCTACTTGACCTTCGGTTGATCCGCTGTCTATTTCTGATTTACCGTGATCTTTAAAAATCTCTTTTTTCTTGTCAGTTGTTAAGTACATATGTTATGTATTAAATAATTTTCTTTTTTCGGGCTGCAAAATTAATATAATCTTTTGGTTTACCAAAATTTTAATCTGCTTTTATTCCCCGAATTATTTCAATCTAAAAATTTTAATCAGCGGCAAAATTACAATATTTCTTTGTGTGGAAAGCGATCAAACAAAAAAAATAAAAAAAATGTGTTTATTTCTTAAAATCATCAATGCAACCTTCTGTTAACCAATCTGCTATGGCTTGTCTGTTCGAGCTTTTTATAAACCTGATTTGATCTTTAGGATTTTGAATATTTCCCAACTCCAGAAAAGTAGTGACCGGATGGGTGTATTTTAACATATAAAGGCCATTTCTGCTTTTGGTAATTCCTTCGAATGCTCTGTTAGGCTGGTATTTATTGTAGTTTTTTCTTAATGCCGATATCAGCCTTTCGGTAAATAATTTGCCCGAATTGCTTTTTGAATTGTAATAGCCAAACACATCTACTCTTTCGCTTTTCGATCGGGAATCGATATGCATAACGATGAGTCGTTGATAAGCCCCTTTATTTTTTGCGTAAAGCTGATTAACTACACGGGCGCGTTGCCTGAGTTTTTTATTTATATTGAGTGGTATTTCTTTTTCTTTCCAAACGGTTTCTGTTTTATTGTTTACCAGATAATCATCGTCGCGAATGCCATCTTCTTCATCACGAACAATAACATAAACCAAAGCGCCATGGCTAATTAATTCGCGAGCTAAGCGCAAACAGATATCGTATGCATATTCATCTTCTGTAAGAAAATGGCCGTTTCTTTTTCCTATGGCACCCGGATCAGAACCTCCATGCCCGCTAACTAAATAATAAATTGCTCCTTTTAACTGATTGTCAACGCGCTCAATATAGCCGTATTTTTCGCCGAAAATCGCATAAAAACTGCCTTTTTTTACCTCTTTATTGAGGGGTAAAATATAAGTTTCGCCAACGATTAATTGATCTTTATTGATGAGTTTATCCTGATTGAGTTTAATAAATTCGAGGTAATAAGCCTGCGTATTCATTTCATGCTTTCGCAAAATGAGATGGATTCCATCGCCCGACTTGGCTTTAACTTTTATGGGTTCCTGTGCGATTAAAGTAAAAACAGGAAACAATAAAAAAAAAGCACAAAAAAAGAATAGCTTGGTTGAGCTCATGGTCTATTATTATGGGCTTAATAATCACCAAATTTAATCTTTTAAATCAGGAACTCAAATTTAACAAGGCTTTTTATTTGTATAAAACGTTAAAGCTTGTAAAAAGGAAATGATTTAGGGCATATCAATAATTCCTTCGCGGCTCAACAAACTCCATCCCAATAGCCAATTTTGATTTTTAAAAGCTCCGCGATAATCTACTTGGTCGAAAAAATCATCACCAGGAATTACGGGACTACTTAATTCGCTTGTAGGATACAAGTTATAAGGTGGATCAAGTGCGATAAAATTGGGGTTGGCAACTAGATTGGAGGCGGATTCAAAATAATTTTGCCACTCATTTTGTACAGAAGTTTCGGGCTCATCGCCTGTAATCTTAAAGATATGTTGAGCCTCGTTATTTGCGATATTAAAAAAAGTATTGCCTTCGAGTTTAATATTTCCCCTTTGCCATTGTTCTAAACTGTTGCTGGTTTCTTTATTGTATTCTAGTTCAATACCATTTTCCTGATTGACAAAAATGGAGTTTATAAAAGAACCGGCAGCATTGGTTCTAAAACTGATTAGTTCGCCCGCTTTTGATGTGCCGTGACCGAGTGCGGTTAGATTATAAATTTGCGGCATAGTATAAGGCTTTGCGGATGGATGGCTTGGACTTCCATCTAATTCAGCCACCAAATTCCCTTGGTTTTCACCTTGAATAGCTAGCCAATATTGCCCTTTTCCTTGATATCCCATATCAAAATCAAAGGCATCATCGCCACAATAGGCCACAGCAATATATTTGCAATTTACGGTTCCTCCAAAAAATTCGATGCCATCATCTGCATTTGAAATCACTTCAATATGATCAATTGTTGTTCCGCTTCCAACACCACCAAGTGTGAGTCCGTTAATTTCGTTGCCTTCACCAATATTGGTGCCGCCATGGCGTATAGAAACATATTGCAAAATACCTGAATTATCATCGGGATCATCACCTCCGTAAAGGCCGCGCGGTTCATTAATCGGTATTCCTTCAATAATTGCCTCATTTCCGGAAACATTCAGAGGGGCATTGCCAAGTAAAATTAATCCACCCCATAAACCCTGACTTTCGATGGGAATGCTTCCTTTTAAATTATCCCCTTCCACGGTAAAAATAATTGGGTTAGTGGCCGTTCCTTGTGCTATTATTTTACCTCCTCGGGCAACAATTAATGCACTGGCATTTTCGGCCTGACCGGTTTTTGCACGGATCACTGTTCCGGGTTCAATGGTTAATGTTTGACCTTCATTTACAAAAACCAATCCTTCTAAAACATAATCCTGATCAGATGTCCAGGTAACTGTTCCTGTTCCTGCTCCATTGTAGATGATCACTTCTTCGTAGGGAACTTCGTAATTGCTTTTACGACAAGAACTTAAGAATAAGAAATAGAGTAGCAATAAAAAGATTGATTTTGATTTCATAAGCCAAACTCAATATTTAAATAGATATACGACGAATTTTCAAGATTACCGGCATAAGGCACCCAATCTTGGTAATTTAAAGCCATACGTATTTCTGGTATCGGACTGTATTGGATACCACCAATAATTGCACTTCCATCTTTTGAAATATTCCAGGGGATATCTTCATCATCTAAAATATTTGATCTAAAGATATCATATCGACCAAAAATTTGAACTTTGCTATTGATAGTATAAGATGCCGTTGATGAAAAAATACTTAGATTTTCGTTTGCTTCATTTTTTACATTGTATTGTCGGTCGAATTCAACTCCAATAGAAAATTTGTCTTTTAGTTGATAGCCTATAAAACTTACCCAGGTTATCTGATCTACTGATTTCGAAAGCAAATCGGCATAAGCCCGGAGCACAAGACCTTTGTAAGGCTTTAGACTTAATCCAAGCGCCGTTTTATAGGTGTTGTCGTGTTGAAGCTCAGCATTTCCTTCACCGTTTGAAATGCTTAAATCGATTTCGGCAAATTTTGATACTTTATAGTTTAACGAAACGCCCAAATCCGACGAAGTCCCAAACTTATATTTATCTGCAGCTGATTTTTCAATATAACGGCGTCCCCAATTTTTTTCTTGTACCTTAAAAAGCTGCATGGGAATAATCCCAAATTTTACATTCACTTTTCCTTGTTCGTATTGTAAATAGGCGCTTTTAAAATAGGCATATCGCTTTAAAAGTGAGTAGGCAGAGGTGTTGTCGGGACTTCCAATATCGACCACTATTTTAGATGAAAATCCTTTTTGCAGTTGAATATCATAACCAAAATAAGCCCGTTGAATTTCAATGGCAGTGGGATTTTCGCCTTTATTTATACCGGAATAAATATCCGTAAAAACCAAAGCGATTGGCTTAGTTGTGAATCTTTTCTCTTCGTCGTTATCTTGTGCCGATAATGATGTGTAATTACCTATAAATAAAAGGATTAAAAAATAAAATCGAAATTTGGTGTCCATGCATTTTTGAATATTAAGCAAAAATCAATTTTTTATTGCTTAAAATGCATCCGAGTACAGGAATTAACATAAAATTAATATTAAGGAAACCTAAGCTTAATATTAATCAGTTTACGGTACTTTAATAAATACCGATTTTTGCCAAATATTAATACCAAAAAAGTATGGAAAATATCTACTTAATTTTAGTTATTGTATTGTTTGCATTAGCCATTAGCGATTTAATTGTTGGAGTAAGCAACGATGCAGTAAACTTCTTGAATTCAGCCATAGGTTCGAAAGCGGCCAATTTTAAAATTATCATGCTTATTGCCGCTTTGGGTGTATTTGTTGGAGCTACCTTTTCGAGTGGTATGATGGAAATAGCACGAAAAGGTATTTTTCATCCGGATATGTTTACGTTTTCAGAAATCATGATCATCTTTTTTGCGGTGATGATTACGGATGTTATTTTACTCGATACCTTTAATACATTTGGTTTGCCAACATCAACAACTGTTTCTATAGTTTTTGAACTTTTGGGTGCTTCTGTGGCAATCGCCATGCTAAAAGTAATGTCGAGCGGAACAGGCGAAATAGCAGATTTTATCAACTCATCTAAAGCCTTAGGAATTATCTTTGGTATTTTGCTGTCTGTTTTTGTGGCGTTTTTTTCCGGTGCTATTATTCAGTGGATTAGCCGGTTGATATTTTCCTTTAAGATTTCAAAGGCCATTAAATATTTTGGATCTATTTGGGGAGGCATGGCAATTACGGCAATTTCTTACTTTATTTTGATAAAAGGAATCAATGGATCTACTTATGCCAATTATCAACTGAGCAATGGGTTTACACTTTCGAGTTGGGTAAACGAGAATACTTTTTTACTTATGGTGTATATCTTTATTGCATCTGCAATAATATTCCAAATAAGTGTATGGTTATTTAAGTTGAATATCCCGAGATTGATCGTTCTGGTTGGAACATTTGCCTTAGCCATGGCTTTTGCCGGTAACGATTTGGTTAACTTTATAGGTGTTCCGCTTGCTGGTTATGAATCGTTTAAAATTTTTATGGCCAATCCGGGTTCAGATCCAAATGCATTTATAATGGTCGGCTTAAGTGGTAAAGTGCAAACCCCGATTTTATTTCTGTTAATGTCGGGTTTGATTATGGTCGTAACACTTTATCTATCTAAAAAAGCACGAAAAGTAATAAAAACTTCTGTGGATTTAAGTCGTCAAAGCGAAGGTGCTGAGCGCTTCGGGTCAAGCCAGTTTTCCAAAGCTGTTGTTCGTGGCTCCTTACGATTAAATAATCAACTTAAACATTTTGTTCCAAATGTTGTACTCGCTAGAATTGATAGACAGTTTGATAGCGCAAGAGCAGAAGTTTTAAGCATTCCGGAAAGTGAAAGGCCTGCATTTGATATGATACGCGCCTCGGTTAATCTGGTGGTAGCCAGTATTTTAATTGCGCTAGGTACATCGCTAAAATTACCTTTATCTACTACTTACGTTACGTTTATGGTAGCCATGGGAACTTCATTGGCCGATAGAGCCTGGGGAAGAGAAAGTGCAGTTTTTAGAATTACGGGTGTTATAGCGGTTATTCTAGGCTGGTTCTTTACTGCCTTTGCCGCCTTTACAGTAGCTTTTATCGTTGCGTTTATTATTCATTATGGCGGATTTATTGCCATTCTGGCCTTTATCGGGATAGGTTTTTACCTTATCCTGCGCTCGCAGATCTTAGCAAAAAAAGAAACAGAAGAGATTAAGAAAGAAGTTGTTGAGAAAGAAGAACTCAACTTGGTTGATGTGTTCCAAGCAAATAGTCGGACTATTTCTGAATCGTTTGGCCTGGTTAACGATGTTGTTATTGAAACCATAACCGGATTAGAAACAGAAAATCTAAAAGCGCTTAAAAAAGCACGTAAAAAAGTAAATGCATTTACTGCACGTGCCAAAGAATTAAAAGACACCATACAGGTAGTCGTTCGTAAACTGGATGATGAGGCAGTAAATTCAGCACATTTTTATTCGCAATCGCTCGATTTCTTGCGAGAGGTAGCCCGTTCAACAAGCTTTATTGTGGAGCCAAGTTTAACGCATATCGATAATAATCATAAACCTATGGGTGAGCTGCAAATGATCGACCTGAATAAATTGAAAGATTCAATCAACGATTTTTATACAGATGCAGAAGTGATGATACGTGAATCTAATTTTGAAAAAATCGATCTGCTTTTAGCTAAAGAGATAAAGATTAGAAAGGATATCGATATTTACGAAAAAGCACAGATAAAGCGTTTAACTAAGCCCAAATCAGGAAAAAGAAATGCTAAGCTTTTCCTTGATATTGTTGGAGAAAGTAAAACCCTTCTTTTGCATAGTGTTAATTTAATTAAAGCACAACGCGATTTAGCCATTGATGCTAAAATGTGTAAACCTAAAAAATAGCTAAAGTTAAATGTAGTAAATGGCCTGTCTACTTAAGTGAAGACAGGCTTTTTTGCGCTTAGAACAAAGTTTTTTGATTATTATTTCTGAATAGAATACGAATAATCATTTATATCGATAATTTTGATAGATGCATTCGCTTTTAATTTTTAAAAAAACAGAATGGAAAATTTATACTTGATTTTAGTAATCGTGCTCTTTGTACTTGCAATTAGCGATTTGATTGTTGGAGTTTCAAATGATGCTGTTAATTTCTTAAACTCTGCTATAGGCTCAAAAGCAGCAAGTTATAAAGTAATTATGTTGATTGCCGCTTTGGGCGTATTCGTTGGTGCTTCATTTTCCGGAGGTATGATGGAAGTAGCTCGAAAAGGAATTTTCCACCCGGAGATGTTTCATTTTTCGGAGATAATGATTATTTTCTTTGCCGTAATGATTACGGATGTTGTCTTGCTTGATACATTCAATTCGTTGGGCTTGCCCACATCTACAACCGTTTCGCTTGTTTTTGAATTGCTCGGTGCTTCAGTAGCTGTGGCTCTCGTCAAAGTGCTCAATATGGAAACCGGCAATGTTTTTGATTATATCAATTCTTCTAAGGCGTTAATTATTATTTTCGGCATCTTATTTTCTGTATTTGTTGCTTTTATTTCTGGTGCAATTATTCAATGGATAAGTCGGTTTATTTTTTCATTTAAACTATCGCGAAGTATTAAATATTATGGCGCTATATGGGGCGGAATAGCAATTACAGCAATAACGTATTTTATTTTGGTTGATGGCATCAAAGGGTCGAATTTTGCTGATTATAAGCTTTCTAACGGATTAACATTGGCGCATTGGGTGGGCGAAAATATAGTATTCATTTTAATCGTGAGTTTTTTATTTTGGACAGTGCTACTGCAATTTTTAAACTTATTTTTCAAGATAAACAGTCCTAAAATTATTGTTCTGGTTGGTACATTTGCTTTAGCTATGGCTTTTGCAGGAAACGATTTAGTCAACTTTATTGGAGTTCCCCTAGCGGGTTATGAATCGTTCAAACTTTTTATTGCAAATCCCGGCGTAGATCCAGATGCTTTTTTAATGGCCGGTCTTACCGGAAAAGTTAAAACACCACTTTATTTTCTGCTTGTATCAGGTCTAATAATGGTTATTACTTTGTATGTTTCTAAAAAAGCACGTAAAGTAATTAAAACTTCAGTTGATCTCAGTCGTCAAGGAGAAGGCGAAGAACGCTTTGGTTCAAATCCGTTTTCTAAGCGTATAGTACGTGCCTCAATTTTAGTAAATAACGCTACTAAAGCATTTCTTCCAAAAGTTATTATCAAAAAAATTGATCGTCAGTTTGATAGCTCCAGAGCTGAAGTTTTAAAGCTTGCTGAAAAGGACCAGCCTGCTTTTGATTTAATTCGAGCCTCAGTAAATTTAGTTATTGCAAGTATTCTTATTTCTCTCGGAACGTCGATGAAACTACCCTTATCTACAACCTATGTTACTTTTATGGTAGCCATGGGGACTTCATTGGCGGATAGAGCTTGGGGCAGAGATAGCGCTGTATTTAGGTTGTCTGGTGTAGTGGCTGTTATTTTGGGTTGGTTTGTAACTGCTTTTGCAGCATTTGCATTTGCTTTTATCGTGGCCTTAATCATCCACTGGGGAGGCTTTATTGCCATTTTTGGTTTTATAATTCTTGGATTATATATTGTTTTTCGTAGTTATTTCGTGCCTAAAAAAGAAACCTCAATAGATGAAAAAACGGAAGATTTTGAAACTAAAGAGAAATTAAGCTTAGTAGATATTTATTTAAGTAGTACTAAAACAATTACGAAATCTTTTGCCCTTGTAAACAAAGTAATTTCAGAATCAATAAATGCATTAGAAACCGAAGATTTAAAAGCACTTAGGTATGCGCAAAGTGAGGTTGTTGCTTTTACAGCACAAACAAAAACACTTAAAGATACGATTCAATTTGTGATGCGAAAATTAGATGATAAAACTGTTCCTTACGCTCATTTCTATTCCCAATCGCTCGATTTTTTAAGAGAAGTTGCCCGAGCTACAAGCTATATTGTTAACCCTTGTTTGGTGCATATCGACAATAATCATAAATCTATGGATGAATTTCAGATGAACGATTTGATTCAACTTCAACATGGGCTAAATGATTTTTACACGGAAGCAGAGCGTTTAATTCTAAAATCTGATTATGTAGGGATTGGCAAGCTTTTGTCCATAGAAATTAAACTTAGAGCCGATATTGATTCGTATGTTAAAGATCAAATTAGACGTTTAACTAAGCCTAACTCCGGAAAACGAAATGCAAAACTATTTCTTGATATCCTTAGTGAAACTAAAACGCTTTTGTTACATAGTATTAATTTAATAAAGGCTCAAAGAGACTTAGCAATTGGAGCAAAAATTTACAAACCCGGAAAGTAGTAAAGCTTTTTAATTTTTGATGGCACAGATCATTCTGGCTTTTTCGTGGATATCGTTTTTAAGTTCAATTTGTTTATACGAATATGCTTTAAGCAAGGCTATTAATTGAATACCCAGGTTCTCGTTAATTTCAAAATAGAGTCGGCCTCCTGAAATTAATTGATTATCAGCAAAATGAATTATTTTTTTATAAAACAATAGAGGGTCATCGTCTTTTACAAAAAGAGCCAGAGCAGGCTCATAGCTCAAAACATTTTTTTTCATCAAAGTCTTTTCCGATTCCAAAACATAGGGAGGATTGCTTACGATTATATCCAACATAAAATCGAACGAAGCAGGTGGATTCAAAATATCAATTTGCTCAAACTGAACAGCAGTGTTAAAACATTTGTTATTGAATTTTGCAAGGTCTAGTGCTTCCGCCGAAATATCGATTCCCTTTATTTTTGCCAGTGGCCAATGGGTAGCCAAACTAATGGGAATGCATCCACTACCTGTTCCAATATCTAAAATATGAAGTGGAGCTGTTTTGTTTTCTTTTTCGAGTATCCAATAAACCAATTCTTCAGTTTCAGGTCGAGGAATTAAAGTATGCTCGTTTACTTTAAATTGTAAGTCGCAGAATTCCGTTTCTCCCAAAATATATTGAATCGGTTTTTCTGTTTTCAAATCTTTTATTGCAAAGTTAAATTTCAGTAATTCAGATTCGCTTAAGGCCAAATCTGCATTTAAAATCACCTTGGTTTTATTTAAGTGAAGATAATGTTCGCATAACAAATAATAAAACGATAAAATCTCCTTTTCATCATAAAAAGGACTTAACTCCGATTTGGCAAATTTTAAAACATCATTTAACCGATTGGATGGAATTCTCATTTTTAATGTTTTGATGTGCAAAATTAGCAGAAAATCCGGCAGCAGAACAAATTGATTTATTTCCTAACTTTGTTTGCTAACTCATAATCTAAAAAAGTGAAATGATTGATATACTGTCCCTGTTTCAGGAGTGTAAATCCGGTGGTAAAAACGGAGTATTGTGTTTAATTAGCTCAACGTCAGGTTCAACGCCTCGGAAAATAGGTTCCAAAATGTTGGTTTATCCCGACGGATCTATTGCTGGAAGTATTGGCGGGGGAAAGATTGAGCATATGGTTATCCAAGATGCTTTGGCTATGATGGATTCACAATACTCAAAATCAGTCGACTATGATTTGAGTGGAGAGGCAGCTATGCAGTGTGGCGGTAAGGTGAGTATCTATTTTGAAGTGGCTCAAAGTCAATCGACATTATATATTTTTGGTGGCGGACATATTGGAAAAGTGTTGGCGCGTTATGCAAACGATTTTGCGTTTAAAGTCGTTTTAATCGATAATCGGAGCGAAGTATTGCCCGAAAATAAAATAAACGGAGTAAAGTATTTAATTGGTGACTACACTGAACTACTTCAAAAATTGGATTTTAATCTACATACTTTTGTTGTGGCCACTACACACAAACATATTCACGACGAAGAAATTATAGCCTATAGTCTTCAAAAACCGCATGCCTATTTAGGTATGATGGCCAGCAAGCGAAAATCCGCTTTGGCAAGAAAAAAATGGAAGGAAAATCCAGAAATAGATCCGAAAAAAATCGACGAAGTAAAGAGTCCGATTGGCCTTCAAATGGCCTGCGAAACACCTGAAGAAATTGCCGTTAGTGTTTTGGCTCAGCTTATCGATTTTAAAAATAATTTAAATTAATGTGCATTTTTTTGATGGAACAAAATAATTCTATAATACAATTTTTATTAAACGAAGAGCTTAGAACAATAGATTTCCGTAAGGAGAAGGACTTGAGTCCTACCACCACGGTTTTAAATTATGTGCGCGATTTTGCACATTATAAAGGTGTTAAAGAAGGCTGTGCCGAAGGTGATTGTGGAGCCTGTACATTAGTAATCGCCGAATTGGGAGATGATAATGAATTGCACTACAAGACCATTACTTCTTGTATCGTGTTTTTACCTTATTTAAATGGAAAACAATTATTTACGGTTGAATATTTAGGCGAAAAGGAAAACGGAGAAACGCAATTACATCCTGTACAAGAGGCACTTGTTAAAACCAATGGAAGTCAGTGTGGATATTGCACGCCAGGCTTTGTGATGTCGCTTTTTAATTTATACAAAACCATAGATAACCCAAATCAGGAGGAGGTGGAGCAAGCTTTAAGCGGAAATTTATGTCGTTGCACCGGCTATAAATCCATTTTAGATGCGGCTTATTTATTTCGGGATTTACCCAAGAAAGATAAGTTTTCTGTTTTGAAAGAGAAAGATACTAGAGAATTGCAACAGATTGCTGCAAATTCAGCCGATGTATTTATCGAGCGCGAAAATGAAGCTTATTATCAGCCTAAAACATTAAAATCGGCCTTGGCCTATAAAAATAAATACCCCGATTCTGTTTTGTTGGGAGGAGCTTCAGATCTTGCTTTATTAAAAACGAAGAAGCACCAAACACTTCCGCATCTCTTAGATTTATCGCATATCAAAGAGCTGCAGTCCATTAACAAGTATGAAGATTATTGGGAGATAGGTGCCGGCGTTTCTATCGAACAATTACGCATAGCATTTGGCAATTATTTTCCGGCATTTAAAGCTATGTTGGATGTTTTCGGATCGCAACAGATTAGGAATTTAGCCACACTCGGCGGAAATTTGGGTTCCGGTTCGCCAATAGGCGATACTTTGCCAGTTTTAATGGCGCATCAAGCAGAATTGATCATAGAAAGCCAAGGTGAGCGCAGAGCCGAAAAACTTGAAGATTATTTATTGGGTTATCGAAAAACGAGCTTAACGCCCAATGAAATAATTACCAAAATCAGATTGCCTTTTGATGAAAGTGAGATTATCTGGTCGGAAAAAGTATCTAAACGTCGCGATCTGGATATTTCTACCGTGAGTGCTGGTTTTTCTTTAAAACTGACTAAAGACAAAAAAGTTCAGCGTATTATTTTAGCCTATGGTGGAATGGCAGCCATTACAAATCGAGCCTATCAAACCGAAGAGTTTTTATTGGGAAAAACGTGGACCAAGCCTGTTATTGAAGAGGCTATGGAAATTTTAAAAGAAGAATTTACTCCGCTTTCAGATGCACGAGCCGAAGCCGAAGGAAGAAAAATTTTGGCCAAGAACCTATTGATGAAGTTTTATTTGGAGACTATAAACCTGTTAGGTTTTTAAAACCATGAACCTGTTAGGTTTTTAAAACCTAACAGGTTTCACTACCGATGCATCGGACGCAATAAATCGTTAATAATTTTAACCGGATTAAACGTTTGTATAGGCACTTCAACAAAAATACTGATCCAATCGGCCATTGCGCCATTCCACAATCCGGGTAATTCTTGTGCTTTTAAATCTTTACCGTTTTTCGATTTTAACGAAATAAAACCTGTTTTAGGATCGACAAAGGCTTTTAAATCGAACTTTTCGCCTTTAAAATTATAAACCCCGCATACTAAATCAACCGGATTGAAATGGGTTGCATTTTTTACAATTTCGGCTTGACTCGGATCTGAAAAATCGATCTGAGAAGTCTCTACAATCTGCAGCGATTCTATGCCGTTTTCACTTTCAACCAAATAGGGGCCGCCTCCAGGTTCGCCTTCATTTTTTACCATTCCACAAACCCGTATAGGTCGGTTTAGCATTTGATAGGCCCAATCCACTTGCTCCATTAATTCTTTTATCCGGATATATTTTGGCACATGGATATACAGTTCTTTTTCCATAAAATCGAATAGCACTTTCATCAGATCTTCGTCAAAATAGCCAATGTCCAAGGATTCGAGATAATCGAAAACGGTATCCTGAATTTCAATCAAATAACTCCCTATCAGCTTTTTATAATCGTATGTGGCTTGTCGGTGTTTGTCGGGAACAATATTGTCGATATTTTTGATAAAAATGATATCCGCATGTAAATCGTTTAGGTTTTCGATCAATGCTCCATGTCCGCCCGGACGAAATAGGAGAGACCCGTCTTTTTCCCGAAAAGGTTCATTGTTTAAATCCACAGAAATCGTATCTGTTGATGGTTTTTGTTGCGAAAACGAGATGACATATTTTACCTTGTAAAGCGATGCGTATTTTTCTGCCAGTTTATCGACTACTTTTTCAAATTTGGCTTGATGTTCAGGCGATACCGTAAAATGCAAATGCACTTCGTTGTTTTTATTTTTGCCATAAATGGCGCCTTCAGCCAAATGTTCTTCGATGGCTAAGCGATTTTCATCTGCATAAGGATGAAACTTAAGCAAACCTTTTGGCAAGCTAGCATATTCCAATCCATCCGGATCCAAGAGTGCATTTAAAATAGGTAGATAATCTTTCTGATCAATTTTTTCTTTTAGATTAATGCCTTTTTCCTTCATTTTTAAAAGCAAATCAGGATAAAAAGCAAATTTATCCAAATGGATAAAAAAGTATGCTACAGAATTAAAATCGGAATCTTTCGCTAAATTGGGTGTTATTCCGTTGAGGAGTTCTTCGCGGAATTCGAATAAATGTTTAAACATTCGAGAGGCTGCGCCAGATGCAGGAACAAACTTAAGTAAAGATTTATCTTCCATTGCTTCATCATAATCGGCAATGAGTTCCAGAATCTCATCTGAAGAAAAAGTTTTGAGGCCTTTTCCAGATGTAGCCGCCGCTTTTAGTTTGATAAAAGGGAAGCTTGTTTTAAAATTTTGAATCTGATTCTCAACCTGTTTCAAGCGCATTCCTTTGGCTTCAATTTGGGCAATATCTTTTTGGGTAAACATAGTGTTTAAATTTTCTTTTAAGTCAGAAATGTGATCTGCCAAATGTAAGAATAATTTAGAAAAGCGCTTTCTGAAAGAAAAAATTTATAGCTTTGCAAAGCGAAAAAACAAGGTTTTGTTTGATGCTGAAAGCGGATCTTTTTTTTAAGTATTTAAGTCCGGATGGAGAAATTGGCAGTTGCACCTGCAGAATGGATTTTTGCTTTAGGTGCAGGTATTATGACCGCTAAAGTCGATATGATGAATACATATGTTTAAATAAAAATCAAGCATAAAGAGAAATTCGGATATAAAGAGTAAGCATTTTTGATTTTTTGGTTTTTTTTTAAAATTTGGAAAAATATCTGCCCAGATGTTGAAATTGGTAGACAAGCCGGCTTGAGGGGCCGGTGCTCGCAAGGGCGTGCGGGTTCGAATCCCGCTCTGGGCACTAAAAACTTTGTTTGGTTATGCGAAAAATTTTAATCATTATTAACGATGCACCATACGGTACCGAAAAAGCCTATAACGCTTTACGCATGGCTATGACATTGCAAAAAGAACACAGCGAAAATGTTCAGGTAAATATCTTTTTGTTAGCCGATGCAGTATTTTGCGGCTTGCCCAACCAAAATACTCCCAATGGATATTACAATATTGAACGGATGCTAAAATCTGTTATTAAACGCGGCGGTATAGTAAGAAGTTGTGGCGGGTGCTCAGAGGCTCGTGGTATTGCCAAGCTTGAATTTATTGATGGAGTTCAGTTAAGCAATATGAAAGAATTCGCCCAATGGACTGTTGAATGCGACAAGGTGCTCACTTTTTAGATAAGAAAATATAGTCTTTAATTTAAAAGAAGCAGGGTTTATTGGTCTATAAAAAATTGACTGAATATAATCCTTATGTTTTATTCATAGTTCAATTGTGCCTTTATCTTCATCAGTATTTTCTAAATCAATATCAATTATATCATTTTTATTAAAAATATTTCCGGGAGTTAATACTAATATCGAGATAAAAATTACCTGAGTAACAACGCCTTCATTTACAAGCCCTATTCTATGTATTTCAGGAATACTTAAGAATAATAAAATGGTTATTAATCCCCGGGGTGCATAAAAGAATAATGGAGAAATATCTTTTTTAATAACCCGTTTAAAGAAAAGCCAACGGATTAGCAACACAAATCCTACTATAATTAACGACAAGAGTAAATTTTGTAAACTGAATAGTTCATTTATTTTGGTATAATATCCAAAAAGGATAAAAAAGAATGACCTAACTAGGAAAGTAAGTTCTCCGGCAATACTTTTAAATGATTTAATATCTGTTTTAAATTTTTCAAAATCAATGAAATCCCTTATATATGGAATGTTCAGAAATTTATGATTTGAAAGGGCTAATCCGAAAATTAGTATAAGAAGCATCGCAGGTAAATGGATCAGCTTTGCTAACACATATATAAGTATGATTGATGTCATTATAACGACATAATTTACATGATGTGTCGTTTTATGAAGTAAAAAAGCTAAGGCTACCGTTGTGATTATTGAAATAATTAATGTTAAAAATCCATCAAAAAATAAGTTTAGAACACCATTTGAAATGGATAGATGATCAATGATAATAAAATCAAAAAGTAAGATTCCTAATATATCTGAGAAAGAGCTTTCATATATGACAAACTCTTTGTCTTCTTTTTTTAAATTGATTGCTGCGGGAATAGCCACAGCGCTACTAATTATAGCAAGCGGTATACTGTTTAGAAGCGATGTTTTAATAGGTATTTCATAAAAAGAAGTCAAAATGTATGCACCTACGGCAACAAAAACAATAAATAAAACAACAGCTGAAAGTATAGATTTAAAAATAATAACTTTTTTCTCTTTATTAAGCTTCAAATCTAAACTTGCCTCCATTACAATAAGTATTAGACCTAAAGTTCCAATCACAGGCAACACAGGTTCCATGTTAGGGACAAAGAATCCGGTTTTATTTACTATAATACGAATAGTAATACCCAATAAAATAAGAAGCAAAACTCCGGGTATTTTGGAATATTTACTTGTTATATCAAAAAAGTATGATAATATTATAATAATGCATAATGCAATAATTATATAATTGGTCATATATATCTAACTATTATTATTTGATAAATTTCTTACGGCGACAGCTTAAAGTACACCCTGTTCTTAGGACAGTATTTGAACAAAGTTAAGATAATTTATTTTTCTCAGACAAAAACCGACAATAATTTTTTGATCTTTTTGTAAGAGGTTTTAAGTTATTTCCGGCTATGGAAAGATATAAAATTTATAACTTAACTTTGGCTAGATCTAACCTGAAGATTGGGTGTATCGTATTGGATGCCAGGCTATGGAATTCTCCTAAGAAAAATAAATACTGCACTAACGATGATTATCTGTCGTGTAAATATTTTGAAAACAGGGTGAATCATATATCTGGGAATAAAAAAAAGAAGAGAATATTTTTACGATATAAATAAGACTCGCATTCAAATTAATGCATACAGTTGAGCTGCTTCAGAAAGCGGAAGGTTTTTTACATAAAATACGCCAACTCACAATATGAATTGGCGTTTGCTAAAATGTAAATTACTATTAATCCTCCGGAATAATGTCAAAACTCTTATTGTATTGTTCCATCGCATTCATGCTCATACCCATGCTTGAGAATCCGCCATCGTGGAAGAGGTTTTGCATTGTTACTTTGCGGGTTAGATCGCTAAACATAGTGATGCAGTAATCCGCACACTCTGCCGCTGTTGCATTGCCTAATGGCGACATACGTTCGGTAAAGTCCAGCAATCCATCAAATCCTTTAACACCGCTACCAGCCGTAGTTGGAGTTGGCGATTGTGAAATCGTGTTGATGCGTACTTTTTTCTCACGACCATAAATATAACCAAAACTACGTGCAATCGATTCTAAAAGTGATTTTGCATCAGCCATATCGTTATAACCATACAAGGTACGTTGCGCCGCTACATAGGATAAGGCAATTACCGAGCCCCAATCGTTGATCGCATCTTTTGCTTTACACACCGCAATCATTTTATGAAAAGAGAGCGCAGAAATATCTAGGGTTTTCTGATAATATTCGTAGTTCAATTTATCGTATGTTAATTTCTTGCGTACATTAGGCGACATCCCAATTGAATGCAATATAAAATCGATTTTTCCGTACTTATCTACTGCAGCCTGAATAAGATTTTCCAAGTCTTTGGTACTTGTGGCATCAGCAGGGATAATTTCGGTATTGCATTTTGCCGCTAATTCGTCAATTTCTCCAAATCGCATCGAAACGGGAGTATTGGTTAGCAAAAATTCGGCGCCTTCTTCGTATGCTTTTTCTGCTACTTTCCAGGCAATTGACTTATCGTTTAGGGCTCCAAAAATGATCCCTTTTTTTCCTTTTAATAAATTATAGGCCATAAAATTTTGTTTTTATTGTCTGTTATTTGCCTAATAATACACGGGCATTCTCCCGTGCCGATGTGCTTATTTCTGAGCCGCTTAGCATAGCTGCAAGCTCTTCGATACGCTCGTCATCAGACATTTTTTTAATTTCTGTGCGGGCAAAAGTAGTTTCATTTTTTTTATAAACCAAATAATGATTTTCCGCTAATGCCGCGATTTGTGGAAGGTGAGTAATGGAAATGACCTGCATGTTTTTACCCATTTGTTGCATTAAGGTACCTAAACGCTCTGCTATTTCGCCAGATACGCCACTATCAATTTCGTCGAAGATAATTCCGGGCAAATTTTTCTTAGTCGCCAATAAATATTTAATGCCTAACATCAAACGAGAAAGTTCTCCTCCCGACGCCGTTTTACTTACTAAATCGGGTTTTAGTCCTGCATTCGCAGAAAAGAGAAAATCAACCTCATCGCGACCGGTTTCTAAGAAATCGGATTGAGGTTTAAGTACAAGACGTATTTGGGCATCGGGGATTCCGAGTTGAATCAGTTGTTCTACGAGCCTTTTGGCCAAAGGTAGCGCTGCTACTTCGCGTGTATTATGCAATTGCTCAGCTAAGGCGTTAAGTTCTTTTTCATCCGTTAAAAGCTGCTTTTCCAAATCGTTTAACTGATTTTCTAATTTGTCGCTCGAAAAAAGTTGATCGGCTAAAGCTTTTTCTATTTCAGGCAATTCATCGGCATGCGCGACTTTATGCTTCTTCGTTAATTTAAACAAAAGCGCCAAGCGTTCGTTTAGGAATTCTTGTCGATGTGGATCTAACTCAACGGTATCTTCCATAGCGCTTGATTCGCGTGCAATATCGTCTAGTTCTATATACGCAGAATTTAAGCGTGTGGCTATGTTTTCCAGTTCATTTTGATAAGCTTGCAAAGGCCTAAGCTGTTGTAATAATCCATTGAGCTGATCGAGCAGACTGCCTTCGTTATTGAGTGCATGGGAGATGCTATACCAAGCCGTTTTTATTTCTTCGGCATGATTTAATACATTCAATTCGCTTTCAATCTCATCCAATTCGCCAACAACAATATTTGCTTCTTCTAATTCATCGAGCAAGAATCGGATATAATCGTTATCGGCTTGAGCTTGAGCAATTTGTTTCTTAAGTTTTTGTGCCAAAGCCTGATTTTTACGAAATTCGTAATACTGCGCCGTGTAGTTGGTTTTTAAGTTAAAATTTCCGGCAAAAGCATCCAATAAATCGAGCTGATATTCAGGGCTATGAATGAGCAATGTATTGTGCTGCGAATGAATATCGATGACCAATTCACCAAACTGTTTGAGTAGGTTTAAATTAACCGGTGTGTCGTTGATAAAAGCCCGACTTTTTCCTTGTGGTGTTATTTCTCTGCGTATGCGGGTTGGATTTTCGAAGTCCAAATCGTTTTCTTCAAAAAAAGGCTTAAGATTGAACGCTGAGATATCAAAAGCACCTTCAATAATGCATTTCTTTTCCGGATTGAGCAAAGTTGCAGAATCTGCTCGTTTTCCTAATATCAAACCTAAGCCTCCAATAATGATCGATTTACCTGCACCTGTTTCACCGGTAATTGCTGAAAATCCTTTGTGAAAATCGATATTCAGTTGATCAATAAGTACATAATTAAAAATAGACAGATTAATAAGCATATTCAAGACTATTTAACGCGAAAGCATTTGATTATATCGCGATCCGTTGGCCGGATCAATTTCTTTTAAAATATTGGCAACTTCGGCTCGGGTATTTGGTGCTCCTTCGGAGAATATTTGAATCAATTCATCGCGTTTAGCATCCACTATCAATTGAATTATTTGCGCTCCCGGTTTTTCTTTATTTGCTTGCGCTAATAATTTGAGGCTTTCCGCAATGGCATTACGTCCCATTTCAGCATTATCGTACATATTATCAAGACCTTGTAAATGATATTTGTAAATACTTTCACGTACTAAACGATAAATTGGGTTCGAAAAGTTTTCGCTTAACCAATACCTATTCCTTTGCTTCTCGAAAGATCTCCAGCCCGCTTCTCCTGTATTTTGTGCACTTTGAACGATGGCTTCGGCGCGCTCAAAATAAGGAGTTCCTCCCAATGGACTAAAAGAATCGCCATCTAGCCCTAAGAAAATATTGATATAAAAGGCAAGAATAGCCGTAAGATTATTGTCAACGGTATTCTCGCTAAACTCCAAGGGCTCATTCTCAACATAAGTAAACACCACATCTTTATCGATATAATTTAATAAGGTGGTATTGAAGTTCGATTTATAAACAGGTCGCTTGAGCACTACGTTTAATTGACCACTAAATTTTTCCGGAGAAATTTGTTCGTTGATTGTGAGTAAGATAGAAGCTTCAATCCGTTCTTCTACGCCGTAGGTATAGGGCGTCCATTTTCGTGCATTCACAAATTCATAAAGCGCTTTTTGTAAGGTTTCGAAGGTTGATCTATCTGTTCCTTCAACCTGTCTGGCCGATACTTGTACCTGACAATTAATTTCTTGTCCGCTTAGCTGAAAAGCAAGGAAATAAAAAACGAAGGCTAAACTTGAAATACGGAAGCTTTTGATATTCATAATTGAGGTGTTTTTCAATCAAAACGAAAGGTATGAATGAAAATTATCAGGGGATAAAAATAAGCATAAAAATTTAGTGCAGCCACTTAAATTTAGATTCGAATTTTGAAAGGCATATATTACGCATTTACCTATTTTTTCTTCTTTCTGAATTAAGTGATGCTGTGGATTTTACTTACAATGCGTGTAACGTATTTATTGGCCTTCGTGATATGCTTCTTTAGCGGTAAAATTTAACCACCAAGTAGCACTTAGTAAAACACAAAGGAATCACAAAGGGAAAACTTGCTTTTTTCTCTTTCTTAATAAAAAGAGGCTATGGATTTTACCTGCAATGCGGGGAACGTATTTATTGGCCTTCGTGGGTTACTTCGTGAGGTACTTTGTGTGCCTTAGTGGTAAAAATTTAACAACCAAGTAGCACTATGGAAAACACCATGATAAAACTTGCTTTTTTAATCGGAATAGGAATTAAAGCAGATCAATCGAACAGGGCAAACGCATACTTATATAAAAAGCCACTTCCAAAGGAATGCCTTTGGCAGAATACACGAATATATTTTTTAAAAACAGAAAATTAAGATACCGCTAGCAAGTAAAACCCTTTGGGTTTTCAGAAATTCGTGTAATTTTTTCAATACGACTTTAATAAAGAGCTTTAATTCGTGAATTTGTGGCAAAATATTTACACAAATAAAAGTGTACGTTTGCCCTGATCAATCGAATGATTAGCTGCTCATTTTCAGGATATAATCACAAATATCAACAGCCACTTCTGCTTTTGATTTTAAGGGATAATCTGTTTTCTGAAGCGATTTATCAATGATGGAAATTTTATTTGTTTGATGTTGAAAACCGGCTCCTGCATCTTGCAATGAATTAAGAACGATGGCATCGCAATTCTTACTCTGCAGTTTTTTATGCGCGTTTTCCAGTTCGTTGCTAGTTTCTAAAGCAAAACCAATCAAACGTTGATGTTTTTTTAAAGATCCAAGGGTTTTTAAAATATCAACGGTGGGTTCCAATTCAATTTTACTTAGACCATCTTCTTTTTTGATTTTGGTTGTAGGAACATTTTTGGGTTTGAAATCAGCTACTGCTGCCGACATAATGGCTATATCGCATTGATCGTAGAAGTTTTTGCAAGCTTCAAACATTTGTTGTGCCGATTGAACGCCCAAACGTTGTATTGCAGGATGTGTTATTTTTTCTGAGCTTGGCCCGCTTACTAAGATAATTTCCGCCCCGCGATTGGCGAATTCGTGTGCCAGAGCATAACCCATTTTGCCACTCGAAAAATTTCCTATAAATCGCACAGGATCAATAGATTCGTAAGTCGGCCCGGCAGTTATTAGCACTTTTTTACCGGCAAAATCATCTTTTTTTTTGAAATGGTTGATGATGATTTCCAGGATTTTTTCCGGTTCTTCCATACGGCCTGCACCGCATAAACCACTTGCTAATTCGCCGGTTTGAGCTTCAATTAATTGATTGCCATAGCTCAACAAAGTTTCTATATTCTTTTTTGTGCTTGGATGTGCAAACATATCCAAATCCATTGCCGGTGCAAAATAAACGGGGCATTTAGCGGAAAGATAAGTGGTGGTTAAAAGGTTATCGGATTGGCCATACGCCATTTTACTCATTGTTGATGCAGATAGAGGCGCAATCAGCATTAAATCGGCCCAAAGGCCAAATTCTACATGACTGTTCCAGCTGCCATCCTGAGGATTGAAAGGCAAATGATAAGCAGGATTTCCGGATAGTGTTGCCAAAGTAAGCGGGCTCACAAAATCGCGCGAAGCTTCGGTCATCAAAACCTGTACTTCAGCACCTTCTTTTTTTAAAAGACGAACAAGGATTGGGATTTTATAAGCGGCAATGCTTCCTGTTACTCCAATAAGTATTTTTTTTCCTTTTAACTGCATAACACTAAATAAAAAACTTCTTTACGCTTCCGTGCTATACGGAATCAGCATAAAGAAGTTCTCTTTAAATAAAAAGATTTTAGTTTAAACCTTCCATATCTTTCGAAGGATTGCGATAATATATATTATCATCGAGGAACTCCTGAATAGCAATTAGTGTAGGCTTGGGTAATCTTTCGTAAAATTTAGCCAATTCTATTTGCTCTCTGTTTTCAAAGATTTCTTCCAAATTGTCATTAGGCGTTGCAAATTCTTCAATCTTGCGATTTAATTCTTCTTTTATGTCTTTTCCAATTTGATTTGCACGCATAGACAAGATAGCTACAGATTCGTAAATATTTCCTGTAGGTGTATCGAAATCTTTTAATTTACGCGTTACGGCCTCATTATCCGTCTTAATTTTTTTGTAATCCATTGTATATCGGTTTATTTTTATTCAACTTCTTTTGTAATATAAGTAGATGCAACAGCATTCATTTTTTCCGCTTCTTTTAAATATTCGCTTTCCGGAAATTGAGAAACAAAATCGACATAGGCTTCAGAAGTTTCAGAAAAACGCTCTTCTTGTTTATAAGAAATACTATTCACTGCGTATTCGTAATTGGCCTTGATAATTAAAAACATGGCTTCTTCGTGATACATGCTTGACTGATATTGCTTTATAAATGATTTTAATGCAGCGATTGATGCTTTAAAATCGTTCATCTTAAGATACAATTTAGCCATATTAAAAGCTTTCAACTCTAATCGACTGTCCATTTCCTTGATCAGTGCGTTGGCTTCTTCTACTTTATCGCTATTCGGAAAGCGAGAAACAAACAACTTCATCTCTTGTATTGCTTCTACCGTAGTTTTTTGATCGAGGCTCGATCTGGGCGAATCCATATAATTGGAGTAAGCGCTTAAGAATAAAGCCTGTTCAGCCTCGGGTGCTTTTGGATAAGCCTGATAAAACCTTTTAAAATAATAGCTGGCCAATATATAATCGCGTTGATTATAATGGCACATTGCATACATAAATTCAATTTTTTGCGCTTTATCTGTTCCACGGTATATGGGTGAAATCTGATCGAAAAGCTGTATCGTCTTGTTGTAATCTTCATTTTCGAAGAATTCAAGCGCCATGGCATATTTTTCTTCATAGTCGGTACTCTTGAGTAATTTCTGGAATTTTCCACAAGAGCTCAATCCTATAGTAATCAGCATAAAAGCCAATAAAGTAAGTCGGGTTTTAAACATTTTGCAAAAGTATATTTTTTCAATCAATTATAAAACAATTATTTTCAGGTGATTTTCTGCCGTTCTTTTATAAAAAAAGGATGTCTCACTGTTAATTAAATGCGCTTGCTAATTTCCGCTAAATTTTAAGATTGACAAGGGTTGGATGGCTCTTTTATGATTATTTAACCAATTTATCATTGGGCAATAATCCGTTTTCGGATATGTTTTCCGCCTGTAATTTCCATATCGATAAGGTAAACACCTCCTTTCCAATGCTCAAGATTAATCTCCATTTCGTTTGCATTTGTTTTATGAGCATAAAGCAATTGACCAAGCACAGAGTAGATTTTTATTTCTGTAATCATATGCGGACTCCTTATTATTAAGCGATGATTCACAATCGGATTTACAATAATAATGGACGAACTTATCGATTCATCAATTACAGTGCTTGTTTTTTGAAGCTGAATATCTATCGTTTTTGTATAGTAATCGGTAATTATCTGATTGCTAATGAT
>JAFGHU010000195.1 GCA_016929955.1 Bacteroidales bacterium | reverse complement strand
AAAATCCTCATTTACGGAAGTAAACTGTGGTTTTTCATCTGATTTTGCCTCAATTTGAATCAAAATCTATCGCCCTGCAAAGCTCTCCAAATGACTTTTTAAGATCGTTTTTTTAGCTTGTATTGCTTTTTAAAGTCATCGGGCGACGATCAGTCGGCACAATTCAGATTATTGTTTATTTTAGCCAGTAAATAGATAAATATTCAATCCTATGAAATACAGCACTTTCATTTTTTTCTTTCTGACATTTCCTCTTGTAATTACCGCTCAAACTGCCGATAAAAGCGATTGGGAAGGAGGATACCCTGAGGCCTGCACCTCAATTACCGTAGGTAAAAAAGCAAGTTTCGACGGTTCAGTTATGACATCACATACCGACGATAGTCACCGTACACGCTCCTGGATGGACATTGTTCCTCCCAAAAAACACAAGGCCGGCGAAGTTTCAATAATGTACAAACGCGAACAAGACAATAGTCGGAAAATGCCGGCCTATGCGCATATTGAAATTGGCAGTATTCCTCAGGTTAAAGAAACCAATGGGTTTATCAATACGGCTTATCCAAGCATGAATGATAAGCAATTGGCTATGGGAGAAAGCACTTTTGGTGGTCGCGACGAATTGCAAAGCGATGCGGGATTGATTGATTGTCAGCGACTTTGTTTGATTTTACTCGAACGTTGCGAAACAGCAAGAGAAGCCATTACGCTTTCGGGTGAATTATTAGAAAAATACGGCTGGAACGATTATGGCGAATGTTTAACCATTTCCGATCCCAAAGAAGTCTGGCATTTAGAAATTGTTGGTCCCGGAGCCGGAAAAGTGGGTGCAATTTGGGCTGCGCAGCGTGTTCCCGACGAGCATATTTCAGTAAATGCAAATGCGAGTACGATTAAAGAAATAGATCTGGAAAATCCGGATTACTATATGGCTTCGAAAAATATTTTGGAAATAGCCCGCGAAAAAGGATATTGGAATCCCTCAGAGGAGCCTTTTCGTTTTAATTATGCTTTTGCACCAAATAGCAGAACTTCCATCGCTTCCCGGCGAAGAGAATGGCGCGTTTTTGATCTGGCAGCTCCCAGTTTGGGTTTAGATCCGAATGCTTCGGATTATCCATTTTCCGTAAAACCCGATACTTTGATGACTTTAGATAAAATCGTTAGTATTTTTAAAGATTATTATCAAGGAACAGAGTTTGATATGACAAAAACGCTATTGGTTCCTGATGCAGATGGTAAAATGGTCATATCGCCTTTGGCAAATCCACATATGCCTTATGACGAGTTGATTTTACACCGTATCAATGGCGGATGGGGTGCTTTGGGCGAAAGAACAATAGCACGTTGGTACACGATGTATGGCACTATTATTCAGAGTCGCGATTGGTTGCCTGATATGATTGGCGGAGTGGAATGGTTGGCCATGGATAATATCGCCACCTCTATTTATATTCCGGTTTATGCCGGAACGCTTGATTTGCCTGAATCCTATAAAACTCCCGGTCGTGATGGATTTACTTATAAATCGTCGTGGTGGGCCTTTAACCGAATGAGTACACTGGCAGCACAACGTTGGGGCGATATGCACAAAGATGTTGATGCTGTATTTGTGCCTATGCAAAAGGAACTGTTTGACCGTGCTCCCGCTTTTGAAAAAGAAGTCCTCGAACTTTACAAAAAGAACCCCAAATTGGCTCAGGAAAAACTAACCGAGTATACGATGTTTTGGGGCAATAAAGTCGTAGATGAAGCCTGGCAATTGGGAAATGATTTGTGGACCAAATACGATGAGAAATTCTAAGGTTTTAAACTAATTTTCTGATCGCTCTAGATTTATTGAAAGAATAGACATGCAATTTTTAACTTATTTCTGGCAAACCATTACGCTTATAGGAGCTTTAGGCTTATTTCTTTATGGAATGAAATTAATGAGCGAAGCTTTACAAAAAGTAGCAGGAAGTAAAATGCGTCATATTTTGGGCGCAATGACTAATAATCGCTTTAAAGGTGCTTTTACAGGCATTTTAGTTACAACTACCATACAATCTTCATCGGCAACTACGGTTATGGTGGTTAGTTTTGTAAATGCCGGTTTGTTAACTTTAACCGGCGCTGTGTCGGTAATAATGGGCGCCAATATTGGAACTACAGTTACGGCCTGGGTTATTTCGCTCCTCGGATTTAAAGTTAGCCTTAGTTTTTTATCCTTGCCTTTAATCGGATTGAGTTTTCCTTTGTTTTTTTCGAAAAACGGTTTGCGAAAATCCTGGGGTGAATTCATCATTGGATTCGCCATTTTATTTATTGGATTGCAGTTTTTAAAAGAATCGGTGCCTGATATTAAAAGCAATCCGGAAGCCTTACATTTTTTATCAGCATATACCGATTTGGGCTTTGTATCAGTCTTGCTTTTTGTGCTAATAGGCACTTTATTAACCATTATTATTCAGTCGTCGAGTGCTACTATGGCGCTTACATTAGTGCTGACTTACAATGGATTAATTCCGTTCGAATTGGCGGCATCGATGGTTTTAGGCGAAAATATAGGAACCACAATCACAGCCAATTTAGCAGCAATAGTAGCAAACACATCTGCCAAAAGAGCGGCACGGGCTCATTTGCTGTTTAATTTGTTTGGCGTGCTCTGGATATTGGCCTTGTTTCATCCCTTTTTAAGAGGAATCGACTTTTTTATGGCGAAACGGCATGGGATTTCGGTTTTATCTACGAACTTAAGTACCGAGCAATTTGAAAGTGTAAAAAGCCTTTATCCTATAGCATTGTCTTTGTTTCATACGGCGTTTAACATAATAAATACGTTCCTTCTCATTGGCTTTGTTCCTTTTATTGCCAAAATTGCTACAAAACTCGTCAAGCAGAAAGAGGAAGAAGATGAAGAATTCCGATTGAAATTCATCAATACCGGCCTTTTATCAACAAGCGAGATAGCTACAGTTTTGGCGCAGAAAGAAATTGCTGTTTTCGGTAAGCTTGTAGAAAGAATGTTTTGCTTTATTCCCCAGCTTTTCGAAGATCAAAAAGAAAAAAAGTATGTCAAGCTATTGGCCAGAGTAAAAAAATACGAGGAAATTACGGATAATCTGGAAGATGAAATTGCCGCATATTTGTCTAAAATGATGGAAGGTGAAATCAGTAACGATAGCTCCAAAAAAATAATGGCCATGCTTGCTATTATTGATAATTTGGAAAGTAATGCTGATGTTATTTATCAAATATCGCGGGTTATTGAATTGAATCATCAACGAAAAATTCGTATTCCCGAAGAGCAAATCCAGCTGCTAAAAGAGTTGTGGACTTTGGTTAAGGAATCGTTTAAAGAAATGAACAGAAACCTGGAAAAGAGTTTATGGACAGTTAATCCGGCTAAATCTTTAGAAATAGAAAAGCGGATTAACGAAAAAAGAAATGAGCTTAGAATCAGGCATTTTGAAGATTTGAAAGAAAAGAAATACAAACACAAAGTGGGTGTATTTTATACTGATATCTTTTCGTTGAGCGAAAAAGTTGGCGATTATGTAATCAATGTTACGGAAGCTATTGAAGAATCGAAAAAGCATTGATAAAAGCATCCAAATCTTGTTTACAATTAATAGTCCCTTGCCATGCGTAAAAATTAAGCAATCGGATTGTATTTGCTCCGGTTGATTACCAAGCCGGTCGAGAACCTGGTGTTGCCGGCGATTGAGAACCGGCTTGTGCTGCTTTTGGACTAAGCAGCACTAATGTTCCCAAAGCGGTAAATGCCGCATAGGTTCCTAATTTTTTAAGGGCTTGTTTCCTGGTGATTTCTTTTTCATCTTGAAGTTTTAAATTCTTTTCATTCATAACTAAAGAATATCGTGTTTATAAGCTTATTTAATCCAGGCAAATTTTTGCGTTTGTGTTCCGAGTTCATTTGAAATTTGTATAATGTAAATACCTGATTGTTGGTTAAATGGAATAAGGTTTTCTGAGGATAGATTTAAGTGAATTACAGCTACTAGTTTGCCGGTAGTCGTGTATATTCTCGCTCGTGTCGTTGACCGTACATTACCTCTTATAATCAACTGATTATTGTTTGCTTGGCTAAAAATTTGGAATGTATTTTTAGGAATTAAATCATCAAATCCTAAAGTGGATTTGAAAGAAGTGTGAATAAAGAATCGTCCTATTCCTTTACTATCTTCACTAAGCTGAATGCTGTAATTTGCGTTCTCCTCAGTCAAGTTGGTAAACGTAGCTTCTGTTTTGTCTTCTAAAACTACCGCATACTCTTCTGGAATGTTTAACGAGGCTGCACTAAACACGATAATATTTCCGGCTTTAGCATCTAATCCTATTGGAATTACAAGGTTTTCGAAATCGACAGGCAAACACTGAAGTCCAAAATCTACGCCATTGTCTTCAATTAAATGCGAGTAAAGTGAGAAGTCAGGATTGCTATTAAATAATCCGGCATCGTAGCCAATATCAAGTCCACGATGCATATTTTCGCCAAAAAGAATTTGTGTTTTAGCTTGTGTTTGATCTGTTTCTGCGTGCAATAGAATAGCTGCCCATTCTTCTTTGTCTGTTGATTTAAAAGCCGCGTTTGTTTGGTGACTCTGCATAGCTGGAGTTATGTTAAAAGTTCCTCCTCCGCTTTTTGATTTCACAAAAAAGCCCTGTCCAACCTGCAAGTAATTTTGCACCAAGGAGCCATTTCCGGCATTATTGATAATTTTATAGCTTGATGAAGCTTGATCCCAGATATATAAAGCGGCATAGCTTGGATCTAAAACATCGGCGTTGGCCGTTATTAAATTATTAGTGGCGTGAGCTGATAAAGTAGCATTTATAGCGCTCGAAAATGGATTGCATAATAAATTCCAACCAAAGTTGTCGCGCGTAAGTGTTATATCGACTGCCGCATTATTTATTGTTCCGGTTAAATTTACCACACCGTTTGAGTTACGTTTAATGGCATAAGCTTTTCCTAAAGCAAAGGCCGTATTCGGATCGCTAATCGTATAATCCGTATTCCAATTATCGGCAGTTTCGTTATAGTCTTTCATGCCGATTATCGAATTTGCCGTTAGAAAAGCAGCATTGATGGTTTGGCCTGTAAAAGGCGAGCCCATCATATGCCAATCCGTTCCGCTCATATAACGTTGGTAAGTTACTACCGTAGATGAACCCGTATATGTGCCTCCAAAAATAAGAGAAGCGCTATTTGTAGCATCGGAAACTAGGGTTAGTGTTGCTGTTTCTTCTATATTTAAATCGTAGCCATTTGCCCCGGTAGTAGTGGATATTATAGGATTATTGCTTAATCCTGTTGGAATTGTAATATCGTGATTTTCTGTTGGGATTCCATTAGACCAGTTGCCTGAAGTTTCCCAGTCGGTTCCAGAGCTGCCTAACCAATTATTATCAACTCTAAATGGAGTAGTTATTATTGGAAGAATACTTTCTCCATTAGTTGTATATTCAACCCATTTAGCGCTATTTGCGAGTTGCGCTAAATAATTGGAATATAAATTCTCACCTGATCTTGAATCGTTATAAAATCCTCCATCAGGGCTTGTCGTTTTGAAAAATTCAATAAAAGTTACACCTTTTACTAAACCTGTTTGAGAAAAATTATCGCCTTCATTATTGGTGGCATTTTGGATGCCGGCTAGCCATGAGGTGATTGTCAGTTCGTTATCTGAAACGGTACCCATAACCGCATAAAGTGCGTCACCATTAGCGGAAAGATTCAAACCAGCGTCAAAAGTAGCATCTGATAGTATTCCAATGGATACACCGAAATTGGGATTCCCTTCATTATCAATATCTGTAAAGAATATAATTGTTCCAGAAATGATAATACTTTCACCAGTATTCCATTGTATAGTTCCTTCACTAAAGTCTAGAAAACTTGAACCATCAGCATTTGGTTCATTGTCAGAGAAATAAATTGTTGTGTTTGCTGGAATATCTGTTAAAGCAACTATAGCAAAATCGTCATCTCCATCTGCATTGAATGCCGTAAATGCAATTGAACCAGCTGATAATTGGGCTTTTGCTGATAGCATAACAAAGAACATAATACATCCCCACAGGACGAGCCTCTTAAGTAAAACTGTTTTTCTCATAATTAAATACGTTTTTTGTTCTTAATCAGAAAGTTTACAAAAACAGCCAAACAGTGGTGGAGGTGATAATCAATGAAAAAGATTGATCCTTTTTCAGGAAAGGAATACCTAATACTATTTTAAAGCGGAAACTCTGATATAAGAATAATTGATTTAATGCGTTAAATAAAAAAAGTACTCACTCGTTTATATGCCAACGAATTACAGAATTGCAATTTACAAAACTGAATTTATGAATATCAAGTATTTGCCTGATTTTTTTCGAAAAAAGTGTGAATTTTCTTTTGCTTGACTAAAATTAATGTCGAAAACAGGGCAATTCTGATTTAAGAAAATTAAATGCAAGCCATCTCAAAGCTTATTCGCTTATTTTTTTTAAGAGTGCTTTTATACTTTGTACGCTAGTATTTATATAATCCAACAGCGCTTGGCTATCCTCTTGCTTTTTATCCATTTCATATCCATTTTCAAGACTTTCTTCGAACAGTTTAATTGCCAATACATCAGAAGAAAGGGTTTGTTTTGCAAAAGGGTTTTTCTTTAAGATAAGTCTGGCGAAATCTTTAAAAACAAGATCGTGTTTTAGTCCTGGAAAATAATATTCGCCCTCCAAAACCCATTGTTTAATTCCGGCGATTTTTGTTTTTAGCGTTTCTGCTTCTGTTTTAAACTCAGGATATTGATCGCTTGCCTGATCAAGTATTTTTTCGAGTGCGGCTTTATCGTACACAATAATTTGCGATGCCAAATGCAATTGCCTTATCAAATCCTCAAGATAAGTTTTATATTCCGAACAAATTCCGGAAAACAAATTTGCATCTTGTTTTTCCTCGCTAAGCAGCGCATAAGCAAATAATTGATATTGATAAGGATGCTGGCCCAGGCACTGCGGAATGGCTGCTTGTCGTGCTACAAAACCCAGATATACACTATCCTCTGCCAAAGCAGTCAATTGTAGTTTTAGCCTGTCGGAAAGAAAAGCTTCTTCAAAAAGCAGAGCGTTTAATTGCTTATCTGCCAGCGGGTTATTCAGTTTTTCTTTTATTAAATCTTCTGTACTTAATACGGAACGATTGAGTAAATTTGTCCTTTCGCTTTCGCTCAATGCAGGAAGTTTAAAAAGATCCGTCGCTTTTGTTTTCCAGCAAAAGCCAAAAAAATCGCAAGGGTAGGGCGAAAAACAATGTGCTCCAACCTCAATTTTAGGTGAATGAGCGTCTGTTAAAACCATAAGTTCTTTTTCAATCTGTGCGCTAATTTCTGTTTGCTTTTGTTTTATTTCCGTACTTACTTCTTGTTTAATAAAATACTGCTCCAAATCAATATTCTCCGCTTCTTGTAATTCGTAGTTTTCGTTAACATAAACCAATGAAAATGAAGCCAAATCGAGTCCGCTATTTGTGATGACATAATACTGCAAAGCTGCATCCGTAAAGTAAGTTTCCGATAATTTTAAGGAGCTTTTTACTTCGTAAGCTTCCCATCCTTTATCTGTTTTTACTAAAATATCGAGCATAACAAGCACTTTGTTAAACTGAAAGGTAGCTTCGTAAATGATGTTTTGTCCAGCGGCTATTAATTCTTGCGTTTGAAGAACGGATTTTTGATATTGCGATGGCGATTTTGGTGAGACATCTATTCCGCCCGGAAACAGCTTTTGCGCCATATCACCGACTTTATGTCCACGTTTAAACTTAGCTATTTGTTCGGCGCTAAGTTTATCGCGAAGAAAAGGGCGTTTTTTATGAAGATATAAGGCTTTTAAACATTGATGACCTTTGATAAAGGTAGATTTTGAGAGGATATGTTTTTCCATACGAATTTTTTTACCGCCAGGAGCGCAAGGATTAAACGCAAAACGCCCTATCTTTCATTTTTTATTAAATCTTAACGCTCTTATGCTTATTCTTCGCGTCATTGCGTTAAAATAAATTTTTGCTATTTCCGAACTAAATTGATAAACGAAAAAGCATATTCATTCTTTTCTGAAGCGGAGTGCTTTTCTTCACTTTCCACTATCCAATCGTTGAAATTCAAGTCCGGAAAAAAAACATCGGCTTCAAAATTTTGATGGACGCGTGTTAAGTAAATTCGCTGAGCAAAAGGGAGCAATGCTTTGTATAAATGAGCGCCGCCAATAACAAAATGCTCTTCCAAATCGGATTGGTATTTTTCTATGATTTCCTCCATAGAATGTACCATTAAACAATGGGCAAATTTTTTAGTCCGGTCTTTTGTCAACACCACATTTGTTCTATTGGGCAATGCTCCTTTGGGTAAAGATTCAAAGGTTTTGCGTCCCATTATTATGGTATGACCTGTTGTTAGTGTTTTAAAACGTTTTAAATCGTCTGACAAATGCCAGATAAGATCGTTATTTTTTCCAATGGCGCCATTTTCGGCGACTGCAACAAGTATTGATAACATAGACTTTGTGTATTGATAAGGGCATTTTATTAATATTTCTCTGTGTAGCTCTGAGTCTTCTCAGTGGTCCTTTGTGTTACAATTAAATAATTACAGGCATTGCGTAAAGTTACACGGAGAAAGAACAAAGATTTTCAAAGGATTACAAAGATAATGAATTTAATAGTTTTCGAATGATAATCAATCAATCTTCGCGCATTTCGCCTTTCAGGTTTCTCTCCATAAGGCGTTTGGCTTCATCGTTAGAAACTTCGAGTCCCAAAACCAACATCAATTTTGTTATTGCAGCTTCCATGGTCATATCTTTTCCGTTAATCAATCCCATTTGACCTAAATCGAGACTGGTTTCGTATTTCCCCATTTCTACTGATCCTCCTCGGCATTGCGAGATGTTGACAATCAGAATTCCGGCTTTAAGCGCTGTTTTTAAAGCGTTTAAAAACCAGGTTTCGGTTGGTGCGTTTCCGGCGCCATAAGTTTCTAAAATAACGCCTTTTAATCCTTTTATAGAAAGGATTCCGCTCACTGTTTTAGGACAAATTCCGGGAAATAATCGTAACACAACCAAGTTATTATCGAGCTTGGTATAGGTTTTTAATCGCTTAAAATTGGGTTTTGAAATGTTTTGTTCGTTGTATTTGATATAAACCCCAACATTGGCAAGTGTTGGATAATTGACCGATTTAAAAGCGTCGAAGTTTTCGGCATTGAATTTATGCGTGCGGTTGCCGCGAAACAACTGATTTTCGAAATAAATACAGACTTCCGGAATCATAGGAATATCATCCGATTTGGCTCCTGCTATTTCCAAACTGGTAATAAAATTATCACGGCCATCCGTGCGTATCATTCCTAAAGGCAATTGCGAACCGGTTATCACGATGGGTTTATTCAGATTATCTAGCATAAAACTTAATGCCGAAGCTGTATAACTCATTGTGTCTGTGCCGTGTAGAATTACAAAGCCGTCGTATTTTTCATAGTTAGTGGCAATTACTTCCGTTAATTCTACCCAATATTCAGGATTGATATTGGCCGAATCGATAATGGGATCGAAAGAATAGGAATCGATTTTGAATTTAAACAGCTCTAACGAAGGCATATAATTGTAAAGCTCGTCGAAGTTGAACGGACGAAGTGAACCTGTTTCCGGATCTTTAAACATTCCGATGGTTCCTCCGGTATAAATAACTAAAATAGCAGCTCTTGTTTCCATAGATTTCAATTACAAATTAAACAATTCCTTCGCATTTTTGGTAGTGATTTCAGCAATTTCCTCAATGGATATTTTTTTCACTTCGGCTAATTTCTGAGCAATAAGCGGAATATAGACTGGTTGATTTCGTTTTCCCCGATAAGGAACAGGCGCTAAATAAGGTGCATCTGTTTCTAAAATCAAATGACTTAAATCAATATTTTTTATTTGATCGGCTAAACCCGAATTTTTAAACGTCAACACACCACCGATGCCCAATTTAAAATTATAATCGGAAATAATTTTTTGGGCTTGATTTTCGTTTCCCGTAAAACAATGGAAAACGCCTTTTAGCTCAGGTGTATAAAGCTCATCCATCAGTGCAAACAATTCGTCAAACGAATCGCGCGAATGAATGACAATGGGCAAATTGTGCTTTTTGGCCAAACGAACCTGATAACGAAAAGCCTCTTCTTGTTCGGCTAAAAAAGTTTTGTCCCAATACAAATCAATGCCAATTTCTCCGATGGCAATAAAAGTGTGTTCTTTGAGTAATTTTTCCACAATGGCCAATTCATCTTCCACATTTTCTTTTACCGAAGTTGGATGCAATCCCATCATAGGAAAGCAATTTTCGGGAAATGCTTTACAAAGCCTTAACATTGAATCGATTGAGCCGCTATCCACGTTTGGTAGCAAGATTTCTTTAACACCCTCATTAAGTGCATTTTCCACAACAGAAGTTCGGTCTTGATCAAATTCTTGAAGATAAATATGACTGTGAGTATCGATAAAATTCATCCGGCAAAGATATTTCTTTTGTGTGTTTAATGGAGTTTATTTGAGAAAAATAGGTGGATACAAATCTGTTTTTACCTGCGTTAATTTAGACCTGTTAGGTTTTTAAAACCTAACAGGTCCTAACGTATTCCAAATTTACCGCTAGATATCTTTCTCTTGTTTTCGACATTTATTTCAATCAAAAAGCAGAATAGTAGTGATTAAAAATAGCGCTTGAACTGTTTTT
>JAFGHU010000022.1 GCA_016929955.1 Bacteroidales bacterium | reverse complement strand
TTTTTTTTTAATTATTATCAATAACACTTTTTATCAATTAATTTTTTCTATTTTTAAACAGTATGAACAAAAAAAACACTTTCATGAAAAAAAAAATATTGAATTTAATTTATACGTTGTTATTTATAGCATTTTCATTAAATATACAAGCGCAATGGAATAATCCTGCAGTATATTACCAGTTTAATGAAACCACCGGTTCTCTTGTTGTTGACTCCAGCGGCAATAATTTTGATTGCTATGCCAACTGCGATAGCTGCTGGGAAACCAAAGGCAAATTTAATGGCGCATTTCATTTTAATGGCATACACAAAATGGATTTACCTGCAAAAGATATTGCTATAACTACTAAGGAAGGTACAGTTGCTTTTTGGGTACTTTTGCCTAAAACAAGCGCAAACACTATTAATTGTATTTGGTGGGCAGGTGAAACAAGTGGTGATATGTTTGGGCCTCATAAAGAAATGCATGTTTGTACTGAAGCAGGGCTTACCGACCAATATTGGGCACATAGTGAAGTTGCATTTGTTGTAGTTGATAGTATTGCTAAAAAACAATATTTTATTTACTCCGACCCATGGAAAGGCCCAGTCGCTGCAACAGCTCCATCAGAACACGCTATTTCAATAGCAGATAGCTCGTGGCACCATGTAGCCTGTACATGGGATTCAGGAGGTACAGTAGGATTATATATCGATGGCCAGGCGATTTGGGACTCAACCTCATACAATCCAAATTTATGGGATTGTAAAATAATGACCATTGGCGCTGCCAATAAACGTGCTAATCGCAGATTGTATGGTTACCTTGATGAATTCAGAATTTATAACAAAGCCTTAAATGCGGCTGAGATAATGGAAATCTGCAACTATAACCCAAAAGAAAATACTAATATTATTGAAACCATTAAAAAAACAAGCATTGCAACCCTTAATCTATATCCAAATCCTGCTGGTAAAATGATATCTTTTTTTAATGCATTTAATATAGAAACTATCGAAATTTACAACCTGACAGGAAAAAAACTATTAGCACAACAGATATCCAGCACAAATGGAATAGTTGAAATAAATATAAATCAACTTTCATCAGGATTATATTTCATCAGGGCATATGACAATAGCAAACTAATAACGATTGGTAAATTTTCTAAAAAATAATTAAATTTAAACAATTATTAACCTTTAAAAAGTAATCTATGTTCTCAAAAATACGACAACAAATAATGAAACAGTTCACCATGTGCTCCCGAACTGGCAAAATAACCGGACTTAAAATTGTAAAAAGAAAATCTTTAATACTTTGGATTGCCTTTGGCATAGCTTCTGTAATTTGGGTCCTTATCAGGGTTGTACCCAAACCCAGCCGTGCAACATACCCCTGCCAAAAAGTAGCTATACCGGTAGCTGCAGGCTTTGTTAGCTGGGTATTAGGTCTGGTTGGTTCAACATTAATCATACGCCGTGCCCGTAGCTTGTTTCAAAAAAAACAGTATATTGTGGGTGCGATTTGTTTTGCAATAGCAATCTTGCTTTACTATGTTACTTTAAGCGATACACGTGATGTTACTGCCTCAGTAGTAAATTCTGTATCTGCAACAGCCGAAAGCTTTGTTCCTATTGATGCTGCAAATAGCCCTATGGGAACTGCTAAAGGAATTAATCCCGGACGTGTAGTATGGGTATTTGACAGCAAACTATGTGATCAAAACAGCACCAGTGGTTCGTGGTGGGAAGACACACGTACCGATCCGGATGTGGCTATGAAAATGATGCAACTGGCTATTTTAAACCTTACCGGTATTTCTGATATGGAAAAGGCATGGGACTCACTGTTCAAAAACTTTAACCAAACACGTTATGGCAAAAATGTGGGATACCAGGCAGGTGATAAAATTGCTATCAAAATCAACAATATTTTTTCACGTTCCTATGAATGGTCTGGCAGTTCAGAAAACCTGCCCTGTCCGCAAATGATTTATGCACTAATATGGCAACTAGTATACAAAGCCGGCGTGCCTGATGAAGATATCACTTTTTATGATTGCATTTTTTATCACGGAGACCCGGTTTATAAATATTGCCACACAGATTTCCCTGGCGTGCGATGGGCCGAAGGTGATGCTACAGACCGCACTGGGTATTTATCTGGCCCAGGTAATGATCCCGGTACAAGGGAAATGGTAGTGCAAGATTCGAATTGTGCAATCTATTTTGGCGATCCAAATTTGGTTAAAGAAAGTGGCCAGGTTTTTCTGCCTACAATTGTATCTGAAGCCAAATATGTAATGAGCATGTGCCTGCCACGCCCACACACCGACCTTGCAGGTGTTACCCTTTGTGCCAAAAACTTTTTTGGGTCTGTACATAGCCCAACATACGATTACTATCATGGTTGGTCACCGCAGTGCATGCACGCAGCTATAGCCGCACACGATATGGGCGAAATTAAAATGCGCCCCATGGGTTCATACAATGCTTTAGTTGATATCATGGGACATAAAGACCTTGGTGGCAAAACCATGTTGCTTTTAGCTGATTGTGTACGTAAATCATACTGGTCAGCTGCCCCCTTTAATGGCGGGCCTGCCTCAAGTTTATTCGTAAGCCAGGATTTCGTTGCTATTGAATCAGTTTTAATTGACTTTTTGCGTTCTGCAGGGGTTGTTAAGGCTGGTACTGTTGACAATTACCTTCACGAAGCATCACAGGCTGATAATCCACCTTCAGGCACAGTTTACGACCCGGAAAACGACGGCACTCCTTTGAAAAGTTTGGGCGTACACGAACACTGGAACAATTCTACTGACAAACAGTATAGCCGTAACCTTGGAACGGGTAATGGTATTGAACTAATTCAAGTAATAGATATTGACACAATTTTTGATTTTACTATACCTCCACCTGTTGTTAATAATATCAACAAGCATGGTATCCTAAAAAGTTTTTCACTTTTTGCTAATTATCCCAATCCATTTAGTATATCAACCACCATTAGCTACTCATTATCGACTTCTTCCAATATCAACCTGGCTATCTATGATCTAAAGGGGACAAAAGTGCGTACGCTCATCAATCAACATCAATCTGCAGGAACATTTAAAGTTAACTGGGACGGATGCAATGATAATAACATACGTTTAGCTTCTGGTATTTATTTTTGTCGAATGGATATAAATACTGGTAAAGAAACAAACAGCCAAACTCGTCAAATGATATTGTACTAATCCGCTATGAATATGTAATAAAACCCCAAAACAGTTTGACATTTTTTTTATTTTGTAAATTATGACAATAAAAGATATTAAACTGTTTTTACAATTCTTTTCGTATCAACTTTTTTTCATTTGTATTACTATAAATGAATCTATTATGGAGAATAAAAAAATAATATCTTCAAAACAACAAGAAAAACTACTAAATATTTTAAAATCCCGTTTTGAAAATAACATGAACCGTCATAGAGGTATTGAATGGGCTAAAGTACAATTAAAATTAGAAACTAATACCGATAAGCTTTGGGCACTTTGTGAAATGGAAAAAACTGGTGGTGAACCAGATGTTGTTAATTTTGAAGAAAAATCGAACAAATACATTTTTTATGATTGTTCAGCAGAAAGTCCAATCGGCCGAAGAAGTATTTGTTACGATCGTGATGGGCTGGAATCGAGGAAAGCTCATAGACCAGCAAATAACGCTGTTGATATGGCCACTGATATGGGTATTGAGATATTAACAGAAAAGCAATATTTTGATTTACAGAAACTTGGAAATTTTGATACAAAAACATCGAGTTGGGTAAGAACACCTATTGAAATAAGAAAACTTGGTGGGGCAATATTTTGTGATCGTCGCTATAACCGTGTCTTCACATACCATAATGGGGCTGAATCTTATTATGGGGTTAGGGGATTTCGTGGTTCTTTTAAGGTTTAACATTACTATGTATTCTTAAATATGAAAATTGCTTTAACAACAATAGGCTCAAGAGGTGATATTCAGCCGTATATTGCACTGGGAATTGCACTTAAAAGCAATGATCATTCAGTAACAATTCTTACTCATCCGTGGGCAGAGAAAATAATAAACTCATATGAGCTTTCCTTTTTATCTGTTGGAGAGAATATTGATATAAACTTTATTGCAAAACAATTTGTAGAAAATTCAGCTACTAATTTGAAAGGATTAAAATTTGCATTAAATTTTATTTTTGATAACCTAAGAAAATGCCACTTCGATTTATTATCAAAATTGAAAGATTTCGACTTAATAATTGGACATGGAATAGTTGGCAATGCCGAAGCTGATATGCTTAACAAACCATTTATTACAGTGTCAATTGAAACAATGGGGCTTCAAAAAGAATACTGGAAATCGATAAATATTTTTAAAGAACTTTGTATTTTCTTATCTGATAAATTAACAGGAGCAATATTTGGAAAACCATATAGAAAATTTCGTGAAGAAATTGGAGCATCACCTATTGGGAATAATAAAAAACATCGGTACCTGGCTCTTGTCCCAATATCAAATATTATACAAAAATCTAATCCAAACTGGAAAAAACTAACCGAAATAACAGGTTTTTTCTTTGCAGACACACCTAATGATTTTAAACCGGACAAAAGCTTACAAAATTTCATTAATAAAGGAGAAAAGCCAATATTAATAACATTTGGCTCAATGCATCATAAACAAACACAATCAGTTAATTTATATAATATAATTTGCGAATCCTTAACAAAATCTCAATCAAGAGCTTTACTAATTATGCCTGATTTAGATATAAAAAAAATAACTATTCCTGAAAATGTATTTATTATTAATCAAATTCCTTATAGCTGGCTATTAAACCAGGTTTCAATGGTAATACATCATTTTGGATTTGGTACAACTGCAGAAGTATTAAAAGCGGGATTACCATCAATACCCATTCCACATATCTTCGACCAAAAAATCAGGTCTAATCAAATTTATACATTGGGATATGCAACTAAACCATTAAATTTGAAAAATTTTAATAGTAAAATCTTATCAAACGCAATTTTGAAGGTAAAATCAGATAAAAATTTACAAGTGAGGTGTAAAGAATTGGGAATTAAAATATCGAATGAAAAGGGAACTGATAAAGCAGTTGAATTAATTAATAAACATTTTAATTAT
>JAFGHU010000194.1 GCA_016929955.1 Bacteroidales bacterium | reverse complement strand
TGGTTTCAAAAAGTGTTCTACATTTGCGGATACAATGATGACAACTTATATCTATAGCTATTCTTATTATTGGTTTACTAAACCATAAAGGGATTGATTTAGATATTATATAGATAATATAAAAGAGTCCCGAAGAAATTCAGGACTCTTTTTTTTTAAACAACTTGACATGCTAGGAAATATTCAATTTTATTTTTGGAACTATTATTATCTGTTTTACTGGCAGGACTAATGTATTATGGTTACACATAGCTGAAGTTCTGCGCAAGTAGAACTTTTTTTTTGACTAATTTTTAAAGATAACAAAAATGAATACAACACTAATAAAGCCTGCAAACAGACTACTTTCAGTAAAAGAATATTATTTTTCTACCAAGTTGGCCGAAATTAGAAAAATGAATGCCAATGGTCTATCCATCATTAATTTAGGAATAGGAAATCCGGACATGGCGCCTTCAGAAAATACCTTAAAAGGGTTAATGGCTGCGGCCAACGAATCTACTAATCATGGCTATCAAAGTTATACCGGAATTCCGGAGTTAAGAAATGCTTTTGCCAATTGGTATGCTGATTTTTATCAGGTTAAGCTCAATCCGGAATCAGAAATTTTGCCCTTGTTGGGCTCGAAAGAAGGCATTATGCATATTTCACTGGCCTTTTTAAATCCCGGTGATGAAGTTTTGGTTCCAGACCCCGGATATCCAGCCTATAAGGCAGTTGCAGCACTTTGTGAAGCAAAAGCAATTGATTATGATTTAAAAGAATCATTGAATTGGTGCCCCGATTTTGACCAGTTGGAAAAGATGGATTTGTCGAAGGTAAAATTAATGTGGATTAATTACCCCAATATGCCTACCGGGAAAGCGGCATCTATGGAACTCTTTTCTAAACTGATTGCATTTGGCAAAAAGCACAATATCTTAATTGTAAATGACAATCCGTATAGCTTGATTTCTGCCGAGAAACCCTTGAGTATTTTAGCCGTTGACGGCGCTAAAGAAATCGCTATAGAATTGAATTCTTTGAGCAAATCGCATAATATGGCCGGATGGCGTGTAGGTATGATTGGCGCTGGATTTCATTTTATTCAGTCGATATTAAAAGTCAAGTCCAATATGGATTCGGGTATGTTTAAACCTATTCAGCTGGCAGCTGCCGAGGCATTAAAAAATACGGAAGAGTGGTATACTACTCAACGAAAAGTCTATGCAGATAGAAAAGAAATTGGGAGAAAGATATTGAGTGTATTAGGTTGTGATATTAATTCTGATGCCTCCGGAATGTTTATGTGGGCAAAAATTCCAAAAATAGCAAACTCCTCGATGGAGTTTAGCGAGGAAATATTGCAGCATAATAAAGTATTTATAGCGCCCGGATTTATATTTGGAAAAAACGGGGAGCGTTTTATTCGACTTTCATTAGCGAATGATGAAAAATTATTAAATGAAGCATTGAACAGAATATTAAAATAAGAAAAATGAATGTATTTATTATAGGCTTAGGATTAATTGGTGGCTCATTAGCAAAAAGCTTACGAAAAAGTGGTTTTGCCGATGAAATTATTGGTTTCGACAGAGCCGCAGAAAATTTATCCTTTTGCATTGAAAACAAACTAATTGATAAAGCGGCTGAAGTTTTAGAAGGTGCCAAAATAGCTGATATCATTATTTTAGCGACTCCAGTAGATGGAATTCTGGAATTAATGCCTGAACTTTTAAATCAACTCGAAGAACAGGTAATTGTTGATATGGGCTCGACAAAACGAGAAATCGTTGAATTGGCTGCACATCATCCAAAAGGAAAAAACTTTGTAGCAGCGCATCCAATGGCGGGTATTGAAAACTCAGGACCTTCCGCTTCTTTCGAACAATTATTTACGGATAAAGTGGCCATTATTTGTAATCCGGAAAAAAATGCGCGGATGCCACTTAATTTGGCTAAACTTTTATTTAAAGCATTGAATATGAAGCTAATTTATATGGATGCTATTGAGCACGATAAAGATCTGGCCTATCTTTCTCATCTGTCGCATATCTTGTCTTTCTCTTTGGCACTTACGGCCTATAATGTTGATGATAAAGAACGAAATATTTACAACTTAGCAGGTGGAGGTTTTGCTTCAACAGTGCGTTTGGCCGGAAGCTCTGCTGCGATGTGGAATCCAATATTTCTTCAAAATAAAGAGAATATGATAGAGGCGTTGGATTTGTATATTTCTAATCTATCGCTATTTAAAAAACATATCCAAGACAATAACAAAGAAGGATTAAATCAATTAATGGAAAAATCAAACGCTATTTACAAGATAATCAATCAATCACTATGAAGACAACTTTAAATCTATTGCACGTAAACGAATGGGGAATAAAAAATACGGATCGCCCCTTACTCATATCCGGTCCTTGTAGTGCAGAAACCGAAGAGCAGGTTTTAGCCACAGCTCATGCGCTTAAAGATCAAGCTGTTTCTGTTTTTAGAGCTGGAATTTGGAAACCACGCACACGTCCAAATACATTCGAAGGTGTGGGTTCTGAAGGTTTGAAATGGCTGACAAAAGTAAAGCAAGAAACAGGGATGAAAGTGGCGACCGAAGTTGCCAATGCTAAACATGCTTATGAAGCGTTAAAACACAATATTGATGTGCTTTGGATAGGCGCTCGTACAACCGTAAATCCGTTTGCAGTTCAAGAAATTGCCGAAGCTTTGGAAGGTGTTGATATTCCGGTTTTTGTAAAAAACCCGATTAATCCTGATTTGGAATTATGGATAGGTGCTTTGGAACGTTTGAATGCCGTTGGAATTACAAAATTGGGAGCTATTCATCGTGGATTTAGCAGTTATGGTGATTCCTCTTTTCGGAATGCACCTAACTGGCAGATTCCTATTGAGTTAAAAAGAAGGTTTCCTGAATTGCTTATCATTAATGATCCAAGTCATATTGGAGGAAAACGAAATCTTATTCAAAGTTTATCGCAAAAAGCGATGGATTTAGATTTTGACGGTTTGATGGTTGAGGTTCACACGGATCCCGACAAAGCCTGGAGCGATGCTCAGCAACAACTTACTCCAGCACAATTTCGGGAAATGATTCAATCGTTGAGGATTCGTTCGAAGGGAAGTGTGGAACAGACGCATTCTAAGCTTACTGATTTAAGAAAAAAAATAGATCATTTTGATCATGAATTAATGGAACTCTTAGAAGCTCGAATGAAAGTTTCCTCTGAAATTGGTGATTTTAAACGCGATAATAATATGATCGTATTGCAAAACAACCGTTGGAACGAAGTCCTCGAACAAAGTATAGCACTTGGAAATAAGAAGGGATTAAGCGCCGAGTTAATTTCTCGAATTTTTAAAGCCATTCATCAAGAGAGTATTAACATTCAAACGGATATTATTAATAAGGTAGAGGTTAAGGTTTTCTAAAGCTAGCGAGGAAATTGTGTTAATATCAAAATATAAAAAATGAACATTAAGGTATTTCCTTCAAAAGTTAAAGGAACGATTCAGGCTCCTGCATCTAAAAGTATGTTGCAGCGTGCTATAGCGGCTTCATTTTTATCAGATAAAAGTGTTCAAATTGATGGCTTTTCGCCAAGTGCAGATGCAAATGCAGCTTTGGAATTGCTTAAAACATTGGGGGTTCATGTTAAAATTAAAGAAAATACTTTATTTATTGAACCAAATTTTAATCCGAAAAGCAAGCATTTAACTTGTGGCGAATCGGGTTTAGGTATCCGATTGTTTTCGCCAATTTTGGCACTTTACGATCAGCAATTTATACTTCAGGCAGAAGGAACTTTACAAAAAAGACCTATGCACTTGATTGAAAAAGTGCTTGCATCCAACGGAGCAAAATGCTCATCTTCAAATGGTTTTGCTCCATTACATATTTGCGGTCCTTTAAATGGAGGAGATATCGGAATTGATGCCAGCGAAGGTTCTCAATTGCTAAGTGGTTTGTTAATGGCCTTGCCTAAACTAAAGAATGACAGTACGATACGAGTGATAAATTTAAAAAGCAAACCGTATATTGATATGACTATCAGTCTGTTAAATGCATTTGGAATAAAAATCAATAATAAAGATTATTCACGATTTGAAATTGCAGGCAATCAAAAGTATAATGCAGATAAATATGTGGTGGAAGGCGATTGGAGTGGTGCTGCTTTCTTGTTGGTTGCTGCCGCAATCCAGGGTTCTGTTCAGCTAAATAATTTACGAATGGATTCTTTACAAGGTGATAAACAGATAGTCGAGGTTTTGAAGCAAGTAGGTGCAAAAATAAGTCAAGACGAGAACAGCATCTATGTAGTAAAAAGGAGATTGAAAGCATTTGTTTATGATGCCACCGAAACACCGGATTTATTTCCGCCTTTAGCCGCATTGGCAGCGTCGTGCGAAGGCATAAGTCGAATTAATGGCGTGCATCGATTGATACATAAAGAAAGTAATCGGGCAGAAGCCATCAGGTCAATTTTTGATCAATTGGGTTTGAATCTTCGAATTGAAGGCGACGAAATGCTTATTGAAGGCAGTGCATGCCGAGGTGGTCAAATTTCATCTTTTGATGATCATCGCATGGCTATGATGGGAACCGTTTTAGCTTTGAATGCTAAAAATGCAGTGCTGATAACAGAAGCAGGGAGCATCAATAAATCCTATCCTGATTTTTATGCTGATATGCAGCGTATTGGAGTTGAGTTAATTGAAGTTTAAAAGACTTAGCGTACGTTAAGATTCAACTTTACCTTCCTTCGTGTAGCTTTGAGCTACATTGAGAGGCTTTGTGTAAAAGCTATTTAACTTCGTTGAGGGCTTCGCCGTTTTGAGAGTTGCACTAAGAAAATAGGGAACTTCACAAAGAAATTGATAATTAATTTCCAAATCTAATTGATCTATTCACAATTTTCTAAAACCTCTTTCAAAAATTGCGCAGTAAATCCTTTTCCCGATTTGCATACTTCTTCCGGTGTTCCCTCAGCCAAAATCATTCCTCCAGCTGCACCACCTTCCGGTCCAAGGTCGATAATATGATCAGCCGTTTTTATTACTTCCATATTGTGTTCGATAACAATAATGGTGTTTCCTTTATGCATCAATTTATTGAGTACTTCCAAGAGTACTTTTACATCTTCGAAATGCAAACCCGTGGTTGGTTCATCCAAAATATAAAGCGTGTTTCCGGTCGATTTCTTCGAAAGTTCAGCGGCCAATTTAACCCTCTGCGCTTCGCCACCTGATAGCGTGGTTGATTGTTGTCCAAGCGTGATATAGCCAAGGCCTACATCTTGCATAGTTTTGATCTTACGGATAATAAAAGGAATATTTTCGAAAAACTTTACCGCTTGATTAATCGTCATATTCAAAACATCATTAATCGATTTTCCTTTATATCGTACTTCCAAAGTTTCTCGATTATAACGTTTGCCTTGACATTCTTCGCATTCTACAGAAACATCAGGCAAAAAATTCATTTCGATAACACGAATGCCGGCACCTTTACAGCTTTCGCAGCGACCGCCTTTAACATTGAAACTAAAGCGACCGGCTTGATATGCTCTTATTTTTGCTTCGGGCAGATCGGTAAAAAGTTTGCGTATATCATCAAATACTTTGGTATATGTTGCCGGGTTTGATCGTGGTGTTCTGCCAATAGGCGATTGATCGATTTCGATGATTTTATCGATATGCTTTAGGCCTTCAATTGTTTTATAAGGCAATGGTTTTTTAACGCCCTGATAAAAATATTGATTTAAAATGGGGTAAAGCGTTCCGTTAATTAAGCTTGATTTTCCACTTCCCGAAACCCCTGTAATACATATAAATTTTCCCAAAGGGATACTTAATTTTACATTTTTAAGGTTGTTACCTGTGGCTCCATGCAACACAATCTCTTGACCGTTTCCTTTTCTGCGCTTATTGGGGATAGGTATTGTTTTTCGGCCGCTAATGTATTGACAGGTTAAACTTGTGCAATCTTTCATAGTAGATGGACTTCCTTGAGCCACAATTTTTCCGCCATGGACTCCTGCTCCCGGGCCAATATCAAGCACTTCGTCGGCAGCTAAAATCATGTCTTGATCGTGTTCCACAACTATGACCGAATTTCCAATATCGCGTAAGTTTTTTAATGATTTTATTAAGCGTTGATTGTCGCGCTGATGCAAGCCAATACTGGGCTCATCTAAGATATATAAAACGCCAATCAACTGCGACCCGATTTGAGTTGCCAGGCGTATGCGTTGCGACTCGCCACCTGAAAGTGTTTTGCTGGTTCGGTCTAAGCTCAGATAACCCAAACCAACATCCAAAAGAAATCCTAAACGGGTTTTGATTTCGCGAAGTACTTCTTTGCTGATTAAAATATTCTTCTCATTTCCTTCAAAATCAATCGTTTCTACCCATTTGTATAAGCTGATTAAATCCATTTTAGCAATATCAGAAATGGATTTTCCATCAATTCTAAAATGTAAAGCTTCTGTTTTTAATCGATTTCCATTACACGTAGGACAGGCTTTAAAGTTCATAAAACTGGCCGCCCAGCGTTTTATTCCGGTAGAGCTTCCATTATCTTCCTGATTTTGAATGAAATTGATAATGCCCTCGAAATTTAATTTGTATTCAGATGTAACGCCCAAATACTCTTTCTTAACTTTTATTGTTTCGCTCGAACCATAAAGAATGATTTGCACGGCTTCTTGGGGCAGGTCTTCGATACTTGTGTCGAGATTAAAATCAAATTTTTCGCCAATGGCTTGTAATTGATTGAATATCCAGTTGTTTTTATAGGCGCCAACCGGAGCAATTCCCCCTTTTCGGATACTTAGTTTTTTATTTGGGAAAATTTTATCGATATCGATTTCAGATACTGTTCCTAAACCATTACAGCTTGGGCAAGCACCATAGGGCGAATTGAAAGAAAAGGTATTGGGTTCGGGCAAGGGATAAGCAATTCCGGTGCTAGGACACATCAATTGCTTGCTGTAAAACTGTGTTTTTTCGGTTTCAATATCTAAAATGGAAAGGCTGCCCTTGCCATGTTTTAAAGCCAATTCGATTGCTTTTGCAATGCGATCCTCGTATTTTTCTTCAACTTTAAGTTTATCAATAACAATTTCGATATCATGCACTTTATAGCGGTCCAGTTGAAGTCCGCGATAAACATCTTCAACCTCACCATCGATTCGCGCAGAAATAAATCCAAGCCTTACTATCTGGTCGAAGAGTTCGCGATAATGTCCTTTTCTTCCACTCACAACAGGCGCCAATACCATTATTTTACGATTTGTATATTTCGCATAAATAAGTTCCAAAATTTGCTTTTCGGTATATTGCACCATGGCCTCACCGGTATTGAAAGAATATGCTGTTGCTGTTCGCGCATAAAGCAATCGCAAAAAGTCATAAATTTCGGTTACCGTGCCCACAGTAGATCGTGGATTTTTATTGGTTGTTTTTTGTTCAATGGAAATTACAGGACTTAAACCTTTGATTTCATCAACATCGGGTCTTTCCAGATTGCCTATAAACTGACGGGCATAGGCTGAAAATGTTTCCATATAGCGGCGCTGACCTTCGGCATATATGGTGTCGAAGGCTAAAGAAGATTTTCCGCTTCCGCTTAATCCTGTGATAACCACCAATTTATTACGAGGGATTTTAACATCCATATTTTGGAGATTATGTACCCTTGCTCCATAGATTTCGATAAAATCTTCTTGCGTATTTTTAATTTGTTCCTTGCCCTCTATATTCTGACCCATGAAATTGTGAAAAGATTAATTTGCAAAAGTGCAAAAAAAATAGGTGTAAACTTAGGCGACTTTTAAAAGAATAATTTAACAGCTAAATTACGGAACCGAAATCGTATAGGTTCTGCGCGTTTTATTGGCTAAATAAGCCTGTCGAATCCAAGGATTGTAAATTTTGAACTCTTTATAATTTAGGCCATAGGATTTTGCAAAAGCAGGAATGTCATTTATAGTAGTATCAACTGTAAACCTACGCAATTGGTAAGGCTGATAGAGGTCTTCATTCCTTAAATAAAAGCCATAATTTTGAGGGTTTTCGAGCAGCTCTTTTAAAGCCAGAATGCGGTAAATATATCGCCCGGTTTCTTCTCCAAAAATCATATCGAAATAATCTCCTTCTTGCTGGCGATCCAATTCATCAGTAATTTTTCCCATCCCCGCATTATACGATGCTGCAACTAAAGTCCAATTTCCATATTTTTCATAGGCTTTTTTTAGGTATTTACATGCGGCTTCCGTAGCCAACTCAATATGGTATCGCTGATCTATGTCACCGTTTACTTCCAAACCAAATTCTCTGCCTGTATGTTTCATAATTTGCCAAAATCCGGTGGCTCCGGCGGGAGAAACTACATTTTCTAATCCGCTTTCGGCAACAGCCAGGTATTTAAAATCATCAGGAATATCGTTTTTCTTTAGTATGGGTTCAATAACAGGAAACCACCGATTGGCTCTTTTTATTATAAAAATAGATGAAGAATGAAAATAGGTATTAACCGTAATTTCTTTTTCGAGAGCTTCTCTTACATAAAAGCGATCGAGTGGAATTTTTTCTCCTGCAAAGGAAAGCTTATCAGGAAGCAATACTGCAAAGACTTTTGTGTTTTCATCAAAGGCTTTTTTATAATCAGCTTTACTTATTTTGCTCTTTGTGTTGAGTCCCAGGCTAATTACTATTCCTGTAAACATTACAAAAGCAATAATTTGTATTTGGTAAGTTTTCATGGTATTGTGAATTTAAATGGTGAATCAAAAAGGACTATTAAAATCTTTAAAGAAAGGCCCCGCTTTATCTTTGTCGGAAAGTATAGGTTGATTTATCGTTCCCCAATCGATATTTAAATCCGGATCGTTCCATAAAATACTGCCTTCTGAGGCTTTATTATACACATTTGTGCATTTGTAAAAGAATACGGTATTATCTTCTAAAGTAATAAAACCGTGCGCAAATCCGGCGGGAATCCAATACATAAATTTATTCTCTTCGGTCAATTCAATAGACTCCCACTGGCCAAAGGTTGGAGACGATTTTCGCAAATCGACGGCAACATCTAAAACGGCACCTTTAACCACGCGAACCAATTTTCCTTGCGAAAAAGGAGGCCTTTGAAAATGCAATCCGCGCAATACACCTTTATTCGATTTGGATTCATTATCCTGGACAAAATTCTGATCTATGCCTTTTGATAAGAAAAATTCTTTATTGTAAGATTCGAAAAAATAACCGCGGTCGTCTTTAAAAACCGTTGGTTTTATGATGAGTAAATCAGGTATTTTGGTCGTG